>NZ_JALGBI010000001.1:2700000-3000000 GCF_022809125.1 Variovorax terrae | reverse complement strand
GACCGTGACGTCGGAGAAACCGAGCACCGCGCGCGGCGGCAGCCCGGAGCGCTCGGAGCGGAACAGCTGGGCGCCGTCCTGGCCCCAGATCTGGATGATGAAGTCGAGGTCGTCGATGTTGCTGTTGCCGGGCTGGGCCGGCACCAGCGGAATGCCGCCGCGCAGCGAGTAGGCCATCTGCTGCAGGTGGTAGTCGAACATGTCGTCGGCCTGCTGCAGCGCTCCCCGGTAGGCCGTGGTGCCCTGCAGCAGCGCGGCCAGCAGGATGGCCGCCAGCACGAACCACAGCAGGCGGCGGCGCAGGGAGTGCGTGGCCGGGCCGCCGGCGGCCTCGTGCCGTGCCGTGTCCGCATCGGAAGAAGGCTGGGGCGTCATGTGCGTGGCACCACATAGCCCAGGCCGCGCACGGTCTGGATCAGTTCGCTGCCGAGCTTCTTGCGCAGGCCGTGGATGTAGACCTCCACCGCATTGCTGCTGATCTCGTCTTTCCAGCTGTAGAGTTTTTCCTCGAGCTGCGCGCGCGAGAACACCACGCCGGGCCGCGCCAGCAGCGGCTCCAGCACGGCCCATTCGCGGGCCGAGAGCGAGACCAGCTCGCCGTTGACGCTGGCTTCGTGCGTGGCCGGGTTCAGGCTGACACGCTTGCCCTCGACCGCATGCTCGAACACCGGCTCGGCGCGGCCTGCGCTGCGCCGCAGCAGCGCGCGCACGCGGGCCAGCAGCTCGTCGATGTCGTAGGGTTTGAGCACGTAGTCGTCGGCGCCGGCGTCGAGCCCGGCGATGCGGTCGCCCACGGCATCGCGCGCGGTGGCCACCAGCACCGGCACCGGCTTGCGGCGCTCGCGCAGGCGGCGCAGCACGTCGAGGCCGTCGCGCTTGGGCAGGCCGAGATCGAGCAGCACCAGGTCGTAGTCCTGGCTGGCCAGCGCGGTGTCGGCCATCAGGCCGTCCTTCACCCAGTCCACGGCATAGTGCTCGGCGCGCAGCGCGTCGAGCACAGCCTCGCCGATCATGGGGTCGTCTTCGACCAGCAGCAGTCGCATCTTTTCCGTCCTTGAAGGGGCACGGCGATGATACGGCCGGCGGCTTAGGCCGGGCTTAAGCCTTCGGAATCAGGGGTACAGCCCGCGGAGCTCGCGCGTGTGCAGGATGCGCGTGCAGGCGACGATGAAGGTGGCGGTGCGCAGGCTGACCTTGTGGTCCTGCGCCACCTGCCAGATGCCCGCGAAGGCGGCCCTCATGATGCGCACCAGGCGGGCGTTGATCTCGTCTTCGTCCCAGAAGAAGCTGGAGAAATCCTGCACCCACTCGAAGTAGCTGACCGTGACGCCGCCGGCATTGGCGATCACGTCGGGCAGCACCAGGACGTTGCGCTCCTGCAGGATGTCGTCGGCCTCGGGCGTGGTCGGGCCGTTGGCGCCTTCGATCACCATGCGCGCCTTGATGCGGCCGGCATTGGTCTTGTTGATCTGGCCTTCGAGCGCGGCGGGGATGAGGATCTCGCAGTCCACCTCCCAGAACTGGTCGTTGGGCAGGGTTTCCGCCCCGGCGAAGCCCGCCACCGTGCGGTGCTCGGCCACGTGCTTGAGCAACTCGGGCACGTTGAGCCCGGCTTCGCGGTAGATGGTGCCGCCATGGTCCTGCACCGCCACCACGCGGGCGCCGGTCTCGGCGAACAGCTTGGCCGCGATGCCGCCCACGTTGCCAAAGCCCTGCACCGCCACGCGGGCCTGGGCCACGTCCAGCCCGATGTGCTTGGCGGCCTCCACGCCCACGGTGAACACGCCGCGCCCGGTGGCCTCGCGCCGGCCCAGCGAGCCGCCCAGGTCGACCGGCTTGCCGGTGACCACGCCGGTGGCGGTGGAGCCCTGGTTCATGGAGTAGGTGTCCATCATCCAGGCCATGATCTGCTCGTCGGTGTTGACGTCGGGCGCGGGGATGTCCTTGTTGGGGCCGATGATGATGCCGATCTCGCTGGTGTAGCGGCGCGTCACGCGCTCGAGTTCGGCGCGCGAGAGCCGGCGCGGGTCGACGCGGATGCCGCCCTTGGCGCCGCCGTAGGGCACGTTCACGGCGGCGTTCTTGATCGACATCCAGGCCGACAGGGCCATCACCTCGGACAGCGTCACGTCCTGGTGGAAGCGCACGCCGCCCTTGCCGGGGCCGCGCGAGGTGTTGTGCTGCACGCGGTAGCCCTCGAAGTGGGCCACGGTGCCGTCGTCCAGGTGGATCGGCACGTCCACGATCAGCGCGCGCTTGGGGCGCTTGAGCGTTTCAACCCAGCGCGCCAGGCTGCCCAGGTAGGGCGTGACGCGGTCCACCTGCTGCAGGTAGATGCCCCAGGGGCCGAGGTTGTTGGCGTCGAGGTATGAGGGCAGGGCGTTGGGGGAGGGGGCGGCCGTGGAGGCGGTGCCGGGTGCGTGTGACATGGAGACTCCTGAAGAACTGGGTGACTTGCCAGCCCGAAGGGTAGGCGCCGCCGGGCTCGATGTCCAAGGCCGGGTTGATTCAAGATTATGCAATTAATGCATAAAGTTGCTTTTTGCGCCAGCTTGGTCTTCCTGCGGCCAAGGACTTGGGCAGGACATGCAGCCCCCGCTGCAGCCCCCCTTCGGGGTGAGCCTCTGCAGTGCTCAAAACAGGCGAGCCACAGTAGAGCGGGCTTGACTCTATGGTGCGTGCCAACCCTTTGGCCTGCTTTTCCGCGCTTCGAGCCTGCAGCTCTGATCGGGCCGCATGCCCCGCCCAAGCCCTTGACCGCGAGACGGGCGTGGGGGCGCACAGGCGGTTGCGTGAAGCCTCGCCCCCGCAACGCGCCCGCTGCGCCGCAGCAGCGGGCGCCCCACCGGAGAAAACCTGCAAGAAGGGAAGCTCAGCCCAGCCGCGCCCGATGCCGTGCCACCTGCGCGCGCACCTGGGCGGGTGCGGTGCCACCCAGGACGTTGCGCGCGTCGAGCGAGCCGCGCAGGCTCAGCACGTTGTAGACGTCTTTCTCGATCTTCGGGTTGAACTGCTGCAGCACGGCGAGCGGCAGTTCGGACAGGTCCACGCCGTGCGAGATGGCTGTCTTCACCGCATGCGCCACGACCTCGTGCGCATCGCGGAAGGGCAGGCCCTTCTTCACCATGTAGTCCGCCAGGTCGGTGGCCGTGGCGTAGCCCTTGAGCGCGGCGCGCTCCATGGCTTCCGGCTTGACGGTGATGCCGCCCACCATCTCGGCAAAGATGCGCAGCGTGTCCTTCAGGGTGTCTACCGTGTCGAACAGCGGCTCCTTGTCTTCCTGGTTGTCCTTGTTGTAGGCCAGCGGCTGGCCCTTCATCAGCGTGATCAGGCCCATCAGGTGGCCGACCACGCGGCCGGTCTTGCCGCGTGCCAGCTCGGGCACGTCGGGGTTCTTCTTCTGCGGCATGATCGAGCTGCCGGTGCAGAAGCGGTCGGCGATGTCGATGAAGCCAAAGCTCTGGCTCATCCACAGCACCAGCTCCTCGCTGAAGCGGCTGATGTGCACCATGGCCAGCGAGGCGGCTGCCGTGAATTCGATCGCGAAGTCGCGGTCGCTCACGGCGTCCAGGCTGTTCTGGCAGACGCCGTCCATGCCCAGGGTGCGGGCCACGCGCTCGCGGTCCAGCGGGTAGCTGGTGCCGGCCAGCGCGGCAGCGCCCAGAGGCAGGCGGTTGACGCGGCGGCGCACGTCCAGCATGCGTTCGGCGTCGCGGCTGAACATTTCCACGTAGGCCAGCATGTGGTGGCCAAAGCTCACCGGCTGCGCCACCTGCAGGTGGGTGAAGCCGGGCAGGATCACGTCGATGTTCTTCTCGGCGATGTCCACCAGCGCCTGCTGCAGGTCGGTGAGCAGGCCGCCGATCAGGTCGATCTCGTCGCGCAGCCACAGGCGCACGTCGGTGGCGACCTGGTCGTTGCGGCTGCGTCCGGTGTGCAGGCGCTTGCCGGCGTCGCCCACGAGCTGGGTCAGGCGGGCCTCGATGTTGAGGTGCACGTCCTCCAGGTCGAGCTTCCACTCGAAGGCGCCGGACTCGATCTCCTGGGTGATCTGCGCCATGCCCTTGCCGATGGCGGCGTGGTCGTCGGCGGCGATGATGCCCTGCGCGGCCAGCATGTCGGCATGCGCCAGCGAGCCGGCGATGTCGGCCTGCCACAGCCGCTTGTCGAAGAACACGCTGGCGGTGTAGCGCTTCACCAACTCGCTCATCGGCTCGGAGAACAGGGCCGACCAGGCTTCGGATTTCTTGTCGAGTTGGTTTTTTGACATAAAAGAGGGGGCCGGCACCTGTTTGCGGGGGCGGCGTGTTGGTTCGCGTGGAGGGATCACCAATAATCGGGTGGATATCCGACTTCCGATGAAAGACTCCCAAATTTTATCGACCTTCCAGGAATTCCCGGCAGAGTCGCCGCCACCGCCCCCCCGCGTGCTGGTGTTTGACGCCTGCCACGTGGGCGTCATCCTGCGGGCCGTGCTGTTCGTGGAGGCCGTGATCGGAGTCGGCGCTATGTACGGCGCCGCCACGTTCTGGGGCTGGCTGGCCGGGCTGTCGCTGCTGACGGGGGGGGCGCTGCCGGCCACGCTGGCCTGGTTGATCGCGGCCTGCAGCCTGAAGCAGCGGCTGGCCGGCCTGCCGCGCGTCGGGCAGTATGTGGCCGGCGTCGGCCTGGGCGCGCTGGCCGGGCTGTACGGCTGCGCCCTGATGGCCCTGGTGGGGGTGGTGGAGTCGGCGCCCTGGCTGGCCAGCGCCTTCTCCGGTGCGCTGCTGTCGGCCATGCTGGTGGCGGCGCTGGTGCTGCGCGCCAAGGGCCGGGCGCCGGCCGCCACCGCGGCGCGCCTGAGCGAATTGCAGGCGCGCATCCGGCCACACTTTCTGTTCAACACCCTCAACAGCGCCATCGCGCTGGTGCGGGCCGAGCCGGCCAAGGCCGAGGCCCTGCTGGAAGATCTGAGCGACCTGTTCCGCCACGCACTGGTGGACCAGGGCGAGTCGGTCACCCTGGCCGAGGAAATCACGCTGGCCGAGCGCTACCTCGCCATCGAGCAGGTGCGCTTTGGCGAGCGGCTGCGGGTCAACTGGGTGATCGACCCCGAGGCCGGCGAGGCGCGGCTGCCGCCGCTGCTGTTGCAGCCCCTGGTGGAGAATGCGGTGAAGCACGGTGTGGAGCCCAGCGCCAGCGGGGCCGAGGTGACGGTTTCGACCCAGCGGCGCGGCGCCCTGGTCGTCGTCAAGGTGACCAATACCGTGCCGTCGGGCCAGGGGCAGCGCGGGCATGGCGTGGCCCTGGACAACGTGCGCGACCGGCTGCGGCTGCTGCATGATGTGCAGGGCCAGTTCCGGACAGCGCTGAAAGAGGGGGTGTACCAAGTGCGGATCGAAATACCCATCCATGAGGGGGAGGTGGCATGAGCTCCCGCCCGGCCGCTCCGAAGGGGGCTCGCACCGCCGTGCGGTGCACGGAGGTGATGCCATGAGCCTCAGGGTTCTGATCGTCGACGACGAAGCGCTGGCGCGCGCGCGGCTGCGCACGCTGCTGGGCGACTGCGGCGCGCCCGCGGCCCGCCTGGGCGGCGAGGCTGCCAATGCGGTCGAGGCCATCGAGCTGCTGCGCCGCGATGCCTTCGATGCGGCGCTGCTGGACATCCGCATGCCCGGTGCCGACGGCCTGGCGCTGGCGCAGACCCTGCGCACCTTGCCGCGCCCGCCGGCCGTGGTGTTCGTCACGGCCCATGCCGAGCATGCGGTGCAGGCGTTCGATCTGGAAGCGGTGGACTACCTCACCAAGCCCGTGCGGCTGGAGCGGCTGCAGGCGGCGCTACAAAAAGTAGAGCGCCAAATGACCGCGGGACAAGGACGTCGGCCCGATTTTCCTCAGGAAATGCTGATCATCCAGGATCGTGGCCGCACCGAGCGCGTGCCGCTGGGCGACGTGCTGTACCTGAAGGCCGAACTCAAGTACGTGACCGTGCGCACGGCTGGCAAGAGCTACATCCTCGACGGCTCGCTGAGCGAGCTGGAAGAGCGCCACGCCGCGCATTTCATGCGCGTGCACCGCAATGCTCTGGTGGCGCGCCGCGCCGTGCGGGTGCTGGAGAAGCATTTCGACCCCGAGGAGGGCGAAGGCTGGGCGGTGCGGCTGGCCGGCATCGACGACCTGCTCGCGGTATCGCGCCGCCAGCTCACGGCGGTGCGCGAGGCCATCGCCGCGCGCTGAACCCCGGCCGCCCACCCCATCACCCGACACGGACGCTCCATGATCGAACTGCTGACCGACCCGCAAGCCTGGATCGCCTTCGCCACGCTGACCGCGCTGGAACTGGTGCTGGGCATCGACAACATCATCTTCATCTCGATCCTGGTGGACAAGCTGCCGGCCGCGCAGCGCGGCCTGGCCCGGCGCCTGGGGCTGTTCATGGCCATGTTCATGCGCATCGGGCTGCTGCTGGCGCTGTCCTGGATCATTGGCCTGACGGCGCCGCTGTTCACGATGCCGTGGATCGGGCAGGAGATCTCGGGGCGCGACCTGGTGCTGATCGCCGGCGGCCTGTTCCTGATCTGGAAGAGCACCGGCGAGATCCACCAGGCGCTCGAGGGCGAGGAGGGGCATGCTTCCGGCGCCGTCCAGGCCACCTTCGCGGCGGTGATCGTGCAGATCATGATCGTGGACATGGTGTTCTCGCTCGACTCCATCATCACGGCCGTGGGCATGGTGGACGAACTGGCGGTGATGGTTTCCGCGGTGGTGGCCTCGGTCGGGCTGATGATGGTGTTCGCGGGCGCGATCGGCCGCTTCGTGTCGGACCACCCGACGGTCAAGATGCTGGCGCTGTCGTTCCTGGTGGTCGTCGGTGTGGTGCTGATCGCCGAGGGCTTCGACCACCACGTGCCCAAGGGCTACGTGTACTTCGCCATGGCCTTTTCGATCTGCGTGGAGATGCTCAACATCCGCATGCGCAAGAAGGCCGCCAGGCCGGTGCGCCTCAGCGAGGCCTATGTGCGCGAGTCGCCCCCGCCGCCGCCTGCGCCGTGAGGCGGCCTGGGCCGGTGCGCGCCGGGTGGCGGTCCGGCGCATGCGGCTTGCAGAAATGATGATTGACAGTCGGTCAAACCTTCAGTAAAAACCAAATCCCCTTGAGAGCCTGGCGCCGGTGCCCTGGCCCGTGCGTGGAACGGAGGTTTGAAGATGGTGGATTCAGCAGAGGCGCCGCCGCGCGTGCTCGTGGTGGGCGCGGGCGCCATCGGCGCCTTCTACGGCGGGCAACTGGCGCGTGCGGGCGCGCAGGTCTCGGTGGTGAGCCGGGCCGATTTCGAGGCCGTGCAGTCCGTGGGCTACGACATCCGCAGCCCTCTGGGCGACTTCGTTTTCCGTCCGGCACAGGTGCTGCGCAGCGCGGCCGACTGCCCCGTCCCTCCCGACTACCTGCTGCTGTGCGTGAAGACGGTGCGCGGGCTCGACCGCGCGGCGCTGATCCGCGATGCGGTCGGGCCGCACACCGTGATCGTGCTGATTGCCAACGGCATCGGCGTCGAGCAGGAACTCGCCGATGCGTTTCCGCACAACGAGCTGGTCAGTGTGCTGGCCTATGTGGCGGTCAGCCGGACCGGCCGCGGCACGGTCCAGCACCATGCGCTAGGCGCGCTGGCGATGGGCAATTTCCCCCGGGGCGTGACGGCGCGCACCGAGCGGCTGGCCGGGCTGTTCCGGGCGGCAGGGCTGAGCTGCGAAACCCAGGACGACATTGCCGCGTCGCGCTGGCACAAGTGCCTGTGGAACATCGCTTTCAATCCGATCTCGGTGCTCGGCGGCGCGCTGGACACGCGCGCCATCCTCGCGCCGCCCGAGGGTGAAGCCTTCGTGCGGCGGGTGATGCAGGAGATGTGCCGGGTGGCGGCCGCCAACGGCTACCCGATGGACGAGCAGGTCATCGAGGGCAGCATCCGCAGCACCCGCGCCATGACGCCCTACAAGACCAGCATGGCGCTGGACTACGAGAACGGGCGCGCCCTGGAGATCGATCCGATCATCGGCAACGTGGTGCGCTCCGCGCGCCGGCATGGCGTGGCCGTGCCTTCGCTCGAAGCGCTCCATGCCTTGCTGTGCATGGTGCAGGATCGGGCCGAGGCGCCTGCGCCGGGCTGAGGCCCGCCTGCCGGGCGGCCCCGGGTAATCCACTAGCAAAAACAGGCGACGGGGACTGGTCGCCGCAGAGGCTTGTCTATATATTTTTACGAATGGTCAGACCATAAGTAAATTTGCTGTGATTTTCATTCATCAGACACCTGTTCACCGGACGAAGGAGACATCGCCATGAAGCGCCAATGGGCCGAATACACCTGCCGCGAATTCGCTGCGCTCGACCGTGAGAACCTGATCGCGGTGCTGCCGGTTTCCGCCATCGAGCAGCACGGCCCGCATCTGCCGCTGTCGGTGGACACCACCATCGTCGAAGGCGTGATCGACCGTGTCATCGGGCGCCTGCCCGACGACCTGCCGGTGCTGTTCCTGCCCACGCAGCGCGTCGGCAAGAGCAACGAACATTCCCGCTACCCGGGTACGCTGACATTCTCGATCGAGACCCTGATCCGTATCTGGATGGAGATCGGCGACAGCGTGGCGGCGGCCGGCGTGCGCAAGCTCGTCATCCTGAACAGCCATGGCGGCCAGGGCATGGTGGGCGAGATCGTGGCGCGCGACCTGCGCGTGAAGCACGACATGATGGTGATCGCCACCAACACCTATTCCTTCGGCACGCCCGCAGGCATGTTCAGCGCCGCCGAGACGCAGCACGGCATCCATGCCGGCGACAAGGAAACCTCGCTGCTGTTGGCCCTGCGACCGGATCTGGTGGACATGGCGCAGGCGCAGAACTTCCGCTCCTCCGCGGAACAACTGGTGAGCGACACGCGCCATCTTTCCATCAACGCGCGGGCCAAGCTCGGCTGGCAGGTGCAGGACCTGAACCCCCATGGCGCCTGCGGCGATGCCAGCATCGCCACCGCCGAGAAGGGCGACCGCGTGATCGACCACATCGCCACGCATTTCATCGAGATGCTGCGCGACGTGCACCAGACCTCGCCGCAATGGCTGGCGCAGCAGCCGGTGTTTGCCTGAAAGGCCGCGCCCGATGACGCCCGCGCCCCACGCCGAATCCGCGGCCCGGCAGCACCCGCTGGTGCGGCTGGCCCATGTCAACAAGCGCTATTCCAACGGCACCGTCGCGCTGCGCGACATGTCGCTCGACGTCGGCGAGGGCGAGTTCGTGAGTCTGCTGGGCCCTTCGGGCTGCGGCAAGAGCACGGCGCTGCGCATGATCGCGGGCCTGCTGTCGCTGTCGTCCGGCGAGATCCGTTGGCCGGACCGCGACGGTGGCAGCGACACCGCGCGCCAGGACATCAGCTTCGTGTTCCAGGAGCCCACGCTGATGCCCTGGACCACGGTGTTCGAGAACGTCTATCTGCCGCTCAAGCTGTCAGGCGTCGACCGCGCGGCGGCCACGCCCGCCGTGAAGGATGCGCTGGCCCTGGTGGGGCTGTCGAAGTTTGCCGACGTGTACCCGCGCGAGCTGTCGGGCGGCATGAAGATGCGCGTGTCGATCGCGCGCGCCATGGTCACGCACCCCAAGCTGCTGCTGATGGACGAGCCGTTTGCCGCGCTCGACGAGATGACGCGCGCCAAGCTCAACGACGACGTGCTGCGGCTGTGGCAGGAGCGCAAGCTCACCGTCATGTTCGTCACGCACAACGTCTGGGAGTCGGTGTACCTGTCCAGCCGCATCGTGGTGATGGCGGCCCGGCCCGGCCGCGTGGTCGATGACATCCGGATCGACGCCCCCTATCCGCGGACCGAGGCGTTCCGCACCTCGCCCCTGTACACGGAGTACAGCGTGCGCGTGTCCCAGGCCCTGCGCAGCACGCTCGGAGAAAACGATGTCGACCACTGAAACCCCCGACGACCTGCCCACGCTCAACGACGCGCAGCTGCGGCGCGAGCGCAGCGAACGCCGGCAGCGCGTGATCGCGCCGCTGCTGGTGCTGGTGGCGCTGCTGGTGGCCTGGGAGCTGGTGGTGCGCGTCAACAAGATGCCGCCGTACATCCTGCCGGGCCCGATCCTGGTGCTGCAGACGCTGTGGGAGAGCTTTCCCTCTCTGCTGGGTTCGCTGGTCTTCACGGCCAAGCTCACGCTGATGGCGCTGGGGCTGGCCGTGGTGGGTGGCGTGGCCATCGGCACGCTGTTCGCGCTGTCGCGCATCGTGGAGATCAGCCTGTTCCCGTACGCGGTGGTCCTGCAGGTCACGCCCATCATCGCGATCGCGCCGCTGATCATGATCTACGTGGACAGCACCCTGGCCGCGCTGCTGATCTGCGCCTGGATCGTGGCGTTCTTCCCGATCCTGTCCAACACCGTGATCGGCCTGCGCAGCGCCGACCACAACCTGCGCGACCTCTACACGCTGTACCGCGCCACGCCCTGGCAGCGCTTTCGCTACCTGCTCGTGCCCTCGGCGCTGCCGTACTTCATGGCGGGGCTCAAGGTGGCCGGCGGCCTGGCGCTGATCGGCGCGGTGGTGGCCGAGTTCGTGGCCGGCGCGGCCGGCAAGGAGACCGGCCTGGCCTCGCGCATCCTGGAGGCGAGCTTCCGCAATGAAATTCCCCGCATGTTCGCGGCGCTGCTGCTGGTGTCGCTGTGCGGCATCGTGATCTTCCTGGCTTGCAGCTGGCTGTCGCGCAAGGTGCTGGGCCACTGGCATGAAAGCGAGCTCAAGCGTGAACACTGACGACACCCAGGCGGCTGGAACCGCCGTCCACCCGCAGGCGCTGGCGGCTTTCCAACGCGACATCGAGGGCATCGCCTGCCTGACCGACGCCAAGGACCTGCGCCTCAAGGCCCGCGACTTCTACTGGTACAGCCCGGTGCTTGACGAGCAGCTGAAGGACTGCCGCGCCGAGATCGTGGTGCAGCCCGACAGCGAGGCGCAGGTGCTGCGTGTGGCCGCGGCGGCCGCGCGCCACCGCCTGCCGCTGACGGTGCGCGGCGGCGGCACGGGCAACTACGGCCAGGCCGTGCCGCTGCAGGGCGGCATCGTGCTGGACATGACACGCATGAACCGTGTGCTGGAGGTGGCGCCGGGGCAGGTGCGCGCCCAGGCTGGTGCGCGCGTGGAAGCGGTACTGGACGCCGCGCGCGAGACCGGCCAGCAGCTCATGATCTACCCGTCGACGATGCGCATCGCCACGGTGGGCGGCTTCATCGCGGGCGGCTCGGCCGGCATCGGCTCGGTGCGCCACGGCATCCTCAAGGAGTCGGGCACGATCCGGTCCATCCGGGTGGCCACGATCGAGGCGTCGCCGCGCATGCTGACCCTGTCGGGCGCCGACATCGAGAAGGTGCACCACGCCTGGGGCACCAACGGCATCATCACGGAGCTGGAGCTGGGCCTGGTGCCGGCCGAGCCATGGCTGCACTGCATCGCGCTGTTCCCGCGCTATGGCGACGTGGTGCGCTTCGGCGCGGCCGTGCTGGCTTCCGAGATCGACGTGTTCCTGCTCAGCGGCGTGGACAGGCGCTTCGCGCCGTACTACAGCGAACTGTCTGCGCACTTCGACGGTTCGGCCGATGCGATGTTCGCGCTGGTGAACCCGCGCGACGAGCAGAAGTTCTTCGAGCTGGCTGCATCGCTGGGTGGGCGGCGCGGGCTGTGCAAGACCGAGGCGGAGATGGCCGCCGCCGGGCTGCCGCCGGTGCACGAATGCGCCTACAACCACACCACGCTGCAGGCGCTCAAGACCGACCGCGGCTGGACCTACCTGCAGATGGTGGTGCCGGCGCCGTTCGACGCCGGCCTGATCGAGGCCCAGATGGAGCGCTATGGCGACGAGATGCTGATGCACCACGAGTTCTCGCGCTTCGCGGGCGCGCCGCGGCTGTCGGGCCTGCCGCTGGTGCGCTACCTCGATGCTGAGCGGCTGGACGAGATCATGGGCGAGCTGGAGCGCGACGGCTGCACCGTCATGAATCCGCATGTCTACATCCTGGAGAAAAGCGGCCGCAAGGAAATGAGCGCCGACCAGGTGGCGTTCAAGCGCCAGGTCGATCCCCTGGGCCTGATGAACCCGGGCAAGACGCTGGCCACCGTGTGATGCGCCTGGAGGGGCGCCGTTTCATCTCGTTCGCACTGGCAACAATCGTGCGAACGGGCCCTAGACGACAGATGCCGGTGCGGCACTGCGTTACCAACCCAAGGAGACATCGATGATCTGGAGACATCTGAGGAACACGGGGCTGGGCTGCCTGGCCGCCGCAGCGCTGCTGGCCGGCGGCATGGCGCAGGCCCAGCAGAAGGTGGTGTTTGCCACCAACTGGAAGGCGCAGGGCAGCCATGGCGGCTTCTACCAGGCGGTGGCCGACGGCACCTACAAGCGCTATGGCCTCGACGTGGAAATCATGCAGGGCGGCCCCCAGGCCAACCCGCGGCCGCTGATGCTGACGGGCAAGATCGACCTGATGATCCCGATCGGCACCATCGGCATGATGGATGCCAACAAGAGCAAGCAGCCGACCATCCTGGTGGGCGCCTTCATGCAGAAGGACCCGACGGCGCTGATGGCGCATGCCGGCGAGTACAAGAACTTTGCTGACCTGCGCAACGCCAAGACCATGTACGTGGCCAAGGCCAGCCAGTTCAGCTTCTGGCAATGGATGAAGGCGCGCCACGGCTTCTCGGACGAGCAGTACCGGCCCTACAACTACGCGATGGCGCCGTTCCTGGCCGACAAGAAATCGGTGCAGCAGGCCTACGCCACCGCCGAGCCGCTGTATCTGGCCAAGGACGGCGTGAAGACCGACGTGTTCCTGCTGGCCGACAACGGCTGGGAGGCCTACGCCAACCTGATCGAGGCCCGCCGCGACATGGTGGAGAAGAACCCCGAGCTGATCCAGAAGTTCATCGACGCCTCGGCCATCGGCTGGTACAACTACCTCTACGGCGACCGAAAGGGCGCCTACGCGCTGATCCGGCGCGACAACCCCGAGATGACCGACGACAAGCTCGACCAGGAAGTCGCCAAACTGCAGGAGCTGGGCATGATCGACGCCGGCGATGCGCTGACCAAGGGCATCGGCGCGCTGAACCTCGTGCGGCTCAACCGCTATGTCGATGACATGGTGAAAGCTGGCGTGTTCAAGCCCGGCGACGTGGACATGAAGACGCTGGCCACGGACCGCTTCGTGAACAAGGGCGTGGGCCTGGACGTGCGCGCCAGGCTGGTAAAGAAGTAAGGCCGCGAACCGGCGCAGGCGTGTAAAGTGGCGCGCAGCCGCGTCGGCCGCCCAGGCGGGCGCGGACGCCGGGTTTCAGTGCAAGCAGCATACGGAGGGTGAGGGTAGCCATGTCAGACCAGAGAGCCAGTGCATTGGCGAAGAAGCGCGCGGAGATGATGGATGTCATCTACGTCGCGGCGCTGGCCGAGTTCTCCCAGCACGGGCTGAAGGGCACGTCCACCCAGGCCATTGCCGAGCGCGCGGGCATGTCCAAGCAGCAGCTGCACTACTACATCGAGAGCAAGGAAGTGCTCTACGAATCCATCCTGCGCAAGACCCTGCGCCACTGGGGCCACATCGGGCTGGCCGAGGAGGACGAAGGGGTGGATCCGGGCGACGCCATCACGCGCCTGATCCGGCGCAAGCTGGACTTCACCTTCGACTATCCCCAGATCTCGCGCCTGTTCAGCAACGAGGTGATGCGCGGCGGGCCGGTGATCCGCCAGATCTGGCAGGAGGGCACGCCGCTGGTGGACAGCGCGGTGAAGGTCATCGAAAACTGGGTTCACAAGGGCCGGATCGACCCGATCGACCCGTTCTTCTTTCTGTTCCACATCTGGGCGCTGACCCAGCACTATGCCGACTACGAGGTGCAGGTGCGTTACTTCACGCGCTGCCCCGATGACGCGCCCATCGATCGCGAGAAGGTGCGCCTGGAAGTGACCCGGCTGGTGCTGCGCGGCGTGGGCCTGCGGTTCGACCCCGAACGCTACCGCCGCGTGGCCGCCGCCGCGCCGGCCTGAATCCGGCGGTGCCCGGCCTCAGCCGGTGTTGCGCAAGCCCGCCGCGATGCCGTTGATGGAGATGTGGATCCCGGTCTGCACGCGCTCGTCGCCTTGTCCGCCGCGATAGCGGCGCACCAGCTCCACCTGCAGATGGTGCAGCGGGTCGATGTAGGGAAAGCGGTGGCGGATGGAGCGGGCCAGCGCGCTGTTGTGGGCCAGGCGCTGCTTGTCGCCGGTGATCAGCGTCAGCGCATCGGCCGTGCGGTGCCACTCGGCCTCGATGGCCGTGAAGACCTTCTTGCGCAGGCGCGCATCGCCCACCAGCTCGGCATAGCGCGAGGCCAGCGCGAGGTCGCTCTTGGCCAGCACCATGTCCATGTTGCTCAGCAGCGTGCGGAAGAACGGCCACTGGCGGTACATTTTTTGTAGCAGGGAAAGACCGTCCTTCCTGGACTGCGGGCCGTTCTGGTTCAAAAAAGCGTCCACTGCCGAGCCAAAGCCGTACCAGCCGGGCAGCGTGAGGCGGCACTGGCCCCAGCTGAAGCCCCAGGGGATGGCGCGCAGGTCCTCGATCTTCTGCGTGGCCTTGCGCGAGGCCGGGCGCGAGCCGATGTTGAGTTCGGCGATCTCGCGGATCGGCGTGGAGCCGAAGAAATAGTCGCTGAAGCCCGGCGTCTCGTACACCAGGGCGCGGTAGGCCGCCATGCTGGCCTGCGAGAGCTGGGCCGCCGCTTCCAGGAAGGCCTTGGTGGCGGGCTTGGTCGGCTGCAGCAGCGTGGCCTCCAGCGTGGCGGCCACCAGCGTCTCCAGGTTGCGCCGGCCGATCTCGGGGTTGGCGTACTTGGAGCCGATCACCTCGCCCTGCTCGGTCAGGCGGATCTGGCCGCGCACCGTGCCGGGCGGTTGCGCCAGGATGGCCTGGTAGCTTGGGCCGCCGCCGCGGCCCACGGTGCCGCCGCGGCCGTGGAACATGCGCAGCTGGATGTTGTGCGAATTGGCGAGCTCGTCGAACAGCTCCACCAGCGCGATCTCGGCGCGGTACAGCTCCCAGTTGCTGGTGAAGATGCCGCCGTCCTTGTTGCTGTCGCTGTAGCCGAGCATGATGTCCTGCTCGGCGCCGCTGCGCTGCACCAGCCGCGCCACGCCGGGCAGGGCGTAGAAGCCGCGCATGATGGGCGCGGCGTTGCGCAGGTCCTCGATGGTCTCGAACAGCGGCACCACGATCAGGTCATGGGTGGCCTCGGGCGCATCCAATGTGCCGTGCATCAGGCCCACCTCTTTTTGCAGCAGCAGCACCTCGAGCAGATCGCTCACGGTCTCGGTGTGGCTGATGATGTAGTGGCGGATGGCCTGCGCGCCAAAGCGCTCGCGCAGCCGCTTCGCGGTCTCGAAGATCGCGATCTCGCCCTGCGCCAGCGCCGAATAGGTGGCGCCCACCACGCGCAGCGGCCGGGCATCGTTGAGCAGCTTGACCAGCAGCGCCTGCCGGGCAGCTTCCTGCAGCTGGCCGTAGTTGGGCTCGATGCGGGCCGCGGCCAGCAGCTCGGCCACCACGACCTCGTGCTGGTCGGAGCTCTGGCGCAGGTCCACCGTGGCCAGGTGGAAGCCGAACACTTCCACCGCGCGCAGCAGCGGGTGCAGGCGTTGCGCGACGATGGCGGCGCCATGGTGCGCCAGCAGCGAGTCCTCGATGGTGCGCAGATCGGCCTGGAACTCGCCGGCCGAGGCGTAGGGGTTCTGCGGCGCCACGGCGTGGCGCGCGGCGTCGCCGCCGGTCAGGTTCTTGAGCGTGGCGGCCAGGCGCGCGTAGACGCCGGTGAGCGCGCGCCGGTAGGGCTCGTCCTGGCGGTGCTCGCTGGTGTCGGGCGAGCGCAGTGCCAAGGCCTGCATCTCGGGCGTGACGCCCACCAGCCGGGCCGACAGCGAGAGCTCGCCGCCCAGGTAGTGCACCTCGGTCAGGTAGTAGCGCAGCGCCACGTCGGCCTGGCGGCCGAGCGCGTACTCGAGCGTCTGTGCGCTCACGTTGGGGTTGCCGTCGCGGTCGCCGCCGATCCACTGGCCCATGCGCAGGAAGCTGTGCACCGGATGGTGGCCCAGCTCGCGCTCCAGGTCGGCATAGAGCTTGGGGATCTCGCGCAGGAAGGTGGCCTCGTAGTAGCTCAGCGCGTTCTCGATCTCGTCGGCCACGGTGAGCTTGGAAAAGCGCAGCAGCCGGGTTTGCCACAGCTGCATCACGCGGGCGCGGATCTGCGCCTCGTTGGCGGCCAGCTCGCGCGGCGCCAGCGCGTCCTTGGGCAGCGCATGGGCCTTGATCTCGTCGCGCGCCGTCAGCAGCTGGGCGATGTCGCGCTCGGCGTCGAGGATGCTCTTGCGCTGCACCTCGGTCGGGTGCGCGGTGAGCACTGGCGATACGTAGCTCTGCTCCAGCGTGCGCGCGATCGTCTTGGGCGTGATGCCGGCCCAGCGCAGGCGCGACAGCGCCACCTCGATGCTGCCTTCCTGGGTGTCGCCCGCGCGCTCGTGGATGGCGCGGCGGCGGATGTGGTGCCGGTCCTCGGCCAGGTTGGCCAGGTGGCTGAAGTAGGTGAAGGCGCGGATCACGCTCACCGTCTGGTCACCCGACAGGCCCTTGAGCAGTTTCTTGAGCGCGCGGTCGGCCTCCTGGTCGGCATCGCGGCGGAACGCGACGGAGAGCTTGCGGATCTGCTCCACCAGCTCGTAGGCGTCCACGCCTTCCTGCTCGCGGATCACGTCGCCCAGGATGCGGCCGAGCAGGCGGATGTCCTCGACCAGGGGGCGTTCGTTGTCCTTGGCGCGTCGCGACGGCGTGCTGGTGCTGGGCTTTTCCACGGTATGGGCTTCCTCGGGCTGCTTAATTTTTCGGCAGCCCGCATGCTAGCATCGACTTTTCCCCAAGGTTTACAAACAGGTTACGAGTTTGAGCAAGTTGACCATCGCCACCCGCGAAAGCCGCCTCGCCTTGTGGCAGGCCGAACATGTCAAGACGCTGCTGGAGCAGCGCGGCCACAGCGTCTCGCTGCTGGGCATGACGACCCGCGGCGACCAGATCCTGGACCGCTCGCTGAGCAAGGTCGGCGGCAAGGGCCTGTTCGTCAAGGAACTCGAAGTGGCATTGGAAGAGGGCCGGGCCGACATCGCCGTGCACTCGCTCAAGGACGTGCCGATGGACCTGCCCGAAGGTTTCAGCCTGGCCTGCGTGATGGAGCGCGAGGACCCGCGCGATGCCTTCGTCTCCAACCGCTACGCCGCGCTGGCCCAGCTGCCGGCCGGCGCGGTGGTGGGCACCTCGAGCCTGCGCCGCGTGGTGCTGCTGCGCGCGCTGCGCCCGGACCTGAAGATCGAGCCGCTGCGCGGCAACCTCGACACCCGGCTGCGCAAGCTCGACGAAGGGCAGTACGACGCCATCGTGCTGGCGGCGGCCGGGCTCAAGCGCCTGGGCCTGGAGCCGCGCATCCGCAATGCCTTCGAGCCCGACCAGATGCTGCCCGCCGCGGGGCAAGGCGCCCTGGGCATCGAGGTGCGGGCGGACCGCCGCGACCTGCTCGACGCGTTGGCGCCGCTGGCGCACCAGTCCACCTGGCTGGCCGTGGCCGCCGAGCGCGCGGTCAGCCGCGCCATGGGCGGCAGCTGCTCGATGCCGCTGGCGGCTTTCGCCACCTTCGGCGGCGAATACCTGCAACTGCAGGCCGCGTGGGGCGACCCCGAAGGCGGCGGCGCCCTGGTGCGGGTGCGCTCCGCCGCTGCCGTGGCCGATCTGGCCGCCGCTGCCGCGCTGGGCGAGGACGTGGCCGCCCGGCTGCGGGCCGGCGGCGCGCGCTGAGCGGGCCCGGGCCCATGCGTGTCGTCGTCACCCGCCCCGAGCGCGAGGCGCAGCAGTGGGTGCATGAGCTGGCCGCGCGCGGCCTTGATGCGCTGGCGCTGCCGCTGATCGCCATCGCCCCGGTGGCCGATCTGCAGCCGTTGCAGGCGGCTTGGCGGCAGCTTGGCGGCTATGCGGCCGTCATGTTCGTCAGCGGCAATGCCGTGACCCACTTTTTTGCATCAAAACCACCGGATGTCCTCGTCCCCTGGTCATCTTCTGCTATCAAAACAAGAGCGTGGGCGCCCGGCCCCGGCACCGCGCAGGCCTTGCGCGAAGCGGGCGTGGCCGAAGCCCTGATCGATCAGCCCGGGTCCGGCGCCGGCCAGTTCGACTCCGAGGCACTGTGGCAGGCCGTCGGCCCGCGCGTGCGGCCGGGCGACCCGGTGCTGATCGTGCGCGGCAGCGATGGCAGCGGCCGCAGCGTGGGCCGTGACTGGCTGGCCAGCCAACTGGCGGCCGCGGGCGCCACGGCCGACTTCGTGGCCGCCTACGAACGCCGCGCGCCGCGGTTCGATGCCGCGCTGCAGGCCGCCGCGCGCGAGGCGGCGGGCGACGGCTCGGTCTGGCTGTTCAGCAGCTCCGAGGCGATCGGCCATCTCCGGCAGGGGCTGCCCGCGCAATCCTGGGAGCGCGTGCGTGCGCTGGCCACCCATCCGCGTATCGCGCAGGCCGCGCGCGATGCGGGCTTCGGTGTTGTTTGCGAGTCACGTCCGACGCTGGACGAGGTGGTGGCCTCGATAGAATCGATGCAATGAGTTCCGAGCCTGTCACCGAGTCAGTCATCGAGCCTGCCGCCCAGGCGCAGGCGGCTCCCGCTTCGGTCTCTGCCGGCCCGCCCGCAGGTTTCGTGGCGGTGCCGCGCCTGCTGGCCTATGCCGTCGTGGTGCTCGCAGCCCTGGCCCTGCTGGTCGGCGGCCTGCTGTGGCAGAAACTGGGCCACATCCAGGAAGAGCTGGCGCGCCGCAGCGCCGACTCGGGCGCCCAGGCTGTGGAGGCCCGCACCCTGGCCCGGCAGGCGCAGGACCTGGCGCGCGACACCGCGGCTCGCCAGGCCGTGACCGACACGCGCCTGAGCGAGGTCAGCCTGCAGCGCACCCAGCTCGAAGACCTGATGCAAAGCCTGTCACGCTCGCGCGACGAAAACCTGGTGGTCGACATCGAGTCGAGCCTGCGCCTGGCCCAGCAGCAGGCCCAGCTCACCGGCAGCGTGGAGCCGCTGCTGGCCGCGCTCAAGACGGCCGACCAGCGCGTGGCGCGCGCCGCCCAGCCGCGCCTGACGCCGGTGCAGCGCGCCCTGGCGCGCGACATCGACCGAATCAAGGCCGCCAGCGTGACCGATACGCCGGGCCTGCTGGTCAAGCTCGACGAACTGGTGCGGCAGGTGGACGAGCTGCCTCTGCTCAACGCTGTGGCTTCGGCCCGGGCGGTGAGCTCCCAGCGCCCGGCCAGCGCGCCCGCAGACGCCAAGCCGCCGCCAGCCACCTTGCTGGCCGAATGGTGGCGGCGTGCCCTGGCCCTGGTGCACGAGGAGGCCCGTGGCCTGGTGCGCGTGAGCCGCATCGAGCAACCCGAAGCGGTGCTGCTGTCGCCCGAACAATCCTTCTTCCTGCGCGAGAACCTCAAGCTCAAGCTGCTCAATGCGCGGCTCGGCCTGCTGGCGCGGCAGCTGGAGTCGTCGCGCGCCGACCTGGCAGCGGCCGCTGCGGCGCTCAACAAGTACTTCGACCCTGCTTCGCGCAAGACCCAGGCTGCCGCCAGCCTGCTGCAGCAAGTGCAGGGCCAGATGAAATCGGTGGAACTGCCGCGCGTGGACGACACCCTGGCGGCATTGGCCACGGCCGCGGCGGGGCGCTGAAGGCATGACGCGCCGCCTCGCCCACTTCGTTCGCAGCCCTGAGGGCCGGCGCTGACATGCGCGCGGCTCTGTGGTTCCTGGCCCTGTTTGGCGTGGCGGTGGCCATCGCGCTGTTTGCCGGCAACAACCAAGGCACGATCACCGTGTTCTGGCCGCCGTGGCGGGTCGATCTGTCGCTCAACCTCGTGCTGCTGCTGCTGGCTGGTGCCTTCGTGGTGCTGTATGCGGCGCTGCGCGCGCTGTCGGCATTGTTCGATCTGCCGCGCCAGGCCTGGCGCTGGCGCGTGCAGCAGAAGGAGCGCGCCATGCATGCCGCGCTGCTAGATGCGCTGTCGAACCTGCTGGCCGGGCGTTTCATCCGCTCGCGCAAGTCGGCCGAGGCGGCGCTGGTCCAGGAAAAATCGTTGCACGCCACCGGTGAAATGCTGGCCAATGCCGTGCAGGTGCGCGCCCTGGCCCATCTGCTGGCGGCCGAAAGCGCCCAATCCCTGCAGGATCGGGCCGGGCGCGACGAGCACTTGAAACTCGCCCTCGAACACACCTCGCAGCGCGAGGGGCAAGAGGCCCGGGAAGGCGCGCAGCTGCGCGCGGCGCGCTGGGCCCTGGACGACCGGGAGCCGCAGACGGCCCTGAAGTGGCTGGAAGAGCTGCCGCAGGGCGCCGCACGCCGCACGCTGGCCCTGCGCATCCGCCTCAAGGCCGCGCGCCAGGCCCGCCAGACGCTGGAAGCGCTCGAAACCGCGCGCCTGCTGGCCAAGCACCGCGCGTTTTCCGCCGGGGCGGCGCAGAGCCTCGTGCGCGGGCTGGCGACCGAGCTGATCAACGGCGCACACGACACGGCCCAATTGCTGCGCACCTGGAGCACGCTGGACGGCGCCGAACGCGCCATGCCTGAACTGGCCATCCAGGCCGCCCAGCGCCTGATCACGCTGGGCGGAGACGCCGCCGTGGCGCGGGCCTGGCTGTTGCCGGTGTGGGAACGCATGGTGGAGCAGCCCGATGCGCTGGGCGACCACCTGCGCGTGAAGCTGGTGCGGGCGCTCGAAGCGGGGCGCGACTCGGTCGACGCCGCCTGGCTGGCCCGCATCGAATCAGCCCAACTGAAGAACCCGCGCGACGCCAATCTCCAATATTTGGCCGGCATGGCCTGCATGAAGCGCCAGCTCTGGGGCAAGGCGCAGCAACTGCTCACCCACGCTGCGCTAGGCCTGCAGGATGCCGGTCTGCATCGCAGCGCCTGGCGCGCCTTGGCCGAACTGGCCGAGCAGCGCGGAGACATGGCTGTGGCCGCCGAGGCATGGAAGAGGGCGGCGCAGGCCTGATGTCAACCAATGCGAACTTTTGGCTTGGGTTTTGGGGTTTTCCCGGAACTATGTCTCTGGTTTGTTGCAAAGTGCCTGCATAGCTGTCTCAAAAATCACTTGCCTTATCCCCTCTCAATGCTAAAGTCAGGTAGCAACAATTTTTTTCAATTGGGTTTTTCCAGATACATCTACGGAGGTAGTGAATGAAGTGCGCAATGAACAGGACTGGCCTTAAGTTTGCGGCCGCGGCGGCGATCGCAGCATCGCTGGCGGCGTGCGGTGGTGGGAGTGCGGATCTTTCTCGCGTTGTGTCGGTCAGCGGAACGGCGGCCAGCGGCAAGGCGCTTGGTGGCGCCACGGTGAGCATGACCTGCGCCAATGGCCTTGGTCTGAGTGGCAAGACGGGTGCCGATGGTACTTTTACGATTGCTCCGGGTACGGTTGTTTATCCCTGCGCCGGCACGGCCACAATGGGCGCCACGAGCTATCGCGGCATCCTGTTTTCAGGCGCAGTAGCCAACTTCACGCCTCTGACCGATTTGCTGGTCACCTCCGTGCTGGCCTCTTCGGGTTTGGCGTCGATTGACGCTTTCGTGGCCAAAACCAGAACGGACGCTGCATTCGCGACCAATGTGAGCCAGCCTGCAACTGTGGCCACCTATCGCGCAGCTGTTGTCACGGTGGTTCGCAATCAACTGATCGCCGCCGGTAATACGCCTGCGCAGGCCGACGCTACCTTGAGCGCTCTGAACGGTACTTCCTTCGAGTCTGTGGTGTTCGCTGCCAACGGTACAGGCCTTGACAAGGTGTTGGACATGACGGGGCCGGTCTTGCAAAACTCGGATGGAACGGTGAAGACCGCCGTCACGAACGCAGCGATCACCGAAGGCAAGAAGATCCCCGCTCCAGGCACCGGTACCACGGGCGCCAGCGGCACCTGAAGGCATCGACGGTTTCGCTTGATTTTTTAGATTAAAACCGATCGACAGGGCAGCTTGGCTGCCCTGTTTTCATTGTTGCTGTTTCTTCTATGTACCGCCCAAAGCTGCTCGTTGGAACCTTTGCTGTCTTGACCTTCCACGGCGCGTTGGCAGTGGACACATCGATGTCGCCCCAGGGCTACACCGGGCTGAGCATCACCCCCAACGCCCATCTGCTGGGGTGGGGAAAGATGGCCCTGGCGTATGACAACCAGATGCCCGGAGCGGCCAACCCGGCGGGCCACAACCTGGTGGTGGGCTTTGGGCTTCTGCCCAATCTGGAGTTGTCAGGCCGCATCGCTTCCAACACCATTCACAACAATTGCTTCACGCAAGGCTGTGGTGCGCGCGACCTCTCGGCCAATCTCAAGGTGGGCATCGGGCTGGATGCCCGCAACCAGTTCAGGCTGGCCGCCGGCGCCTCGGATATAGGCGGTCAAACGGGGCATTTTCGCGCCTACTATGGCGTACTGAGCTATGACCCGGTGGATTTTGTGAGCTTGAGCGCCGGGGTGGCCAAGCGCTCCAATGCGACGGCGCCGGCCTCTCCGTTGAAGGGGGTGTTTGGCAGTGCCGTGGTGCAGCCCTTGCCGTGGCTGCAGGCCCATCTGGAATACTCGGACAAGAACACCTGGGCCGGCGCCCGGCTGTACGCACCGGCTGCATGGTTGCCCGATGGCTGGAAGGCCCATGTGGGCGCCAATGTTCGCCTGAGCTCCAGCCGTGTGACCGAGCGTACCTGGTGGAGCGTAGGGCTGGATATTCCGCTCTACAAAGTGCCCAGCCTGCCCGGAGCCCGTGCTGCCGGAGCGAGTGCGTCCTTGCCCGCCGGTCAGTTGCGCGAGCCTACTTATGCGGCTGAAGTGCCTGCCTCCGGCGCGGCGCTGACGCCTTCCGCCGGGCAAGCCCCAGCGACGGCCACGGCTCCCGTAGCCGGGGTTGCAGACAAGCGCGATGTACCCGTGCCGCCGCCACCGGTGCTGGATCCGCAACTGCAGTCGATGGCGGAAAGCCTGCGCGCCAAGGGGCTGGAGGATATTCAGGTGGGACGCCTGCCCGATGGCGGCATCGCGGTCAAGGCCAACAACGCCACCTACAACTGGAATTCCCTTGATGCCCTGGGCGTGGCGCTCGGCGTGGTGGCCCGTGAGCTGGCCCCGGCCCGCGCGGGCTACCGGCTGGTGCTCACGCAGCGGCAGCTTCCGTTGGTGGCTGTGAGTGGGCAGACGGATTGCCTGCGCCAGTGGATCGCCGGGGAGAGCGCAACCTGCACCGCTGGCCAGCTCATGACGCCAGGCACCACTGACATGGATCGGCTGCTGCAAGGCGTGCAATGGGTGGTGAACGGGCTGGCGCCGAGCAACCATACACTGCGAGTGGGCCTCTCCCCTGTGCTGCGCAGCGCCGTGGCGCAGGAATACGGCGTGTTCGACTATTCGCTGGGTGTCAGAACGGCCTTCCAGATGCCGTTGTGGGTAGGTGCCTATGGCGAGGTGCGCTACACCTCGCCCGTGTCGAACTCGCGCAATTACGAGCCGGGCGGTGTGTTTGCCGACAGGCGTCTCCAGAGCGGCATGGACCGCGCCGTCCTGAGCCAGGCTCTTCGGATTCCGCTCGAGAAATGGCTGGGGGCCGACCCCGTGCAAGCCACGCGCCTGGGCTTGTACGCGCTGACAGCCCAGGTCAGCGCCGGCAAGATCAATCCGCAGTACAAGGGCGTGGACGCAGAGTTGCGCTGGGAGCCGGGCGAGGGCCGGCATCGCTTCGGGCTGGAGGCCGGCCGTTTCGTCCGCTCCACTCCCAGTGCGATCCCCTATGGTCCCAGCGTGCTCGAGCCCGACACCGCGAAGCTCCTGCTGGGAAGCTACCGCTACAATGTGGCCCAAACAAGAACCTATCTGGAAGCCACAGGGGGGCAGTTCATGTACAACGACAGGGGCGTGCAGTTGGGCATGCGCCAATGGTTTGCTGATACAGCAGTGAGTTTGTACTACCGCCGAACCAAGTTCGACAATGCTGCCGGTTCCCGGTCGTTCGTGGGCATCGAAATCTCGATTCCCATTGGCCCGCGCAAAGACATGTCGCCCACCGGCCCTGTGCAGATCACTGGCGCGCCGCGGTGGTCTTACGGCATCGAAACCACGGTAGGGCAGTCGGCTAATTTCGTCACGCCAGGTTACGGCGTGACGCCGGGGCTGACCTCGCTGAATGCCAACTTCAATTCGGACCGCGCCAGCCTCTTGTACTTTGAAGACAATATGCGCCGCATCCGGGATGCGGGTCGGAACTAATACACGAAAGATGCGTTTGTTTCAAATGGAAATGATCACGAGTTCGCCGAGAATAGCGAGTTGTTGTTTTGGGCTCAGGCCGCTGGCCGAGAAGAGGTGTCTTATTCCCATGGTGCGTCTTTCGAAATCCATCCGTCAGGGCATGGTCAGGCTGAGTGGTCGCATCATTGCCAGTGCCGCCATGGCTAGCCTTCTGCCCGGTTGCGCGGTGGTAACGGCTCCTGGCTTTGACTACACCGATCCCGGGCTGCGCACCAGCGTGACGCTAGGGCAGTACGTGCCGTCGGATGTAGACAATCCCCCCGAGGGCGTGATCATCCCCATCACGCCCAGCCTGATACAGGCCCAGAGCAACGTCAAACCTCGCAACTTGTCACCCGAAGTGAAGCAACTGTTTGGGGAGCCCGATTACTACAAAATTGGGCCCGGCGACGTTCTCGGCATTACCGTGTTCGATCATCCTGAACTGATGCAGGGGGCTGGGGTAACTACGCCGGTGACTCCGTTTGCTGGAGATCCGACGGGCATCGCTCCAGCGCCCGGAATCATCGTTCCCGCCTCGGGGCAGATCAGCTTTCCATATGCCGGTTTGATTGTGGCAGCGGGCAAGACCGAGTTGGAAATACAGCAGGAGCTCACAGTCAAACTGGCCCGCGTCTACAAGGATCCTCAAGTGGCCGTGCGGATCCAGGCATTCCGCAGCAAGCGGGTTTATGTAGATGGCGAAGTACGCAATCCGGGGTTGCAGGTTTTTACGGATATGCCCATGACGTTGCCGGAGGCCATCAACCGTGCCGGCGGTGTGACACCTGCAGGGGATCGTTCGCTGGTTTCTGTGACCCGCGCCGACAAGACGGTGCCTGTCAATTTGATGGCCTTGCTGGATATGGGCGTTGATCCGAACAAGATTGTCCTGCGGAGTGGGGACATGGTGACGGTCAAATCACGAGAGGAAAGCAAAGTGTATGTCATGGGCGAGGTACTGCGCCCGTCGGCTGTGCTGATGCGAAACAGTCGCCTGACGCTCAATGATGCTCTGGGTGAGGTTGGAGGCGTGAACCCCAATACGGCCAACCCACGGCAGGTTTATGTGATTCGTAACAACGACCAGGGACAGCCGGCCATCTTCCATCTGGACGCCAAGACTGCCACCGCATTGGCAATGGCCGATGGCTTTGCGCTCAAGCCTAAGGACGTAGTGTATGTCGACCCTGTACCTCTCGTGCAGTGGAGCCGCATCATCAACTTGATCTTGCCCACGGCTCAACTGACCAGCGGGGTCAACAACACATTCCGGTGATGCAGTCCATTTTGACCGTTTGCATTGGCAATATCTGCCGCAGTCCTATGGCTGAAGGCTTGTTGGCGGCTGCACTACCTCACATGGCTGTGGCCTCAGCAGGCACGGGAGCATTGATTGGCGAGCGCGCCGATGCCTTGGCCCGTGAATTGATGCAGCGCAGAGGCATCAGCATCGAAGATCATCGCGCTAGGCAGGTGATGCGCGAGATGTGCCAGCAGGCCGACATCATCTTCGTCATGGACAATGAGCAGCGGCGGTATCTGGAAGAAAAATACCCCTTCACTTGCGGCAAGGTGTTTCGCCTCTGCGAACACGCGAAGCAGGACGTGCCTGACCCCTACCGGCAGCCGCAGGCCGCATTCGAGCAATCGCTGACTTTAATTGACCAGGGTGTGAGCGACTGGTTGAGCCGCATCGCTCGACTTTGAATAACCTAGAACAACTCTCATTGATGAATCCGCCAATCCCCCCCAATGCACCGATGACCATGCCAGCGGATGCAGACGACGAAATCAATCTTGCTGAGTACCTGGATATTTTTCTTGACAACCGTTGGCTGATAGCCGGCATCACGGCCGTGGCCGTTGTGCTGGGTGGGCTTTACGCCTTTTTGGCGCGGCCGGTGTATGAGACCAACCTGTTGATCCAGGTGGAAGATTCGGACAACTCGGCCAAGAGTTTTTTAGGTGATGCGGCGGCTAGCTTCCTGCAGGTGAAGACTCCAGCGGGGGGGGAGATTGAAATTCTGCGCTCGCGTCTGGTGCTGAATCAGGCGGTGGAGAACACCAAGCTTTATATCGACGCGCGTCCGCGCTATACACCCTTGATTGGCTCCTGGCTGTCACGTCAGGCCAAGGAACTCTCAACCCCCGGTATTCTGGGTTTAGGCGGTTTTGTTTCCGGGGCAGAGAAAATTGTGGTGCCGCAGATGGAGGTGCCTGCTGGACTGGAACAAAAGCCTTTCACCATTGAAGCCAAGGGCCATGGTCAGTACCTGTTGACTCAGCCCGACTTGCCGGAGCCGCTGCAAGGCACGGTGGGCGTGCTGCTCGATCAGGTGACATCTGCAGGAAGGGTGCAACTGCTGGTAGCTCAATTGGAGGGCAAAGAAGGAGCACAGTTTCGCGTATCGCGCTCTTCCAAGTTGGCTGTTGTCGACAAACTGCAAGATGACTTGAAGATTTCCGAAAAGGGTAAACAGTCGGGTGTGATCGATGTCACGCTGCAAGATACGGATCCTCAGCGGTTGACCGTATTGCTCAACGAGATCGGACGCCAGTACGTACGGCAGAATATCAATCGCAAGGCTGCTGAAGCGGAAAAAACACTGGTGTTTCTTGATACACAGTTGCCGCAGTTCAAGAAGCAATTGGAAGTCTCCGAAGACACCTATAGCAAGTACCGAAATTTGCATGGCACCATCAGCTTGGATGATGAAGCCAAGGCAGTGCTTGCTCAAACGGTTGAGCAGCAGTCCAAACTCGTGGAGGCACAGCAGCGTCGGCGTGATCTGGAAGCCCGTTTTACTGGCAATCATCCCACCATCCAAACGCTGGATGCGCAGATAGCCGCCTATAGTAAAGAGATTGCAAAGATCAACGACAGGATCAAATCAATGCCTGTGGTGCAACAAGATGCTCTGCGCATGGAGCGCGACATCAAAGTTAACACCGACTTGTATCAATCACTGCTGAATAGCGCAATTCAACTGCGGCTAGCCAAGGAAGGTAAAGTAGGAAATGTGCGTCTTTTGGATGACGCCGTTGTACCGGAAGATCCAGTAAAGCCTAAGAAAGCGCTTGTATTGGCGCTCGCGGCGGTACTGGGTTTGTTGATAGCGGCTGTTACAGCCGTGGTTCGCACGATCTACTTGAGTGGCATTAAGAACCCTCAGGAGATTGAGGCGCACACAGGCCTCAACGTGTATTCCACTATTCCGTTGAGTGCTACTCAGGCTATGTTGGCACAGCGAGCCGCGGGGAAAATGCCAGGCATACATCTGTTGGCTAGCGAAGATCCAAGTGATTCGGCCATTGAAAGCCTGCGCAGTTTGCGCACAGCGCTGCAGTTTGCCATGTTGGAGGCCGGCAATAATCGTGTGCTCATTACCGGAGGGACACCTGGGGTAGGCAAGAGTTTTATCTCTACCAACTTTGCTGCCATCATGGCCGCGGCAGGCAAGAAAACGCTGCTGATCGATGGCGATCTGCGTAAAGGCCATATCAACCAATACTTTGGACTTGCTCGCGAAAGAGGCCTGTCGGAACTTATCGCTGGCGGGGTGACGCTGAAGCAAGCATTACGGCCTGAGGTGCTGAAGAACTTGGATTTTCTGCCGACGGGGGTAATGCCGCCTAATCCAGCCGAATTGATGATGTCCGATTCATTTGCCAGTTTGTTGAAAGATCTTTCATCTCAGTACGACTTGGTCATCATTGACACTCCTCCCGTGTTGGTGGCGGCCGACACGGCTGCCGTGGCCAATCATGCCGGCACGGTGTTGTTGGTGGCGCGGGCCAACAAATCGTCGATGGGTGAATTGATCGAAAGTACGCGCCGGTTGGCCCACGCAGGCAAAGCTGCTAACGGCGTTCTTTTCAATGCGATGGACATGAGCCGCCGAAGCTACTATGGGTACGGTTATAAATATGGGCGCTATCGCTACATTGATTACAAATACCGTAACCCGGCCTCATGATGATGGCCTTTTCTTTGGATC
This sequence comes from Variovorax terrae, assembly GCF_022809125.1. Classification (NCBI taxonomy): domain Bacteria; kingdom Pseudomonadati; phylum Pseudomonadota; class Betaproteobacteria; order Burkholderiales; family Comamonadaceae; genus Variovorax; species Variovorax terrae. The sequence continues at coordinate 2,971,619 of NZ_JALGBI010000001.1, read as the reverse complement.
TCTAGGTCAATGCCAAGAACCTTGAGTTACTTTGCACCGATGGAAAATAGAAAATGAATGCACGTGCAAAAAAAATTATCAGGGTGGTTGACAGATTGCTTTTCTCTTGGATTGTATGGCTTGTCTATCCAAAATACCATAGGCCAATATATTCCTATCAGCTGAATATTAAAATATTGTTGAGATATGGAATCCTGCAGAAGATAGTAGGATTCAATAGATCTGTCCCTTGGCCAGTTCATTTTACAAGCACCGTAGTGGGGCATGAGAAGATTGAAAAAGAGTATATGTGCGATCCAGGCGATACTCCGGGGTGTTATATACAAGCATACAATGGGATAAAAATAGGATCAAATGTCGAATTTGGGGCCGGAGTGAAAATAATCTCAGCCAATCATGCGGAAGAAGATTATTCAAGGCATGTTCACGATTCACCAGTTCAAATCGGTTCCAATGTTTGGATAGGAGCGAATTCAGTCATTTTGCCTGGTATATGTATTGGTGACAATGTTATCATTGGTGCTGGATCAGTGGTTTCGAAAAATATCCCCGCCGATACTGTGGCTGCAGGTATCCCATGTCGCCCACTTCGAGCAAAATTGCCGTACGCAATAGAAACTAAAAAAATAAAGCTTAACCGAAAATTCATTTCTTGAGTTCAAGTTCAAAATAATCCCTCAATTTTCTCTATAAATAATGAATATCTTTGTGATCGGAGATATGTTCACTGGATTGCGGCCATGGTTGATAGAAGGTGGTCAACCTCGAGGAATGCCAGGGGTTCACAATTTTCTCGGGATATTAGGAAATTCGAATGAGCATTGCTTTCGCTGCATTATTATCAATAAAGAGGTCTCAAAAACTATAAAAACGAGTAATGGATCAGAAATAAGGTTATACAGACTTCCAGTTAGGCAGCACCATGCGTTTCGAGTCTTGGCACTTGCATATGCATTTATTATTGGAGCTTGGCAAGTTGGAAAAAATAGGCCGTCGGTAATATATGGGATGGCAAATTACTCGAGTATTTCCACACTACTCGGGCGTATTTTTGGGGTGATCTCCGTAAGCCGACTCTTTGGATCTCTGATTCCGGAGAAAATTGAATTGAGGCAATGGAGGTTAATATATACTCGATATATCTTGGATTACTTGGCTGCCAAATTCTCAGGGGATTTGGTCATTGTCACTAATGATGGAACTAAGTTTCAAATATTGGCGAAGCATCTTCGCATTGAAAAAAAAGTCCATCAATTGTTCAATGGCATCGAAACTGGGTTTTTAAATGAGCTTTTGAAAACCTCGATCCCATTAGGTCTCAAGAAAAATAAACTGACCATAGGCTATGTCGGGCGCCTTTCATGGTGGAAGCGGCAAGATTTAGCTATTCAGGCGTTCTCTAGATTCAAGGCTCTTCACCCAGAAATCTCTGCTGAGCTGCTCTTCATTGGAGGAGGCGAAGATGAACAAAAGCTGCGTGCCTTGGCCACCACGGAAAATATCTCAGAGCATATTAAATTCCTAGGCCATGTCGGAGGAGATACTTATATAAATGCTCTGGCATCTTGCGATGTTTTTTTGTTTCTTTATGATGCGAGCAATTTAGGGAATTCCCTGTGGGAAGTTATGTTGTCTGGGCGCCCTGTTATAGCGAGGAGTACTGGCGATACTCAATTGGTTTTAGAAGGAAAAGGCCCATTGATTGTGAATGTCGACAAGAATCTAGACGAAATTGTGAGCGCTCTGAGCAGAGTATTAGAAGATCCCGGTCATCTGAGAAAAATGGCCGCTGATGGACGAGATTTTGTCAAAGGCTTTCTGACCTCTTGGGAGGTGCGCGTTGAAAAAGAATTGCGGCTAATTGAGCAAGCTATTCTTGACCGCGCTAAAGAGCGTGCGGATGCATGAGCGCGCAGAAAATATCGTGCCTCTTGTTAGCATTGGGCGTCTCTCTATTCCCTATATATTTGCTACCCAGCGGATTACCTCAGGCCAGTCATCTGGTATTACTGGTTTTTTCTATCTGGGCATTGATTTTAAATGGCCTATCAAAAAGGCAAATCTTATCTTTAATTCCTCTCTGGGTGCTAGTATGGTTTGTGGTATCTAGACAATCTTTTTATTCGATATCAGAAAATCCTTCAGTGCTCGCTCCGGCTGCATATGTAGTTTTCAATGCGTTGATATTTTACTCAGTCTATCGGCAGCTTGTTCTTTACAGTGATGATACGTTGAAGGCTCTTAAAGGTGGAGTGATTGTTAGCGTTGCTATATCTTTGATTGGTGTTTTTGTATTAGGGTTTTCTCTTGTCGTTGGGGCTGATGACACATATCGAAACGTAGGAACTTTTAACAACCCAAATCAGTTAGGATATTATGCAGTTTGCATTGCGGGCTTAGGCTCGGTTTTATTCGTGCTTGGCCGATGCTCAAGGGTAACTTTTTTATTTATATTGACGGCTGCTTTTTTTCTGGCAGTCTTGTCGCTTTCCAAAGCAGCGATGGTTTCCATCGTAATTTATTTGGGCATCTTGACACGGCTGAGAAGATCTCTTTCTAATTTGTTGATTTTTGCTCTATTGGCTGTTTTCGTGATTGCTTTATTGCAGCACGCTGATTTTGAGCAATTTAAATTTATTCAACGTCTTGCAGACATTGGCCACGATAGTGATGATTCCTTGGAAGGGCGAGGATATCAAATACTATTTAACCCTGATATCAGGTTGATATATGGCTGGGGAGAAGGTTTTGCTTTAAATACAATTGGTTTTGAAGTTCACTCAACTTTTGGTAATTTGATAATATCATACGGCATCGTTGGCTTTGGCCTATTCCTCGTATTGATTGGAGGCCTTTTTTTTCGACTTCTAAAGGCTTGGGGCTTGGTGATTGCATCATCATTGATGTTTCCATTTGTGCTTTACGGAATTGCCCATAATGGATTTCGATTTAGCATATTTTGGATTTATCTGGCAGTGCTGTTTTTCGCTGGAAGAAATAATCATCAAGGTAGCTGATTTTTGGTGAAATATCAATCATGCGGATAGCTCTGTTTGCCAATACGGATTGGTATCTTTATAATTTTCGCCGATCCTTGGCACAATCCCTAAAAGATGCTGGGTATGACGTAATTCTTATATCCCCGGCCGGTTTATATAGTGAAAAATTAAAAGCAATGGGATTTAGATGGATTTCTGCTCCAATGGCGCGGCGGAGCCTTAATCCCTTCAAAGAATTGCTACTCATCTTCTGGCTATGGCGATTGATTAAAAATGAGAATTTTGATCTAATACATGGATTTACCATTAAGTGCGCTGTATATTGCTCGCTGGCAGGTCGAGCCGCAGGAATTTCAGCGCGTGTAAGTGCTGTTGCGGGGCTGGGTTATGTTTTTACAAACAATGGAATTCAAGCTAAGGTACTCCGCCCCTTTGTACGCTTGCTGATGAAATTTGCCTTGGGAGGGCAAGGCTCGAGACTCATCCTCCAGAACCCGGATGATGTCTCTATTTTTAAAAAATCTTCAATTATCGACCAATCCTACATCAGGCTTATATTGGGCTCGGGTGTAGATTGCTCCCGGTTTTCAGATTTTCGGCCGCATGTGCGAAGTGGACCCACTCGTGTTTTATTGGCTGCTCGAATATTATGGGACAAGGGAGTATCTGAATATGTAGCAGTGGCTGAGTCTTTGAAGAAAAAGAATTTTCCAATCCAGTTTTTACTTGCTGGCGCTCCTGATCTCGGAAATCCTGCTGCAGTATCAGCAGAGATAATAGAAAAGTGGATGAAGAATCAAACCGTCGAATGGCTGGGCCATGTTGAAGATATGCCTTTGCTTCTGTCTTCCGTAGATTTAATGGTGTTGCCAAGCTACCGAGAAGGGCTACCTAAGACATTGATTGAGGCTGCTGCATGTGGAATTCCACTCATAACGACAGATGTTCCTGGTTGCCGAGATGTTGTAACGCATGAGGTGACTGGCCTTTTGGTTCCTGCTCGCGATATAGGTGCGCTTGAGAGCGCGATTGTACGGCTGGTGGAGAACCCTGTACTTGCAACCGAGCTTGGTCGGGCGGCGAAAGAAAAAGCTCTGCAAGAGTTTGATGAAAAAATAATAATCAAGCAAACCTTGGCTGTTTATCAAGAACTCATTCCTGAAGCTTAACTAGCGATTTAGTGCTCGGGAAACCTCCTCGGTCTCTTATTCCTCAAAAAATAGAAATTGGGGGCATCTTATATTGATCTACCTCTTTCCAGTCGTACCAACGTCGTGACATTGAAGTCCGTCAATTTGAAGAATGATGGAGATGAGAAAGAGCTGATACACCGAGGAGTAGATCATCGGGTCTATCAAGCAGGCTGAGTTCGGCGCCAATCAAAGATCTGTGCCGCAAGGGCGGCTTTAAAGGTGCGACTATTCTACAAATGGCGCGCCACAAGTACGGCGGCATGGGCGTGCCCCACGCCTAGCGCTAGAGTGAGTTCGAGGCGGAGAACAACAAGCTCAAGAATCTGTTGGCCGAAGTGCATCTGGGCATCCACGCGCTGAATATGCATATGGCTTTTGGGTAAAGCGATGGTCCCGCAAGCCAAACGGGCTTGCCGTCTCCACCATGATCGAGAAATGCGACCTGAGCGAGCGACACGCGTGCAGGCTTGTGGGGCGCTCCTGCGGCAGCTATCACAATCCACTCTAGGGCGGGCTGATTCGGCTGTGGTTCTTCGAGGGCCCCCGAGTGTGCTAGCCCCGGCTAGTGTGGTGTCATGACGCAGACCCCATCTCTTTGATATTACGCGCATGTCGGCTGGCGTCAGGTCATTGAGTGCACTCTGTGAGGATGACTCTCGTCGTAGGCCTGCCGTCAAGTCTCCAGAAGCTTCTGCGCCTCAGTCAATGAGGCAAACCAATTTTCACATTCAAGCACTCGTCGCGCACGTGCCACAATCGACCCGTGAACTCCTTACCGTTGCCCACGAAGGCCGTGGCATCGCGATGGTTCAACACTCTCGATAGCATGTTCGCCTTTGAGTCGATGGCCGGCACGTACTGCCAGGGCTTCGCAAGTGAACACATCAAATACGGTTACGAGATGAGGTCGGCCGCGAGCTCCTTGAGCCGCGCGTTCTCCTCCTGTCATTGCTGGAGCTCTCGCCTGGTCAAACTCCAGGCTGCTGCACTGCTTTTTCCTGCGGTAAAAGATCTTTTCGCTGATACCGCATCTTGCGGCACGCGTTTGCCACCACTAGGCAGAGTTCGACCTGCTTGAGCACGGCCACGATCTACTCGACTGAAAAACAACTGCGTCTTACGACTTTTCCTGTACCCCTTTCCAGAGGTTGAATCGTCGGACGACTAACGTTTAAAGTGTCTCGGTTTTCTCAATGCAGATCAAAATTTATTTTCCAGACAGTGCAAATTTATACAAATTCACTTCTTCTTCAGAAACATAACGATGATTGTGCCAAAGAACGGTAAATTGTCCTCGAAATTTTTTGCATTCATTTCGCAGGTTTTGAACCTCCTCGAATGCTGCATCACTACAACCCAAATTCATATAGCGAGAATCAATAAGAGAGCATTCCATTAAAATCAGCGGCTGCTCTATCAAGGTTAACTCACGTCTTTCAATCAGATCATATACCCGATAGGGATAACATATGCCACATCGAAAGCCAGGTCTATCAGCAAAGCCGAGGGTTGAATCATAGTCAAGCCTTGCCGTTGCCCAGTGTCGCCATGTATCTGGGCATTGCCATCGAAGAATATGCTGCCTACCTCCCCAGTAATCCTGTCGAATTGATAGATTTTCACATAATCTCTTTAGTCGGCTAAACTCAGAATCGATGGCGCTAGGGTTCAGATACGTATTAAAGCTTGGGTGCAGGCCAATTTCCTGCCCCTCAAAATGCAATTCCTGAAGTAATCTCTTTATTCGCTCTTCCTCGATGTGGTAGTAGCCATCATTGACCTTTTTTCCTGTCCTGCCACTGATAAAGAAATATCTCCCTTTCACTCCGGCATTTGCATCTATTTTTACGATCTTGCTAAAGCTGTTATAAGGGTCGTTTTTTTGGTTGAAACTGCTTTTATATGCAGTACGAGCTGTCGCATAAAATTTCTCTGTAGAGCGGTCTCGGATTAGATTTTTCCCTAAGGTTCTGAGAAGCCAATAAGGTGTTCTTATTGAAGGGGAAAATGGCGAGTCAACATCGTGAGAAGGAATTACTTCAAAAGCCAATTTTCTATATTTTTCTAGCGGATAATGTGTGATCTGCTCTATCAGCTTTGCCAGAAAATCGATATACATATTTACTACCGGCTTGTTGGCAGTGCCAGTTCGCTTGCTCAGAGATTTTTCAAAGCAAAAGCGGCCAAATTCATCTCGAGAACTCGTGCGAACAGCCTCCTCATAGCGGCTGAGGAAAAAGAAGGATAATCCGAATATATCAATATCAGAGCTGGTCAGATGCTCTTTACTCTTCCAAAAAGCCGCATCGTCAGTTGTATGAAAAATAGGAATCCATATTTCCTCACCTTGAATTTCATTTGTTTTTATCCAAGTGCATGAATCAGGCAGTGTTGCAGGCTCGAGCCAGGCCGAGCTGGCTTTTTTGAAAAAGGAATCAAGGAATTCAAGGCTATAAGTCTTATCGTCGAATAGTATATTTAATTCGAATGATTTTTTTTCTTCTGACGATTGAAAATCGACATCAATTCCAAGATATTCATAAAAAATTAGCTTTGCTATGTAAATCTTTTCTGGAATACATCCTGGAGGCGATTTCAGAAGACAGCGGATTTTGCTTTTCAAAGTAACTCTTCCAAAACAAGGAAAATGCGCTTCAAGAAAAAATAAAAATACTTGCAACCTCGGCTGCAACTAAAGCCGCAGTGATGGCGAGTGTTCTTTTTGCCTTGAAAAGATGAACATCAATTATCGTCAAACTTCGCCATCCCATTAATAGCCTCAGGAAGAAATTCGCGGCTGCATAGATAATAATGGTGAAGTAAAAATCTTTGGTAAAAAACCATGGAATTAATATAGATAGAAATCTCGATGCGGCTACAATCACATTATAAATAAGCAGCTCTCTTTGTCGTCCTGTTACCGCAAAAAGCATGGATAATGGAGAGGTAGCTAAAGATAGAACAACCAAGGAAACTAGTGCTGCAGCTAGTCTGCCTGCTTCAACCCAGTTCGCTCCAAACAAAAGTTGAAATATATTTGGCCCCAACAATAATATTATGACTGTGAAGCATAACCCTAAGCCTGCGATGCGGTTATAAATGCTAATTGTAAGGAATTTTAGTGCTGGCTTATCTGCAGCATATGCCTTTGTCGCGCGCTCAAAAAAAATCTGGCTAACCGAAGCTCCTATCAATGAGGCCGGTGCCGAAAATACTCTGTCAACAAAAACATAAAGTCCCGCCAATGTACTTCCGTAATATAATGGAAGGAGAAAGATCGGAGTCTGGCTTGATGCAAAGTTAATTATATCGGCTGGAAGATCATATTTGGCGAAATTCAAGTTCTCTTTGAAGCTTGTTCTAATATTGTTCAGGAAGGTAGATCGCTGAAAGGGTAATTTTTCAAGCGTGATTTTCCGAGCCAGGATCATCTGGGATACATAGGTTCCCAAGAAATAGCCAGCCACCAAACCTACGCTAGCAAAGAATAAGAGGCATTGAACGATGTTTGTGAGAAAGGCTACGATAAATTTATTGTGAGCTAAAACACTGTACATGCCCTTGCGGCTAGCTAGTTGGGTAAAAAATTTCGTGCTAGATAGAAAAAAAGCAGAAAACCCAGCAAAAATCATCCATGAAGGTAGATGGCCCAGGAGGAAAGCTATGGCCATTCCCGCAGTAACTAGTACCGCACCTATTGCCGAGAATGCAATGCCTGTTCGGCACAGTGTCTCAGCTTTTTCATCGCTTTGACTGGTGACTACGGCAAATTCCAGGCGCGCCGTAAAGAGCATCGATAATATGGTTGTTATCGATACGAATAGCCCTAAATCTGCAAACCTTTCCGGCGGATAAAGCCTGGCTACCAAGGTTGCGAATAGAAAACTGATGCCATGAGCTCCGATATTTCCGGAGAACAGTATTTTAAAGTCTCGAGAGAACGTGCTTTTTTTCAATTGTCTCTCATTCAATTCTAGAAAGGCTATCTGCGAAGTGTTGAGCGAATGTTGTAGAGTGCTTTGGTAAAGTTATTCTTGTGTTTCCATATTTTTGAATAAGCGGTACGTGATGGACCAAAGCCGCGAAAATAAAACTCGATGGGCTTTATCATTGAACCTTCGAAATCAAACTTCCGTCCCCCATCTAGGGCACCTTTAATTGCTTCCCATAAGCAGAAAGTGAGAGCATTACTTTCTCGTAGAAGAGGATCAGATCCTGACATCAAATAATAGCTATAGTTCGCATCATTAACTATATACGCTGCAGCATGAATATTTCCCTGTGAGTCTTTTCCAAAATAAATTTTTCTTGCTCCGCGTGCTGCGCATGCGGTATCAAGGCGTCGTACTAGATCTTTTCTGTACGGTAAAGATCTGCCTTGCCGTAAAAAAGTCTTTTCATGCAAAATCAAAAATTGCTCAATGTCGTCGCTCTGAAAAACAGAAACTCCACCTTCATGCTCCCACTTCTTTATTGCATTTTTTATTCTCGGTTGCATGTTTTTGAAAACAAGATCTTTTGTTTCTTGCTCTCTAATGATGTATGTATATAAAGTTGTCTGCTCAAAATTTTGCCAATATAACGGTAGCCAGTTCGAAAATGAATGATGCATGCGTTGCATGAAGTAATCGTGCTTAGGAAGCATTCCTACAAGCTCATCTATCACTGCAGCCTCTTTTGAGCTTGCTGTGTTCACCCTGATTTTTTCGCTAATCCATGGACCCAGGGTTTGTGTCAAGGAAGGCATTCGAATTAGTCGAAATGGGCCTGTTTTATCTTGGACATAAGGCAATATTGCAATGCTGCTGCCATTGCTTTTTATCTCTGCTTTTCCCCAGCGGCCGGGGGCAACAGCATCTAGCCACCACGACTCTTCAAAGATTGAATTGGTAAAGCTCTGTGCTATGTTCTCGGTTTTCGTTCTAATAGCTACCGTCTCACAACACTGCTTTGATATTTCCATTTTCTTAAGTGTATTTCAAATCAATATCGGAGTGCATGGAGATTTTCACCTCAAGAGTTTTTGAGAGAATTTCTCAATTCACATTAAAATCGCTTACCGAAATTCTTCAAGTATTGCTGCGATTTTTGTTGCTGAATTCCCATCTCCATATGGCTTCTGAGCGAATAAATCCTCATCAAAATTTGAATTCAATAATGCTTTTGAAATTTTCTCGGATGATGCTCCTGTCAATGTATTAATACCAATGTCAACAAGCTCTGTCCACTCAGTCTCATCTCTAAGAGTAATGCACGGTTTTTGATGAAAGTAGGCTTCTTTTTGAACACCTCCTGAATCCGTGACTATTAGTTTGCAGTTTTGCTCAAGCCAGATCATTTCCAAATAACCAACTGGCTCCATAATATAAACATTGCGAGGAATTGGAATGCCAAATTCATTCAATTTTTTCCTCGTTCTTGGGTGGAGTGGGAGCACCACAAGTGCATCGATGCTTCCTAATCCTTCAAAGATGGACCGGAGGCGAGATGGATCATCCGTATTCTCAGCTCGATGAATAGTGCAGAGTATAAATTTGTCTCTTGAGATGCCTTCGAGCTTTTCCGGCATCTTAGAGAGTTTTGCGTAGAAAATGGCGGCGTCATACATGACGTCACCAACAATGTGGATAGAGTTTTGGGGCCTTCCTTCAGATTCCAGGTTTTTCCGTGCTTTATCTGTCGGGGCAAATAGTATATCTGATATATGATCGGTTACTATCCGGTTAATCTCTTCTGGCATTTTTCGATTGAAAGATCTTAGCCCTGCCTCTACATGAGCAATAGGTATTTGGAGTTTCACTGCCGCCAGCGCTCCTGCAAGCGTTGAATTGGTATCTCCGTAAACTACCATTAACTCGGGTTTTTCTTTGATTATTAGCGCTTCAATTTTTTCCAGCTGTCGCCCTGTCATTTCTCCGTGACTTCCTCCTCCAATTCCTAAATTGTAGTGGGGCGTAGGAATGTGCATTTGCTTGAAGAAAATATCTGACATATTTTCATCATAATGCTGACCTGTGTGAATAATTACTTCTTGAAATACAGCGCGCGCAGCAAGAGCGCGCGATAGCGCCGCTGCCTTGACAAGCTGAGGGCGAGCACCAACAATTGTAATAATCTTCCGCATGCTTATAATTGATTCTCAAACTCTTATGAAAATGGCTGACTATGGATTGCTGTGCATGATATGACTTACGAGATTTTCCTGATTGCAATCGAGAAGGTGATTTGAAGGCAATCTAGCAAATGGCCGCCACGATCCGGGTTTGATCTTTTTCGTTCAAATAGGGATGCATGGGTAAACTAAGTACCTGCTCTGCTGCTGTATCACCTACTGGAAGATCGATTTCTTTGTCTTCCACTGCCGGTTGCTTATTCAATGGAAGGGGATAATGAACCACAGTTGGTACACCAGCTAATTTCAGGCGCTCCTGCAGGAGTTCTCTGCTCTTGACACGAATTGTATATTGAGCATAAGTACTTTTATTATATGGTTCAATATACGGGGTGGCTTCAATATTTGCCTGTTTGAGTTGATTGCTGTATTCTGTGGCTACTTTTTGCCGGGCAGCGATTTCTTCGTCAAATATTTCCAGCTTCGACAGTAAAACTGCGGCTTGAATTGTATCTAGTCGACTATTAACACCGACGCAGACGTGGTGGTATCGGCGATCCTGCCCATGGCGTGCTATTTGTCTTATTTTTTTTGCAAGGAAATCATTGTTCGTGAAAATGGCTCCGCCATCTCCGTAGCAGCCTAGTGGTTTGCTGGGGAAAAAGCTCGCGCAGGCGATGGTTGAGAGATTGCAGCTTTTGCGTCCTTTGTATGTTGCACCGAAACTCTGTGCAGCGTCTTCAATGACAGGAATTCCGTGCCGTTCGGCAATTGCGTTGATGACGTCAAAGTCGGCGCATTGACCATACAGGCTGACCGGGATGATTGCTCTGGTCCGAGGGGTAATCGCCGCTTGCAATAAGGCGGGGTCCAGGTTGTAGGTTCGAGGGTCAATATCTACATACACAGGTCTGGCGCCGAGCAAAGCGACAGTTTCTGCGGTGGCAATGTAAGTAAAGCCGGGGGTAATGACTTCATCGCCTGGACCGATGCCCAGGGCCATTTGCGCTATCTGAAGTGCATCAGTGCCGTTGGCGACCGAGATGCAGTATTTGGCACCCGTGTAAGCCGCCAGCTTTTCCTCTAGCTCGCTCACCTCGGGTCCCAAGATGTATTGACCATGGGCCAATACCCGCTGGATTGCAGCGTCGATCTGCTCCTTGATGCGTGCTTGCTGAGTTTTAAGATCAATGAACTCAATCATAGGTTTATGTGGGTAGTTTGACTAGTGTGGTGCCACTTAAAATGTAGGAGGCACCCGTATGTTTGCAGATGACCTTGCCTTCGCCGCGCAGCGGTAGTTCAAGCCGCTCGCCAAATTCGCTCATCCAGCCAATCTGATGGGCAGAGACGCCCACCACGAGGGCATACGAGGGCACATTTCTGTTAACCACTGCGCCAGCGCCAACAAAGGCGTATTCGCCTATGGTTGTGCCACAGACAATGGTGCAATTGGCTCCAAGGGTGGCGCCTCGTTTAACCAACGTGTCGCGGTACTCGTTTTTGCGTTCAACCAAGGCTCGCGGGTTATAGACGTTGGTAAAAACCATACTAGGTCCGCAGAACACTCCGTCCTCAATCGTGACGTTGTCGTAAACACTGACGTTGTTCTGAATTTTGCAGCGGTCGCCAATGATGACCTTGTTGGCGATGAAGACATTCTGCCCAAGAGACACCTCTTTGCCGATGCGAGCTCCGGCGCAGACGTGAACGAAATGCCAGATCCGTGAGCCTTCTCCGATTCGGGCTCCTTCGTCAATAATGGCGCTGGGATGGACGGAGTAGGACATCACACCATCAAATGGTTGAGGAACGGGTGATGATCCCCTTGCATGCCGGTGGGCTTGGCATGGCGAATGCTGGCTACGGTTTCAATGGCTGTTCGATTGGCTTCTAGGCCAAAGCCTCGGCCCGCAAGAATTTCTTCGTAGCTGCGGACGTGCAGGTCGGTAAAACCGCCAGAAAACTCGATTTCCTGACCGTCTATGGTGATGGAGCGATAGGTCCGCTGGCCTGCTTGCAATTGAGTGGCGGGTACATCTTGCACATCGACAGACAGGAACCAGCGTACGCGTGCATTCTCGTATTCAAGGTATCCAGCCGCTCTGGTGTCGGATGTGTAGTGCACCACGTTGTTTTGGAGGTTGCCAAAGATGAAGTGGAGCATGTCGAAGAAATGCACCCCGATGTTAGTCGCGATACCACCAGATTTCTTGATGTCGCCCTTCCACGATTGCAGGTACCAGTGGCCACGCGAGGTGATGTAGGCTAGGTCTACCTCGTGCTTGGTATTCCGCTTTTCAGATTGCACCTTCTCTCGCAGGGCGACAATGGCGGGGTGCACGCGGAGTTGCAGGATGGTATTGATTTTCTTACCCGTGGCTTGTTCGATTTCGAGTAGGCCATCGATATTCCACGGGTTGAGCACCAAGGGTTTTTCGCAAATGGCATCGGCTCCAGCGCGTAGAGCGAAGCGCATGTGCGAATCGTGCAGGTAGTTGGGAGAGCAGATCGACACATAGCTCACGCGCTTGTCATGGTTGCCACGATGCAGCTTGTCGATATGCCGATCAAATCGCTCGAATTCAGTGAAGAAGTCAGCATTGGGAAAGTAGCTGTCAATAATCCCGACAGAGTCATTGGGGTCGAGAACCGCGACCAAGTCGTTGTGCGTGGCTTGGATAGCCTGCATATGGCGAGGGGCGATATAACCAGCCGCACCGATGAGAGCAAAGTTTTTCATGTCAGCTTTAAGTGTCAGAACGGGGAAATTACGTTTGTGTATTTCTGATGTACCACGGCATGGCTTGTTCAATGCCGGCCTGTATATGGTGTGTTGGCGAGTATCTCAGCAGGTTGATGGCTTTGGAAATGTCCGCCTGACTATGGCGGATATCACCAGGGCGGAAGTCGCGGTGGACGGGCTTTGCGTCTGATCTGACCCCATGAATTGCCAGGCTGTTGCGCAGCAAGACGAACAGGGCATTCAGGGTGGTGCGGCCGCTGACCGCCACGTTGTAGACCTGATTACGTGCTTGTGTCTTTTGTGCGGTAGCGGCTAGCAGGTTTGCTTGCACAGCGTTGGCCACGTAGCAGAAGTCGCGACTGGTTTCACCGTCGCCATTGATGTACACCGTCTGATTGCTCAGGAGCGCGGCGGTCCATTTGGGGATGACCGCGGCATAGGCGCCTTCAGGATCTTGTCGAGGGCCAAACACGTTGAAGTAGCGCAGGCCGACGGTATCGAAACCGTAGCAACGGGCGAAAATGTCGGCGTACAACTCGTTGACGTATTTTGTGACAGCGTAGGGACTGAGGGGTTTACCGATGGTGCCTTCGACCTTGGGCAGGCCGGGGTGATCGCCGTAGGTGCTGCTGCTGGCCGCATAGGTGAAACTCTTGGCCCTGGCGTCGCGGGCTGCAACCAGCATATTCAGGAAGCCGCTGATGTTGGCAGCGTTGGTGGTGATGGGATCGGCCAAACTGCGTGGCACGCTGCCAAGCGCGGCTTGATGCAGCACATGGTCAATCCCTTCGCACGCCCGTTGACAATCAACCAACTCACGAATATCACCCGGGATGAAGCTGAAATTGGCCCACTGCGTTGTTGTCACAAGGGTTTGCACTTCGTCAAGGTTGCGCTGATAACCGGTGGCGAAGTTATCGAGGCCGACCACGCGCTGGTTTAGCTTGAGCAAGGTCTCCAGCAGGTTGCTGCCTATGAAACCCGCTACGCCAGTCACTAACCAAGTACGGGGGGCTTCGGTTGCTAGTTTGATTTTGAGTTCGTCGTAGGCTGTAGCGTATGCCATCGCGTCGCTCACAACCTGCCGTCTGCCACACCCAATGGCAGAAGGCTTTTCACGTCATACAGCACGGCGCCGGGCTGACCCAGGCGCTTGATGCCTGCTTCCCCGAGCTCAGCAAACTCGCGGTGGCCTACCGCCAGCACCACGGCGGCATAGTGACCATTGAGGGGGAGTTCGCGCAGGCACTGCAGGCCGTATTCATGCTCAGCTTCGGCTACGTCGATCCACGGATCGAAGATGTCAACCTGGGCGTTGTAGCTCTTCAGCGTGCGCACGATGTCCACCACCTTGGTATTACGCAGGTCGGGGCAGTTTTCCTTGAAGGTCAATCCGAGAACCAGGATCTTGCTACCTAGCACCGGGAGATTCTTGCGCAGCATCAGCTTGATGGTCTCGTCCGCAACGTGGCTGGCCATGTTGTCATTGATGCGGCGTCCGGCGAGGATCACCTGAGGCGAATAACCCACCTGCTCGGCTTTGTGCGTTAGGTAGTACGGGTCCACGCCAATGCAGTGGCCACCTACCAGTCCGGGGCGGAAGGGCAGGAAATTCCATTTGGTGCCCGCCGCTTGGAGAACCTCTAAGGTATCGATGCCCAGTTTGTGGAAGATAAGGCTCAACTCGTTCATCAGCGCAATGTTCACGTCCCGCTGGATGTTCTCGATCACCTTGGCTGCCTCGGCCACCTTGATACTGCTGGCCTGATGGGTGCCAGCCGTGATGATCTGCGCATACAGGTCGTTGACTGCATTTGCAACTGCAGGTGTGCTGCCGCTGGTGATCTTGCGGATAGTGGGCAGACGGTGCTGTTTATCGCCGGGGTTGATGCGCTCGGGGCTGTAGCCGCAAAAGAAATCAATGTTGAACTTCTTGCCACTGAATTTTTCAAGTACGGGGACACATACCTCCTCGGTGGCGCCTGGGTAGACGGTGGATTCGTAGATAACCACTGCACCTGATCGCAGGGCCCGGCCCACAGTTTCGCTGGCTTTGACCAGTGGTGTCATGTCGGGGCGGTTGGCCTGGTCCACCGGCGTGGGTACAGTGACGATGAAGACTTGGCAGGTGCTCAGATCTTCTGCGGTACTGCTGAAACTCAGATGGCGGGCCGTCCGCAGTTCTTCTGCGCTGACTTCCAATGTACTGTCTTGGCAGGTTCGCAACTCGCCGATGCGAGCCGCATTGATGTCAAATCCAATAACTTGACGGGTCTTGCCAAATTCAACGGCCAGGGGCAAGCCCACATAACCCAAGCCAATGATGGCGATTTTTGCTTGCGATAACTCCATGATCTCCGGGGAAGCTTTCTCTAATGGACTGGTTAGTTCGAGGTATTGCTGGCAGTTTTCGACCCGGGCGAAGCCATGGTATGTGGTGCGAAGCACCAGCGGAACTGCGTGAGTCGGGCGTAGAGGGCTGCATAGGAAAATGCAGCCAAACATGCGCCAGTGATGAGGGCCGGGGTGTTATCAAAAAAAACAATGGCCCACGCACTGGGCAAGGCTGCGCAGAGCCAGGCCAGTGGGCTGGTCAAGCCGTTCTGCAGAACGCGGTCCAACTTGGGAAATGCCAGGCACACAATGCGGCGGTGCAAAAAGTGATGCAAGTGCGCGCGGTCGGGCTCACCCGGATGGTGGCCCTTGCGTCGCATGCGCCGGCGTACCGAGAACATCACTTCGATCACTGGATAAGCGCATACCAGCAGCGTGGTCCAGGCGTTGATTTCCGGGTGGCGCATGGGCAGCAGCACAGCCAGCCAGGCGAGAATGAAGCCCAGCAGGTAGGCGCCTCCATCGCCCAGAAAGATCTTGCCAAAAGGCCAGTTCACGGCGCCAAAGCCCAGGGACACCGCCGCTGCTGCAAAGGCCACGGTGGCCAGCGCCGTATCGTCAACTTGAAGAGCAATCAGCCCCAGGGCAGCCAGCATGATGGCAACGGCACCCGCGGCCAAGCCGTTGAAGCCATCGATGATATTCACCGCGTTGGCCACGCCGCCGACGGCAAATGCCGTGAACAGTACCGCCAACGGTGTGAATGCCAGCAGGGCGTCCACGCCCGAGAGGCCGGTATTGCGCATGGCCACACCCGTGATGGCCCAGGCCAAGACACCGCTGCACATGGTGGCCAACAGGCGGGGCAATACGCCCACCTTCTTGGTGAGGTCTTCATACAGGCCCGCGGCAAAGGCGGGAAGGCCGGCCACCAGCATGGGGTGCAGGATGGCCTCCACGGCGGGCGTTGCCAGGCAGTAGGCGGCAAGCAACCCCACCATGATGCCGACGCCGCCGATGCGGGGCGTGGGGGCGGTATGCAGCTTTTGCACGCCGAAATTGCTGTCCATGCTGTAGTGGCCATGCCAGCGCTGTGTCAGCACGAGGATCAGGCTGGTGAGAAAGGCCCCGGCGAAGGCGTAGAAGAAGAAAGAGAGAGACATGGCGGTGCGCAGTCAGAAAGAAGGCGCGCCGAAGCAAGGAGCGCGGTAGCTCAAGGGCCAATGGCTGGCCGCTGTGCAATGGATTGACTTTGGTCTTGAACGAGGTCGGGCTGTGCTGAGGGTGATGGAACGGCCCACTTGTTGTTGGCACCGATCCGGGCACGACCTGTTGAGTGTGGACTCGAAATCAGTCATGCCCACAGTGTGATGAAGTCCTGGCCGTACTCGCAACTGCATGTTCTCGCAGTCATGCGCTGCTGCGCAGCGAGAATCATCAGGTTGTCGGGGGCTCATGTCGGCATTCCACTTGGGGCGTTCAGGCGACCATGGGCCTGCAGCGCTCGCACATGCTGTTTCCTGATCTGCAACTGACGGGAAAAAGATGGGGCGGTGGACAGATACATGGTTGGCGCACTAAAAAACAAATTGTAACAATCGTACAACACGGGTGTGACAATTTATTACCGATCGCAATGCTTGCATAGTAGGCGAAAGATATCTTCAGATCTCTGAAAACTCCGTGAGAAATTCACGTCTTGGGTGCTTTCTGCCAGCTTTACAAGCTGATGTTCTGCCGCGGGTCAGTTTCTCGACAGGAATGCAACGTGGGCCGGGACGAGAAGGGTTGAATTCTTGCCAATCCGGAGGCCTTCGGGTAGATCTGTGCGCCTAGGCTCCGGCGCTCCGTGGTGTGAGCAAATGCGCAACCGAGTTTCGTCAAGTTCTTCACGCTTGTGAATAGTCCAAAGTGACTAGTGCGGAGGGCGCGCACGCTCGCGGCCTGTGGGTCGTTGGGTGACCGCTATGGCTCGGTAGGCGTTGGGCCCTGGGTTGCGCTTGCGCGCATTCGCCGAGGGCAGAGCCGCTGGGTGCTCCGTCCCCGGCGGGGGAGGGGGCGAAGGCTCAGGTGCTGGAAGGCGGCGCTGCCTCGAAGGGCAGCGTCATGTTGCGCAGGTCGCGCCGCGTTTCCACCAGGATCAGCGGCCCCTCATCCAGCACCACCGGGGCGGGACGCTCGCGTGGCACTCGCACGGGCTTGGGCTCGGCGGCGATGGCTGCTTGTGCAGAGGCGATCTTGTCGGCGTCGGAATTGACCCAGACTAGGCCCGAACCCTCGGCCACCTGGGCCAGGTCGGCCACGGGGAGCTGGAAGGACTGGACTTTGGGCAGGCCGGCAGGAACGGCGGGCGCCGGTGCCTGCACGGGGGCCGGCGCGGCCTGTGCGACAGGGGCGGCTACCGGTGCCGGCGCTTCGACGCTGCGGGCAGCAGCAGGCGCCTCTGCGTCGAGCGGGAGCGCGGCCTGGGCCGGCGCTTCCTGTGCCACGGGGCGTACGGCATCGAAGTAGCTGCTGCGCACGGGCTCGGCCGCTGCGCGCTCGGCACCCTCATCCGTGGTGCTGCCTTCTTCGGTGCGCGGCTGTTCGCTGCGCTCGCGGCGGTCGCGTCCATAGCGGTCGCGCGAACGGCGTTCACGGCGCTCGTCGCCTTCGGGGCGTTCCCGCTGGCCGTCGGCGCGCGGCGTGTCGTTGCCGCTGTCGGACGGCGTGCCTTGCGGGGCAGTGCTGTCCTGGGTGGCGGCAGAGGCTGCTGCAGCGGCAATGGCGGTGGTGGCTGCGACGGCGGCACCGGCGGCCAGGGCCTCCGGGCTGTTGCCGGCGGCATCACCACTGCGCGGACCGCGCTCGCCGCGGCGTTCGCCACGCTCACCCCGTTCACGGCGGCCTTCACCGCGCTCGCGGCGTTCGCCGCTGCGCGGCGGCCGGTCTTGCCGCTGCTCGCCGGATTGGGTGTCAGATACGGCGGAGGTCCCCGTCGCCTGGACATTGTTTGCTACGGTTTCTGTAGCGGCCGTGCGGTTGTCGGCGTCGCGCCGTTCGCGCGGGCCCTGGCGGTCGCCCCGGCCTTCGCGGTCCTGGCGCTCGCCACGGCGCTCGCCGTCACGGTTGCCACGGCCTTCGCCGCTGCGTGCCGGCTGGCCTTCTGCGCCCTCGGCTCGGCCCTCACCCCGGCGTCCATCGCGGCGCTCGCCGTCGCGCCGGCGCTCACCGCCGCGGCCTTCGCCCCGGCGTCCATCGCGGCGCTCGCCGTCACGGCCGCCGCGGCCTTCGCGTTTTTCTTCCTTCTTGGCGCCTTGCGCGGCCGGTGCGGGCGCGGGGGCCGGTGCGGGCTTGGCGCCGAACAGGTTCTTGATCCAGCCGAAGAAGCCGGTTTCCGCGGGGGCGGCCACGGGGGCCGGAGCGGCTGCCTGCTGCGGCTTGACCGGTTCGGGCTTGGGCACGGCCACCGGCGCGGGCGCGT
Source organism: Variovorax terrae (assembly GCF_022809125.1). Taxonomy (NCBI): domain Bacteria; kingdom Pseudomonadati; phylum Pseudomonadota; class Betaproteobacteria; order Burkholderiales; family Comamonadaceae; genus Variovorax; species Variovorax terrae. The sequence goes on along the minus strand of NZ_JALGBI010000001.1, from coordinate 2,952,772 downwards.
CGGGCAGCACACCCTTGATCACGGGGGTCTGCTTGTTGGTGGGCTCCTGCGAGCGGCGCGTGACGGAGGTCGGGTCCTCGATCTCGTCGGCCATCTTGTAGCTGGCCTCGATGTTGTCCAGGCGCGGGTCGTCGTGCTTGAGGCGCTCGAGCCGGTAGTTCGGCGTTTCCAGCGTCTTGTTGGGCACCATCAGCACGTTGATGCGCTGCTTGAGTTCGATCTTGGCGATCTCGGTGCGCTTTTCGTTGAGCAGGAAGGAGGCCACTTCCACCGGCACCTGGCACAGCACGGAGGCGGTGTTGTCCTTCATGGACTCTTCCTGGATGATGCGCAGGATCTGCAGCGCCGAGCTTTCGGTGTCGCGGATGTGGCCGGAGCCGCCGCAGCGCGGGCAGGGGATGGAGGCGCCTTCGCTGAGGGCGGGGCGCAGGCGCTGGCGGCTCATTTCCATCAGGCCGAACTTGCTGATGGTGCCGAACTGCACGCGCGCGCGGTCTTGCCGCAGCGCATCGCGCAGGCGGTTTTCGACGTCGCGGCGGTTGCGCGACTCTTCCATGTCGATGAAGTCGATGACGATCAGGCCGCCCAGGTCGCGCAGGCGCATCTGGCGGGCCACTTCGTCGGCGGCTTCGAGGTTGGTGCGGGTGGCGGTCTCTTCGATGTCGCCGCCCTTGATGGCGCGGGCCGAGTTCACGTCCACCGAGACCAGCGCCTCGGTGTGGTCGATCACGATGGCGCCGCCGCTGGGCAGCTGCACGGTGCGGGCGTAGGCCGATTCGATCTGGTGCTCGATCTGGAAGCGGCTGAACAGCGGCGCGTCGTCGCGGTAGCGCTTCACGCGGGCGGCATGCTCGGGCATCACGTGGGCCATGAACTGCTGGGCCTGGTCGTAGATGTCGTCGGTGTCGATCAGGATGTCGCCGATGTCGTTGTTGAAGTAGTCGCGGATCGCGCGGATCACCAGCGACGACTCCTGGTAGATCAGGAACGCGCCCTTGCCGCCCTTGGCCGCGCCGTCGATGGCGCCCCAGAGCTTGAGCAGGTAGTTCAGGTCCCATTGCAGCTCGGGCGCGGTGCGGCCGATGCCGGCGGTGCGCGCGATGATGCTCATGCCGTTGGGATATTCCAACTGGTCCATGGCTTCCTTGAGCTCGGCCCGGTCGTCGCCCTCGATGCGCCGGCTCACGCCGCCGCCGCGCGGGTTGTTGGGCATCAGCACTACATAGCGGCCGGCCAGCGAGATGAAGGTGGTGAGGGCCGCGCCCTTGTTGCCGCGCTCTTCCTTCTCGACCTGCACCAGCAGCTCGTTGCCTTCCTTGATCACGTCCTGGATCTTGGCTTGGCTGACGGGCACGCCCTGGGCGAAATACTGCTTGGAGATTTCCTTGAACGGCAGGAAGCCGTGGCGGTCTTCGCCGTAGTCGACGAAACAGGCTTCGAGCGAGGGCTCGACGCGCGTCACGACCGCCTTGTAGATGTTGCCCTTGCGCTGCTCGCGTCCCTCGATCTCGATTTCATAGTCGAGCAGCTTCTGTCCGTCCACAATCGCCAGGCGGCGTTCTTCTGCCTGGGTGGCGTTGATCAGCATCCGTTTCATGATGCGTTCCCCTTGGTTTTCAAAAACATCAAACAGGCCCTGGATGAGCCAACGATGCCTGAACTGACGCCTGAGAAACGAAAGGAATTGCCGAAAGAGCCTGAGACTGCCAGAGCACTAGCTCAGCAGTCGGGGCGTGGGCGCGTGGATGGGGGCGAGGGGATGAGACTGTGGGATTGCTACAGAGTTTGTAGCGCCCCGCGCCCGGGGGGCGCGGACTTTGGGCGATTTCATGCCTGAAAGCGGGGGCAGCAGCCACCGCAGGCAGGTTTGAATCAGCGCCATCAACACAAGAGTTCTCGCTTCGATCCGTTCACGAGCAGCGTGCTTGCGAACTTGGGTATTCCGTATTCAGTGTTTCAAAATGCGTCGGCTCGAGCCGGCGGACTGCGAGCCACTGTCGGCGTTGGCCTTCAGTTTGCCGGCAATGCGCCTGGTGGCATCGACCTCCCAGCGCAGCCGTTGGCAGTGTGTGGACTAAACTCCAGACAAATCAACCACTTACGGCGTTACGCTAGTGAAACACATTATAGGGGGCAATCCGCCGCCTGCAACGCCCCAGGCCAAATTGCTGGCCGTCGATGAGGAATCGGCCGGCCAGCGGCTGGACAATTTCCTGATCCGCCACCTCAAGGGCGTGCCCAAGACCCATGTTTACCGCATCATCCGCAGCGGCGAGGTGCGCGTGAACAAGGGGCGGGCGGCGGCCGACACCCGGGTCGCGGCGGGCGACCTGGTGCGCCTGCCGCCGGTGCGGGTGTCCGACAGGGCCGCCGACAAGCTGGACAAGCCGGCGCCGGCGCGCGAATTTCCCATCCTGCTCGAAGACGAGCACCTGATCGCCCTCGACAAGCCGGCCGGCGTGGCGGTGCACGGCGGCAGCGGCGTGAGCTTCGGCGTGATCGAGCAATTGCGGCAAGCCCGGCCGGGCGCGAAGTTCCTGGAGCTGGTGCACCGGCTGGACCGCGAAACCAGCGGCATCCTGCTGGTGGCCAAGAAGCGCAGCGCGCTCACCGCACTGCAAGACCAGTTCCGCGAGCGCGAAACCGGCAAGACCTATCTCGCGCTGGTGGCCGGCGCCTGGCCCGCCAACCGCAAGGTGATCGACCAGCCCCTGCACAAATACCTGCAGGCCGATGGCGAGCGCCGCGTCAAGGTGGTGGCCAAGGACGATCCCGACGGCATGCGCTCCGTCACGCTGGTGAAGGTGGCGCAAAAGCTCGAGGGCTTCTCCCTGCTCGAAGTCACCATCAAGACCGGCCGCACGCACCAGATCCGGGTGCACCTCGCATCGGCCGGCCACGGCATCGCCGGCGACGACAAGTACGGCGATTTCGAACTCAACAAGGCGCTGCAGAAACAGGGGCTCAGGCGCATGTTTCTTCATGCGTGGCGGTTACAGTTCAATCATCCGGCCAGCGGCGAGCGCGTCGAACTGCTGGCGCCTTTGCCTTCCGAGCTTGAAGCCTTCGTTGCCCATGTCACGTCCACGCCGCTATGACCTGATTGCCTTCGACTGGGACGGCACGCTGTTCGATTCCACCCGCATCATCGTGCGCTGCATCCAGGCCGCGGTGCGCGACGTGGGCGGCACCGTGCCCAGCGACCATGCCGCGGCCTACGTCATCGGCATGGGCCTGATGCAGGCGCTGGCCTACGCGGCGCCCGACGTGCCGCCCGAGAAATATCCCGAACTCAACGCGCGCTACCGCCATCACTACCTGGCGCGACAGAACGACATCAGCCTGTTCGACGGCGTGCTGCCGCTGCTGGCGGACCTGCGCGCGCGCCACCACTGGCTGGCCGTGGCCACCGGCAAGAGCCGGCGGGGGCTCGACGAAGCCTTGCAGGCCGTGGAACTGCGGGGCATGTTCGACGGCTCGCGCACGGCCGATGAAACCGCCGGCAAGCCCGACCCGCGCATGCTGCACGAGCTGATGCGCGAATTCGGCACCGAGCCCGAGCGCACGCTCATGATCGGCGACACCACGCATGACCTGCAGATGGCCGTGAACGCCGGCTGCGCCAGCGTGGGCGTGAGCTACGGCGCGCACGAGCCCGACGCGTTCGAGGTGCTGCAGCCGCGCTTCGTGGCCCATTCGGCGCGCGAGCTGCACCAGTGGCTGCTGGACCACGCCTGAACCCGCCCATGGCCGCCATCGCGCTGTGCAACGCCGCCGACCTGGTCGAAGGCCGCGACGCCGTGCCGTTCGATGTGGTCTATGCCGGGCAGACCTGCCGGGCCTTCGCCATCCGTTTCCAGGGCCGGCCGCATGCCTACCTGAACCGCTGCACCCACGTGGCGATGGAGCTGGACTACCAGCCCAACCGTTTTTTCGATGACAGCGGCCAATGGCTGCTGTGCGCGACCCACGGCGCGGCCTATCGGCCCGACACCGGCGCCTGCGCGGGCGGCCCCTGCCGCGGCGGGCTGGTGCGCATCGAGCTGGCCGAGCATGACGGCGTGGTGCACTGGCATACTGCGTACAACCTCCAACCTGTCGAGTTCTGACATGACCGATCCGAATCAGCCCGAAAACCCGTCTTCAACGTCCGGACAGCCCGAGGTCCGCGTCGAGCCGACACGGGATGCTCCTAAAAAAGGAGCATCTCCGACCGAACGCCCCGGCTGGGAGCGCGCCACGCTGGAGCGGCTGGCGTTCGCCTCGCTCAACGAGCAGCGCGCCACGCGGCGCTGGAAATCCTTCGTGCGGCTGGCCTGGCTGGCGTTCTTCGTGTTCGTGGTGTGGGCGCTGCTGTACCGCGGCACGCCCAGCACCGACAAGAGCACGCCGCACACGGCCGTGGTCGAGATCAAGGGCGAGATCGCCTCGGGCGGCGACGCGAGCGCCGAATTCGTGGTGGCGGCCATGCGCAGCGCCTTGGAAGACGACGGCTCGCAGGCGCTGGTGCTGCTGATCAACTCGCCCGGCGGCAGCCCGGTGCAGGCCGGCATCATCAACGACGAGATCCGGCGTCTCAAGACCAAGTACAAGAAGCCGGTGTACGCCGTGGTGGAAGAGTCGTGTGCCTCGGCGGCCTACTACATCGCGGTGGCGGCCGACCAGATCTTCGTGGACAAGGCCAGCATCGTCGGCAGCATCGGCGTGCTGATGGACGGCTTCGGCTTCACCGGCCTGATGGACAAGCTCGGCATCGAGCGCCGCCTCATGACGGCCGGCGAGAACAAGGGCTTCCTCGACCCGTTCAGCCCGCAGACCGAAAGGCAGCGCGCCTATGCCCAGACCATGCTCGACCAGATCCACCAGCAGTTCATCGGCGCAGTCAAGGCCGGGCGCGGCAAGCGGCTCAAGGAAACGCCCGAAACCTTCAGCGGCCTGTTCTGGAGCGGCCAGCAGGCGGTGGAGATGGGCTTGGCCGACCAGCTCGGCAATCTGGATTTCGTGGCCCGCGAGGTGGTCAAGGCCGACGAGATCATCGACTACACGCGCCGCGAGAATGTCGCCGAGCGTCTGGCCAAGAAATTCGGCGCGGCCATGGGCGAGGGCGCTTTCCGGGCCATGAAGGCGGCGACGGTTTTGCGCTGAAACTGCAGTGGCGATGGTCGGCCGGGGTTTATTTATGGAATATAGGCGATTGAATACTTGATCAATCCTATAATCAAAACCCTCCGAACTTGTGATTTTAAAATATGGCTACTTATCTGGAATTGAAAGCGCAGGCCGATGCCTTGTATCAGCAAGCCGAGGAATTGCGCGACAAGGAGCGGTCTCAAGCCATCGCCGATATTCGCGAGAAAATGGCGAATTTCGAGATTACCCTGAAGGAACTGGGTTTGGATGGTAAACGTGCCAGTGCCAAGCCGGCCGCCAGCGCGGTCAAGACGCGCAAGCCGGTGGCCATCAAATACCGCGGCCCGGCTGGGCAGACCTGGACCGGGCGCGGCCAAAAGCCGGTATGGCTGGCCGAGCTGATCAAGCAGGGCCGCAAGCCCGAGGAATTCCTGATCTGAAAACCGTCGGTGCCTCTAGGGGGCACCGATGAGGAAGATACAGGGGTTTTGCAGGTCGATGCGGGTATTTTCGGCCTGCCATTTCGAAACCCTGGCCATGTGAATGGCGGCCTGCGGCAAAGTCAGGCCCGAGGCCAGGCCGAGCCGGGTTTCCCGCCCCAGTTGCCGCACCAGAGATTCCCACAGGCCCGCATTGCGATAAGGGGTTTCGATGAATAACTGGGTTTGCCCGGTTTTCAGGGCTAGCAATTCCAGTTCCCTGATTCTCCGGCTGCGCTCGGCGGCATCTTGCGGCAAATACCCCACAAAAGCGAAATTCTGGCCATTCAGGCCGCTGGCCGCCAGCGCCAGCAGCAGCGACACCGGGCCGACCAGCGGCACGACCTCGACGCTCAGATCGTGTGCGGCCCGCACCACCGACGAGCCCGGGTCCGCCACCGCAGGCATGCCGGCTTCGCTGGCCAGCCCCATGTCGTGACCCTGCAAGGCGGCCGCCAGCAAGGGCCTGGCGTCGAAGCTGCCGGTGTGGTCTCCCTTCTTGTGCACCTCGCGCGGCAATTCCTGGATCTGCAGCGCCTGCAGCGGCTGGGACAATGGTTGCAGCTCGTTGACGCGCTTCAGATAGGCGCGCGTCGACTTGGCGTTCTCGCACACCCAGTACCCCAGCCGCGCGGCGACTTGCAGCGTGCCAAGGGGCAGCACGTCCTGCAGCGGTGTCTGCACCTCGCAGCCGAAATCCAGCGGCGCCGGCACAATGTAGAGCCTGCCGGGTGCGGGGGCGCCCATCACAGCACCTTCACGCCCGCGGCGCGGATCATGCGGCAGGTGCGGATCAGCGGCAGGCCCACCAGCGCGCTCGGGTCGTCGTTGTCGATGGCCTCCAGCAGAGCGATACCCAAGCCCTCGCTCTTGGCGCTGCCCGCGCAGTCATACGGCTGCTCGGCCTGCAGGTAAGCCTCGATCTCCGCGTCCGTCAGGTCGCGAAACGTCACCCGGACCGGCGCAATGTCCGATTGCTCGAAGCCGCTGGCCTGGCACACCACGGCCACGGCGGTCTGGAAGATCACCGTCTGGCCGCGCATGCGGCGCAACTGCGCGGTGGCGCGCTCATGTGTGCCGGGTTTGCCCAGCGGTTCGCCGGCCAGGTCGGCGACCTGGTCGGAGCCGATCACCACGGCCTGCGGAAACCTGGCGGCCACGGCACGTGCCTTGGCCAGTGCCAGGCGGCTGGCCAGCGCCTGCGGGGTTTCGCCGGCCAGCGGGGTTTCGTCAACCTCGGGGGAGACCACGTCGAAGTCGAGGCGCAGGCGCGACAGGAGTTCGCGCCGGTAGCGCGAGGTGGAGCCCAGGATCAGGGCGCGGGGGGCAAGAGCATCGGTCATGCGGCGATTCTCTTACACTGCCCGCATGAAGAACGAGTTTGATGCTGCCCGGCTGGATGTGAAGGCGTTCGCGCAGGATGGCGGCGAGTTGTCCGGGCAGGACGCGCTGGGGCGCTACGAGCGCCTGATGGCCGAGACGCGGGGGCAGGGCGGTGATTCGCTGCTTGGCTGGACGGCTTCCGGCGAGCTGAAGCCGGTGCTGGGAGCGCCGGGGGAGATCTGGCTGCATCTGCGGGCCGAGGCCACGCTGCCGCTGACCTGCCAGCGCTGCCTGGGGCCGGTGCAATGGCCGGTGGTGGCCGAGCGCAGCTTCCGCTTCGTCGCCGACGAAGCCGCGGCGCTGGCGCAGGACGACGAGGCCGAGGAAGACCTGCTGGTGCTCAGCCGGGCCTTCGATCTGCGTGGCCTGATCGAGGACGAAATCCTGATGGCGCTGCCGCTGGTGCCGCGCCACGACATCTGTCCCACCGACGTGAAGCTGGCGGTGGCGGACGAGGCTTTCGAGGACGAGACCCAAGCCAAGCCCAACCCATTTGCCGTTCTGGCGAAGCTGCAGGGCCGCAAACCCAGTTAAATCAAGCAGTTGGGTTATAATCGAGGGCTTCGCGCGAAGACCTGCCAGGATTGGCTGTATCCGGGGCGACGCGCTTTTCACCAACCAGATACACACCCAGGAGCGGATCATGGCCGTCCAGCAGAACAAAAAGTCACCTTCCAAGCGCGGCATGCACCGCTCGCACAACGCACTCAACGTGCCGGGCATCGCCGTGGAACCCACCACCGGCGAAACCCATCTGCGCCACCACATCAGCCCGAACGGTTTCTACCGTGGCCGCCAGGTGCTGAAGAGCAAGACCGAAGCCTGATCACCCGTGATCCACCACAGGGGCCCGGTGCTACGCCAGTTGTGTAGCCACGGGCCTTTGTTTTAAGACTGCCCAACATCCCGGACCGCTCTGATCCTCCCATGATCACACTGGCTGTCGATTGCATGGGGGGCGACCACGGACCTCGCGTCACGCTGGTCGCGTGCCGGCAGTTTCTTGAACACCATGCCGATGCCGAACTCCTGCTGGTAGGCCTGCCTGCCAGCCTGGGCGCGTTGGTGCATCCGCGCGCCCGGATCGTTCCGGCCACCGAAGTGGTGACCATGGATGACCCCGTCGAGGTGGCCCTGCGCAAGAAGAAAGACTCTTCGATGCGCGTGGCGATCCGCCAGGTCAAAGACGGTGCGGCCCACGCAGCGGTGTCGGCAGGCAATACCGGTGCGCTGATGGCCATTGCGCGCTACCTGCTCAAGACCCTGGATGGCATCGACCGGCCCGCCATCGCGGCGCTGATGCCCAACGCCAAAGGTGAGGCCACCACGGTGCTTGACCTGGGCGCCAACGTGGATTGCACGGCCGAGCATCTGTTGCAGTTCGCGGTCATGGGCTCGGCCCTGGTGTCGGTGCTCAAGAACGACGCCACGCCGTCGGTGGGCCTGCTGAACATCGGCGAAGAAGTCATCAAAGGCAACGAAACCATCAAAAAAGCAGGTGAATTGCTTCGATCAGCTGGCAACTCCGGTGATTTGAATTTCTTTGGAAATGTTGAAGGCAATGATGTCTTCAAGGGCACGACCGAGATCGTGGTCTGCGATGGCTTTGTCGGCAACGTGGCACTGAAGGCCAGCGAAGGGTTGGCCAGCATGATCGTCGGTTTCCTGAAGGCGGAGTTTTCCCGCAACATTTTCACGAAAATTGCGGCCATCATTGCCTATCCGGTGTTATCTGCTTTGAAAAAGAAGATGGACTACCGACGCTACAACGGTGCGGCGCTGCTTGGCCTGCGCGGGCTGGTGTTCAAGAGCCATGGCTCGGCCGACGCGTTTGCTTTTGAGCAGGCCCTGAACCGCGCGTATGATGCAGCCCGAAACAACCTGCTCGACCGCGTTCAGACCCGCATTGCCCGCGCCGCACCGCTTTTGATGCCAGCGGCACCCGCAGTGCAGCCTGCCGAGGCGGCAACCTCCGACTGATGAGACGTTATTCCCGCATCACCGGCACCGGCAGCTACCTGCCACCGCGCCGAGTGACCAATGCTGCGCTGGCGGCCGAACTGGCCGCCAAAGGCGTTGAGACCTCCGATGAGTGGATCGTCGAGCGCACCGGCATCCGGGCTCGCCATTTCGCCGAGCCTGACGTGACCAGCAGCGACCTCGGCGCCGAGGCGGCCCGCCACGCGCTGCAGGCCGCCGGCCTCGAGGCCGGGGACATCGATCTGATCATCGTCGCCACGTCCACGCCGGACATGGTGTTCCCCTCCGCAGCCTGCATCCTTCAGAACAAGCTCGGCATCGCCGGCTGCGCGGCGTTCGATGTGCAGGCCGTGTGCAGCGGCTTCGTCTATGCGCTGACGGTGGCCGACGCGATGATCCAGACCGGCGCCGCCAGCAAGGCACTGGTGATCGGTGCCGAGGTGTTCTCGCGCATTCTCGATTTTTCGGACCGCACCACCTGCGTGCTGTTCGGCGACGGCGCCGGCGCCGTGGTGCTGGAGGCGTCCGACACGCCCGGCATCCTGGCCAGCGACCTGCATGCCGACGGCAAGCACGTGGGCATCCTGTGCGTGCCGGGCACCGTCTCGGGCGGGCGGGTGCTGGGCGACCCGTTCCTCAAGATGGATGGCCAGGCCGTGTTCAAGCTGGCGGTGGGCGTGCTCGAAAGCGCGGCCCGCACCACGCTGGCCAAGGCCGGCCTGACTGATGCCGACATCGACTGGCTGATTCCGCACCAGGCCAACATCCGCATCATGCAGAGCACCGCCAAGAAGCTGAAGCTGCCGCTGGACAAGCTGATCGTCACCGTGGATCAGCATGGCAATACCTCGGCCGCCTCGATTCCGTTGGCGCTCGATGCGGCGGTGCGCAGCGGCAAGATCCAGAAGGGTGACACGCTCATGCTCGAAGGCGTGGGCGGTGGCTTCACCTGGGGTGCCGTGCTACTGAATTTGTAGCATCAAAAGACCATCCGGCCTGGACATCGGGCCTATTTCCTGAAAATCTGACGATACAAGCATGAAACCGTTCGCTGTTGTCTTTCCCGGCCAGGGCTCGCAGTCCGTCGGCATGCTGGACGCCTGGGGCGACCATCCCGTGGTGGCTGAAACGCTGCGCGAAGCCTCCGATGCGCTGGGCGAGGACGTGGCCCGCCTGATCGCCGAAGGTCCGAAGGAGGCCCTGGCGCTGACCACCAACACCCAGCCGGTGATGCTGGTGGCCGGCGTGGCCGCCTACCGTGCCTGGATGGCGGAAACCGGCGTCGCGCCGGCCGTGGTGGCCGGCCACTCGCTGGGCGAGTATTCGGCGCTGGTGGCCTCGGGCGTGCTCACGCTGTCGCAGGCCGCGCCGCTGGTTCGTTTTCGCGCCGCCGCCATGCAGGAGGCCGTGCCGGTGGGCGTGGGCGCCATGGCCGCCATCCTCGGCATGGAGGCCGCCAAGGTGATCGCGGGCTGCGCCGAGGCGGCGGCAACGTTCGGGCCGGATTCGCGCGAAGTGGTGGAAGCCGTGAACTTCAACGATCCGGCGCAGACCGTGATCGCCGGCAGCAAGGCCGCCGTCGAAAAAGCCTGCGAAGTGCTCAAGGCGAATGGCGCCAAGCGCGCCCTGCCGCTGCCGGTGTCGGCGCCGTTCCATTCGAGCCTGATGCGGCCCGCGGCCGAGAAGCTCGAGGAAAAGCTGGCGTCGGTGGACTTTGCCGCGCCGCAGATCCCGGTGATCAGCAACATCGACGTCGCGCTGGAAGTCGACGCCGACCGCATCCGCGACGCGCTGTACCGCCAGGCCTTCGGGCCGGTGCGCTGGGTGGAGTGCGTGCAGGCGATCAAGGCGCGCGGCATCACGACCGTGGTCGAGTGCGGCCCCGGCAAGGTGCTGGCGGGCATGGCCCGGCGCATCGATGCGGAACTCACAGGCCTGGCGCTGTTCGACCCCGCCACGCTGGCGGAAACCCGCGGAGCGCTGGCATGAGCGAGGTGAAATTCGAAGGCCAGGTGGCGCTGGTGACGGGCGCCTCGCGCGGCATTGGCGCGGCGATCGCGCTGGAGCTGGCGCGCAAGGGCCTGAAGGTCATCGGCACGGCCACCAGCGATGAGGGCGCGGCCCGCATCAGCCAGGCGCTGGCCGCGTTTCCCGGCTGCAGCGGCGCGTCGCTCGACGTCAACGACGGTGCCGCGGCCGAAGCGCTGATCGACGCCATCGCCAAGGAACATGGCGGCCTGCAGGTGCTGGTGAACAACGCCGGCATCACGCGCGACATGCTGGCCCTGCGCCTGAAGGACGAGGACTGGGACGCGGTGCTCGACACCAACCTCAAGGCCGTGTTCCGCATGAGCCGCGCCGTGATGCGCACCATGATGAAGCAGCGCTACGGGCGCATCATCAGCATCACCAGCGTGGTCGGCGCCTCGGGCAACCCGGGCCAGGCCAACTACGCGGCGGCCAAGGCCGGCGTGGCCGGCATGACGCGCGCCCTGGCGCGCGAGCTGGGCAGCCGCAACATCACGGTCAACTGCGTGGCGCCGGGCTTCATCGAGACCGACATGACGGCCAGCCTGCCCGACGAGCAGCAGAAGGCGCTGCTGGGCCAGATCCCGCTGGGGCACCTGGGCAAGCCGTCGGATATCGCGCACGCGGTGGCGTATCTCGCCAGCCCGCAGGCCGCCTACGTGACGGGGCAGGAGCTGCACGTCAACGGCGGCATGTTCATGTCATAACGAAGAGTCACCATCAGGGAATCTCAGCCGGCATGTCCGCCCGGCAGCCAGACCGGAGTTCACCCTCCGGCCCGGCTAAAATCGCGGATTCATTTACAACCCTCCGAGGGAACCATGAGCGATATCGAAGCACGTGTCAAAAAAATCATTGCCGAACAACTCGGCGTGGAAGAGTCTCAAGTCACCAATGAAAAGGCCTTTGTGGCCGACCTCGGTGCCGACTCTCTCGACACGGTGGAACTGGTGATGGCGCTGGAAGACGAATTCGGCATCGAGATCCCGGACGAGGACGCCGAGAAGATCACCACGGTGCAGAACGCCATCGACTACGCCAACAGCCACCAGAAAGCCTGAGGCAGGGAACCATCGCATGAGCCGTCGCCGCGTCGTAGTGACCGGCCTGGGTTGCGTCAGCCCCGTGGGCAACACGGTCGCCGATTCCTGGGCCAACCTCATCGCCGGCCAGCCCGGCATTGACTTCATCACGAAGTTCGATGCGTCGAACTTCGCCTGCAAGTTCGCGGGAGAGGTCAAGGGGTTCCAGCTGGAGGAGTACATGACCGCCAAGGAAGCGCGGACGATGGACACCTTCATCCATTACGGCGTGGCTGCCGCCATGCAGGCCGTGGCGGATTCGGGCCTCCCCGTCGGCGACCAGCTGGGCGAGGAGCAGTCCACGCGCATCGGCTGCGTCATCGGCTCCGGCATCGGCGGGCTGCCGCTGATCGAGGACACCCACACCGAGATGGTCAACCGCGGCCCGCGCCGCATCACGCCGTTTTTCGTGCCGGCCTCGATCATCAACATGATCTCCGGCCATGTGTCGATGAAGTTTGGCTTCAAGGGCCCGAACATCGCCATCGTCACCGCCTGCACGACCGGCCTGCATTGCATCGGCGACGCCGGCCGCATGATCGAGTACGGCGATGCCGACGTGATGATCGCGGGCGGCTCGGAAGCAACGGTTTCGCCGCTGGGCATCGGCGGCTTTGCCGCGATGCGCGCGCTGTCCACCCGCAACGACGACCCGAAGACCGCGTCGCGTCCGTGGGACAAGGACCGGGACGGCTTCGTCCTGGGCGAGGGCGCGGGCGTGATGGTGCTGGAAGAGTACGAGCACGCCAAGGCGCGCGGCGCGAAGATTTACGGGGAGCTCGCCGGCTTCGGCATGAGCGCCGACGCCGGGCACATGACTGCCCCCAACATGGACGGCCCGCGCCGCGCCATGCTCGGCGCGCTGCGCAATGCCGGCATCAACCCCGACCAGGTCGATTACCTGAACGCGCACGGCACCTCCACGCCGCTGGGCGACATCAACGAATCCAATGCCATCAAGGCGGCGCTGGGCGACCATGCGAAGAACATGGTGGTCAGCTCCACCAAATCGATGACCGGCCACCTGCTGGGCGGTGCCGGCGGCATCGAGTCGGTGTTCACCGTGCTGGCGCTGCACCACCAGAAGGTGCCGCCCACGATCAACATCTTCAACCAGGATCCCGAGTGTGACCTGGACTACTGCGCCAACACCGCGCGCGACCTGAAGATCGACGTGGCCGTGAAGAACAACTTCGGCTTCGGCGGCACCAACGGCACGCTGGTCTTCAAGCGGCTTGCCTGAGCGGCCCGCTCAAGCGCCTTCCCGGCTTTCCGGTCCCGGCCCCCTTCCATGCACAGCGCCCCCTCGGTCACCTACCCGGTGGGGCGTTCGCGCTGGGCCGGGCGGCTGGCGCTCGCGCTCTGGCTGGCCGGCGCGGGTGCGGCGGCGCTGTGGCTGCTGCAGCCGGGGGCGGCCGGCTGGCGCCAGGCGCTGGCCCTGGCCGCCGTGCTGGCGGCCGGAGCCGCCGCCCTGCAGGCCTGGCGCACGGCGCCGCAGGGCGAGCTGCACTGGGACGGCCGGCAATGGCTCTGGAGCCGGCGCGGCGGGCCGCAGCAACCCGGGCTCGTGACGGTGCACCTCGACCTGCAGCGCTGCCTGCTGCTGCGCCTGCAGATTCTTGACGGCCGCGTCCGGTGGCTCTGGCTGGAGCCGTCGTTCCAGCCCGGGCGCTGGAACGACCTGCGCCGCGCGGTCTACTCGCGCGCCAGCCGGCAGGCCCCGGCCGACCTCCGCGACCGCCAGGCGGCCGCCCGTCCATGACCGCCGCTCCGCCCCTCGTTCCGCCGCCGCCTGCCGACAGCGACCTGCTGCTGGTCGAGCGCGCGGTCGCGGGTGACCAGCGGGCGTTTGAACTGCTGGTCATCAAGTACCAGCGCCGCATCGAGCGGCTGATCGGCCGGATGGTGCGCGACGTCGACCTGGTGGAGGACATCGCCCAGGAAACCTTCATCCGCGCCTACCGCGCGCTGGCCCAGTTCCGCGGCGAAGCCCAGTTCTACACCTGGCTGTACCGGATCGCGGTGAATACGGCCAAGAAAACCCTGGTAGACCTCAAGCGCAACCCGGTTATCACCGAGAGCGCGTTGCGCTCGGTGGATGACGACGATGAAACTTCCCGCCACGAGAACGAACTAACCAGCTCGGAAACACCCGATACGGTGCTGGCGGCCAAGGAAATCGCCGAAGCGGTGAACGCCGCGATGGAGGCTCTGCCCGAAGAGCTGCGCCAGGCGGTGACGCTGCGTGAAATCGAAGGTTTGAGCTATGAAGAGATCGCGGGTCTGATGAATTGCCCGATCGGGACCGTGCGCTCGCGGATTTTTCGGGCGCGTGAGGCCATCTCGGCCAAGGTCAGGCCCTTGCTGGAAAACCAGTCGGGCAAAAGATGGTGAACGCTTTGCGTGAGCAGGTGACGAGCATGAACATGAATGATGCCCTCGAGAATTGTGAGTCTGTCTCCGCGCTGGCCGACGGCCAGCTGCGCGGAGATGAGTTCGCGCGCGCCGTGCAGCTGGCGGCGCACGATGCCCAGGCGCAGGCGGCCTGGCGCACCTACCACCTGATCGGCGACGTGCTGCGCTCCGGTGAGCTGGCTGCCTGCGGCCGCGATGCCGCCTTCGTGCAGCGTTTCCAGGCCCGGCTGCAGCGCGAGCCGCTGCCGGCCGCGGCCATGCCTGCCATTGCCGAGGCGGCTCCCGAAAGCCGCCCGGTCAGCCGCCCCGCGCCGGTTGCCGAAGCGGCCAATGAATCCAGCTTCCGCTGGAAACTGGTGGCGGGTTTCGCCTCGCTGGCCGCGGTTGCCGCCATCGGCTGGAACTCGGCGGGCAGCCTGATGCGCCCCGAGGTTCCCACCCTGGCACTGGCGCCGCTGCCGGCCGCGCCGGCGCAGCAGCCGGTGGCCCTGGCCAGCAACGACCCGCAGGCGCAGGTCATGATCCGCGACCCGCGCCTGGACGAGCTGCTGGCGGCGCACAAGCAGCTGGGCGGCATGTCGGTGCTGCAGATGCCGGCCAGCTTTCTGCGCAACGCCACCTTCGACGGGCCGGCCCGCTGAGGCCCGGCACCAGGCCTCGAGGAAGCTGAAGCGATGAAGTTGCAGCCTTTTTGTCGTTATGTCCTTGCCCTGTGGGCCGGATCAGCTATCAATTTTGTAGCGGCCCAGGTGCCGGCGGCGGTTCCCGCCGCGCCGGCCGCCCCGGCCTCGGCCGACAGCAAGGCGGCCGAGCGCGGCGTGAGCGACTGGCTCATGCGCATGCACGAGGCCTCGCGCAAACGCGCCTACATCGGCACCTTCGTGGTCTCGTCATCGGCGGGCAGCATGGCCAGCGCGCGCATCTGGCACGCCTGCGACGGCGACCAGCAGATGGAGCGGGTCGAGTCGCTGACCGGCACGCAGCGATCGATCTTCCGGCGCAACGACGAAGTCATCACCTTCCTGCCCGGCAGCAAGGTGGCCCGCATCGAGAAGCGCGAGTCGCTGGGGCTGTTTCCCAATCTGCTCCAATCCAGCGAGTCGTCGATTCCCGAGTTCTATGCCGCCCGCAAGGTCGGCTACGACCGGGTCGCCGGGTTCGACGCGGAGGTGGTGCAGCTGGCGCCCAAGGACAACCTGCGCTTCGGCTACCGCATCTGGAGCGAAAAGAAATCGGGCCTCGTGGTCAAGCTGCAGACGCTGGACACCGACGGCCGCGTGCTGGAGCAGGCCGCCTTCTCCGAGCTGCAGATCGATGCGCCGGTGAAGTTCGACAAGCTGGCCCAGATGATGGGCAACACCGAGGGCTACAAGGTGGAGCGGCCCGAGCTGGTCAAGACCACGGCCGCGGCCGAGGGCTGGGTGCTCAAGAGCCCGGTACCCGGCTTCAAGCCGATGAGCTGCTACAAGCGGCCCACGACCGGCGGCGCGGTGCCGGACAGCACCATGCAATGGGTCTTCTCCGACGGCCTGGCCTCGGTGTCGCTGTTCGTCGAGGCCTATGACCGCCAGCGCCATGGCCAGGAGATGCTGCTGGCCATGGGCGCCACGCAGACGCTGACGCGCCGCCTGAGCGCCCCGGCGGGCGACAAGTCCGGCGATTGGTGGCTCACCGCCGTCGGCGAGGTGCCCCCGCAGACCTTGAAGGCCTTTGCGCAAGGCCTCGAGCGCAAGAAACAATGAGCCCGCTGATGGGCGCAGGCCGGCCCCGCGGGGCGGCCGCCGTCCTGCCCGGCCGGGCCGCTACAGTATGTTTGTCAAGGAAGGGTCGATGATGCTGCTTCAGATCGATTGGAAAAAACTGCGCTCTCCCGCGCTGGCGTGCGCGCTGGCGATCGGCGCCACGGCGGCGCTGGTGCCGGCCCGCCCGGCGATGGCCCAGTCCGCCATGGCGGGCCGGGCGCTGCCGGACTTCACGGACCTGGTGGAGCAGGTCGGGCCGTCGGTGGTCAACATCCGCACGCTCGAGAAAGTACGGCCCAATGGCGCGCCCAATGGCATGGACGAGGACATGCAGGAGTTCTTCCGCCGCTTCTTTGGCCAGCCGCTGCCCGGCGTCCCGCGCCAGCAGGCGCCGCGCCAGAACCGGCCCCAGCCTCAGGAGGAAGAGCAGCCCCGGGGCGTGGGTTCGGGCTTCATCCTCACGGCCGACGGCTACGTCATGACCAACGCCCACGTGGTGGACGGGGCCGACGAGATGGTTGTCACGCTGCCCGACAAGCGCGAGTTCCGTGCCAAGCTGGTCGGCTTCGACAAGCGCACCGACGTGGCCGTGGTCAAGATCGAGGCCAGCGGCCTGCCGGCCGTGAAGATCGGCGACGTCGGCCGCCTCAAGGTCGGCGAATGGGTCATGGCGATCGGCTCGCCGTTCGGCCTGGAAAACACCGTGACGGCCGGCATCGTGAGCGCCAAGCAGCGTGATACCGGCGACTACCTGCCGTTCATCCAGACCGATGTAGCCATCAACCCCGGCAACTCGGGCGGGCCGCTGATCAACATGCGCGGCGAGGTGGTGGGCATCAACAGCCAGATCTACTCGCGTTCGGGCGGCTTCATGGGCATCTCGTTCTCGATCCCGATCGACGAGGCGATCCGCGTCAGCGACCAGCTGCGCGCCAGCGGGCGCGTGACGCGCGGGCGCATCGGCGTGCAGATCGACCAGGTCACCAAGGACGTGGCCGAGTCCATCGGCCTGGGCAAGCCGCAGGGCGCGCTGGTGCGCAGCGTGGAGGGCGGCTCGCCGGCCGAGAAGGCGGGCGTGGAGGCCGGCGACATCATCATCAAGTTCGACGGCAAGTCCATCGACAAGGCCACCGACCTGCCGCGCCTGGTGGGCAACACCAAGCCCGGGACCAGGAGCACGCTGACGGTGTTCCGCCGCGGCGGCTCGAAGGACCTGAGCGTGACCATCGCCGAGATCGAGCCCGACAAGCCCGCGAAGAAGGCCGCCGACAAGGAAGACAAGCCCAAGCCCTCGGCAGCGGGCCAGTCGCTGGGACTGGTGGTGAGCGACCTGACCGATGCGCAGAAGAAGGAGCTCAAGCTCAAGGGCGGCGTGAGGGTGGACGCCACGGCCGATGCCGCCGCGCGCGCCGGCCTGCGCGAGGGCGACGTGATCGTGGCGATCGCCAACACCGAGGTCAACAGCGTCAAGGAGTTCGAGGCGGCGGTGGCCAAGATCGACAAGAGCAAGGCCGTCAACGTGCTGTTCCGCCGCGGCGAGTGGGCGCAGTATGCGCTGATCCGCCCCCTGCGCTGAATCTGTTGCACCCGTTCGCAAAGCCCCAGCCCGGACTCGGGTTTGGGGCTTTTTGACGGGAGCGGTGGGGGAAAAAGACGGTGCAAAAAAATATTTTCAGAGCCGCTCTGCGCCCGCCATAAGTTTGTATGCGCTAACTTAAAAATCGATTAACTACAAATCTCGATAGAATCGGGGTCTGGAAAAGGTGATTTTCGGCATATGGATCCGACCGGAGTTCACCATGCGAGACGATTTCAATCCGTCCACCGGCGATCCACAGATCACCCACAAGTTGTCCCAAAGACTGCCCACTAAAATTGTTGATAAGCTGTGAGTAAAATCCATGTTGCCGCGCTGCAACAACACCAACGAGCCGATTTCCGCGCTGTACTGCCGGGCCTTTTTGCCTACAATGAAGCTCCAACTATCGCAGTTGCCATAGATTGTTGGTTTAGGGCGCGTCACTACTCGACGCGCCCTTTTTTCTTGTGCGCTCCTATCTAATTCAATCACTTAAGCGTTCTCGTTGATGAATCACATCAGAAATTTTTCGATCATTGCGCACATCGATCATGGCAAGTCGACACTGGCGGACCGGCTGATCCAACGCTGCGGCGGCTTGAGTGATCGCGAGATGGAAGAGCAGGTGCTCGACTCCATGGACATCGAAAAAGAGCGTGGGATAACCATCAAGGCGCAGACCGCCGCGCTCAAGTACAAGGCGCGCGACGGCCAGCTCTACAACCTCAACCTGATCGACACGCCGGGCCACGTCGACTTCTCCTACGAAGTGTCGCGCTCGCTGTCGGCCTGCGAGGGCGCGCTGCTCGTTGTCGATGCGAGCCAGGGGGTGGAAGCGCAGACGGTGGCCAACTGCTACACCGCGCTCGAACTCGGCGTCGAGGTGCTGCCGGTGCTCAACAAGATGGATCTGCCGAATGCCGATCCCGAGAACGCCAAGGCCGAGATCGAGGACGTGATCGGCATCGACGCGGGCGATGCGATTCCCTGCTCGGCCAAGACCGGCATGGGCATCGACGAGATCCTGGAAGCGATCGTCGCCAAGATCCCGGCGCCGCGCGGCAATCCTCAGGATCCGCTGCGCGCGATGATCATCGACAGCTGGTTCGACAGCTACGTCGGCGTGGTGATGCTGGTGCGCGTGGTCGACGGCCGCCTGGCCAAGGGCGAGCGCATCAAGCTGATGGCCACCGGCGCGACCTACAACGCCGACAACCTCGGCGTGTTCACGCCGGGCAACGAGCCGCGCGAATCGCTGGAAGCGGGCGAGGTGGGCTACATCATCGCCGGCATCAAGGAACTGCAGGCCGCCAAGGTGGGCGACACCGTCACGCTGGAGAAGAAGCTGCCCAACAACGCCGGCCCCGCGGCCGAGGCGCTGCCCGGCTTCAAGGAGATCCAGCCGCAGGTGTTCGCCGGGCTCTACCCGACCGAGGCGAACCAGTACGACGCGCTGCGCGACAGCCTGGAGAAGCTCAAGCTCAACGACGCCTCGCTGCACTACGAGCCCGAAGTCTCGCAGGCCCTGGGCTTCGGCTTTCGCTGCGGCTTCCTCGGCCTGCTGCACATGGAGATCGTGCAGGAGCGGCTGGAGCGCGAGTTCGACCAGGACCTGATCACCACCGCGCCGAGCGTGGTCTACCAGGTGGTCAAGGCCGACGGCGAGGTGATGATGGTCGAGAACCCGGCCAAGATGCCCGACCAGGGCCGCATGATGGAGATCCGCGAGCCCATCGTCACCGTGCACCTGTACATGCCGCAGGACTACGTGGGCGCCGTGATGACGCTGGCCAACCAGAAGCGCGGCGTGCAGATGAACATGGCCTACCACGGCCGCCAGGTGATGCTCACCTACGAGCTGCCGCTGGGCGAGATCGTGCTGGACTTCTTCGACAAGCTCAAGTCGGTGAGCCGGGGCTACGCCTCCATGGACTACGAGTTCAAGGAGTACCGCGCGTCCGACGTGGTCAAGGTCGACATCCTGCTCAACGGCGAGAAGGTCGATGCGCTGTCCATCATCGTGCACCGCAGCCAGAGCCAGTACCGCGGCCGCGCCGTGGTGGCCAAGATGCGTGAGATCATCTCGCGCCAGATGTACGACGTGGCGATCCAGGCGGCCATCGGCGCCAACATCATCGCGCGCGAAACCATCAAGGCACTGCGCAAGAACGTGCTGGCAAAATGCTACGGCGGCGACATCAGCCGCAAGCGCAAGCTCCTCGAGAAACAAAAAGCAGGCAAGAAACGCATGAAGCAGATCGGATCGGTCGAAGTGCCCCAGGAGGCCTTTCTGGCCATTTTGCAGGTGGAAGAATGATGAGCGACGCACGGCGGCCCGACAGCGCAACAACCCTCGCGAGGGGCCGCGAGGCCCAGGCCGCGGCAACCCCGGGAGCCCGATGATGCAGATCCTGACTTCCCTGATCCTCGCCGCCTTCGCCGGCTACGCCGGGGCCTGGTATTTCGGCTACGTGGAAGGCAACTTCGCGCTGCTGCTGTTCCTGGTGACCGTGGTGACCGGAGCCTACTGGCTGGCCGAGCGTTTCCATTTCCTGCCGCAACGCCGCCGGGCCGCCGCCGCGCTGGAGCAGGAAGTGGCGCAGCGCCACGCCGAGCTGTCCCGCATGGGCATCAACCAGGTGGACGGCGACATCGCCCAGGCCAAGAGCCGCCTCATCATGCAGCCCTGGTGGCTGGACTGGACGGCTGGGTTGTTCCCGGTGATCCTGGCGGTATTCCTGCTGCGCTCCTTCCTGTTCGAGCCGTTCAAGATTCCCTCCGGCTCGATGATCCCGACGCTGCTGGTGGGCGACCTGATCCTGGTCAACAAGTTCACCTACGGCCTGCGCCTGCCGGTGCTCAACACCAAGATCACCGACGGCACGCCGCTGGCACGCGGCGACGTGGTGGTGTTCCGCTACCCCCCGAAGCCCAGCCTCGACTACATCAAGCGCGTGGTCGGCCTGCCGGGCGACGAGGTGGCCTACCTGAACAAGAAGCTCACCATCAACGGCCAGCCGGTGAGCAAGACCGCCGTGCCCGACTTCTTCGACGAAGACGCCATGCGCTACTTCAAGCAGTTCGAAGAAGACCTGGGCGGCCGGAAGCACCGCCTGCTCAACGACGACGAGCGGCCGGCCTTCATTCCCGGGGTGGAGGACTTCCCCAACCGGCAGAATTGCCGCTACAGTGTCGAGGGCGTGGTCTGCAAGGTGCCGGAGGGGCAGTATTTCATGATGGGCGACAACCGCGATAATTCGCTGGATTCGCGCTATTGGGGCTTCGTGCCCGACAAGAACATTGTCGGCAAGGCCTTCCTCGTCTGGATGAATTTCAGCAACCTCAAGCGCATCGGATCATTCGAATGATGGTTTTCCGGCAAAAAGGCAGCGTATGAAATCTCAGCTCAAGTCCAGGCAGCGTGGCATTTCCTTCATCGGCCTGATTTTCGTGGGCGGCGTGCTGGCGGTGACCGGCGTCGTGGCGGCGCAGGTGTTCCCCACCGTGCTCGAATACCAGGCCGTGCTCAAGGCCGTCAACAAGGCCAAGGAAGGCAGCACGGTGGCGGAGGTGCGCAGCACGTTCGACAAGGCCGCCGCGATCGACGACATCAAGTCCATCACCGGCAAGGACATCGAGGTCACCAAGGACGGCGACAGGATCGTGGTCAGCTTCGCCTACAACCGGGAGATCCACCTGACCGGCCCGGCCTACCTGCTGTTGAAATACAGCGGGCGCTCCAAGTAGCGTGAGCGTCGGCTTGTCAGGGCTGCAGGCGCGCCTGCAGCACGCGTTTTCCGATCCGCAACTGCTGCTGCGCGCCGTGACGCACCGCAGCTTTTCCTCCGACCACAACGAGCGCCTCGAATTCCTCGGCGATTCCGTGCTGAACCTCGCGGTGGCCGGCCTGCTGTACGAGCGGCTGAGCTCGCTGCCCGAGGGCGACCTCTCGCGCGTGCGCGCCAACCTCGTCAAGCAGGACACGCTGCACCGGCTGGCCGAGGGGCTGGAACTGTCCGAGGTGCTGCGCCTGGGCGAGGGCGAGGCGCGCTCGGGCGGGAACAAGCGCCCCTCGATCCTGGCGGATGCCCTGGAGGCCCTGATCGGCGCGGTCTACCTCGACGCCGGCTACGCCGCGGCCGAGGCGCTGGTGCACCGGCTGTTCCAGGCGGTCGAGATCAACCCCCACATGGCGGCCACCGCCAAGGACCCGAAAACCGAGTTGCAGGAATGGCTGCAGGGGCGCAAGATGAAGCTGCCCACGTACCGCGTGGTGGCCACGCTGGGGGCGGCTCACAAGCAAACCTTCGACGTCGAGTGCGTCATTCCCGAACTGGGCGCCACCGAGCGCGGCATTGGCGGCTCGCGGCGCGCGGGCGAACAGGCCGCGGCCGCCGCCATGCTGCTGGCCCTGAAAACGAAAGTCAAATGATGGATGCTACGAAAACTGTAGCGACAAACGACCAGCCGGTGCCGACCTCCGGCGAGAATGCTGGTGAAACGGTGGCAGGCCGGCGCTGCGGCCTGGTGGCCATCGTCGGCAAGCCCAATGTGGGCAAGTCGACCCTGCTGAACGCGCTGGTGGGCCAGAAGATCAGCATCACCTCGCGCAAGGCGCAGACCACGCGCCACCGCATCACCGGCATCCGCACGGTGGGGCAGACGCAGTTCGTGTTCGTCGACACGCCGGGTTTCCAGACGCGCCACGGCAATGCGCTCAACCGCTCGCTCAACAAGACCGTGGTGGGCGCGGTGGGCGACGTGGACCTGATCCTGTTCGTGGTGGAGGCCGGCAGCTTCACGCTGGGCGACGCCAAGGTGCTGTCGCTGCTCAAGGGCGGCACGCCCACGCTGCTGATCGCCAACAAGCTCGACAACATCCACCGCCGCGCCGAGATCGCGCCCTGGCTCAAGTCGATGCAGGAGCGCCATGCGTTCACCGAGTTCGTGCCGATGTCGGCCAAGAACGCGAAGGACATCGAGCGCCTGTTCGGCATCTGCGAGAAATACCTGCCCGAGCAGCCCTGGTGGCACACCGAGGACGAGCTGACCGACCGCAGCGAGAAGTTCCTGGCCAGCGAGATCATCCGCGAGAAGCTGTTCCGCCTGACCGGCGACGAGTTGCCCTACACCTCCACCGTAGTGATCGACAAGTTCGAGGAAGAGCCGGGCAAGACCGCCAGCCGCATGGTGCGCATCGCCGCCACCCTGATCGTCGAGCGCGACGGCCACAAGGCCATGGTGATTGGCGAGAAGGGCGAGCGCCTGAAGCGCATCGGCACCGAGGCGCGCCAGGAACTGGAAAAGCTCATGGATGCCAAGGTGTTCCTGGAGCTGTGGGTCAAGGTGCGCTCGGGCTGGGCCGACGATGAGGCGCGGGTGCGGTCGTTCGGCTATGAATAGGGCCCACCCCCAGGCTGCGCGCACTGCGTGTCGCTTCGCCTCCCCCCTGCAAGGGGGCGACGCCAGCGGCCTGGCCCAGCCAGTTCCGCGGCGTCTCCCGAACGGGCCGCGCTGCGCGGGCCGGGTTGGGGAATGAGCCTTGGCTTGGGTGCCCGTCCGGCGGGAGTCGTCAGCCATCCATCTGGTGTGAAGTGACCCGATGGCTGCCAAGCGCATCGCCGACGAACCCGCCTACGTGCTCCACCGCTACGACTGGAGCGAATCGAGCCTGATCCTGGAGGTCTTCACCCGCCACCACGGCCGCGTCGCGCTGGTGGCCAAGGGCGCGAAGCGGCCCAGCTCCAACTTCCGCCCGATCCTGCTGCCGCTGCAGCCGCTGCACGTCGCCTTCGGCGGCGATGCCGAGATCCGCACCCTCAAGGGCGCCGAGTGGATGGGCGGCCACGTGATGCCGACCGGCGACGCGCTGCTGTCGGGCTATTACCTCAATGAACTGCTGCTGCGCCTGCTGGCGCGCGACGACCCGCACCCCGCGCTGTTCGACGCCTACGCCCGCGCGGTGCAGGTGCTGGCCTCGGAGCATGGCGAGGCCCTGCAGCCGGCCTTGCGCGCCTTCGAGCTGCTGCTGCTGCGCGAGATCGGCCTGCTGCCGGTGCTGGACGCCCAGACCATGACGCTGGGCCCCCTCGACGCGGCCGCGGCCTACTGCCTGGTGCCCGAGGGCGGCCTGCGCGCGGCGCACCAGGACGACCGTGCCAGCCTGAGCGGCGCGCAGTGGCGCGCGCTGCAGCAGGCGCTGGACGACGAGGCGCCGTTCAGCGCCACCCTGCGGGCCTGCGCCGAGGTGGTGGCCGGGCTGCGGCCCCAGCTTCGCACCCTGCTGCACTACCATTGCGGGGTGAGCACGCTGCGCACGCGGCAGATGATGATGGACCTGCAAAACCTATGACCACCGCCCTTTCCGTCAACCTGAACAAGGTGGCCCTGGTGCGCAACACGCGGCACCTGGGCATTCCCAGCGTCACCCGGGCCGCTGCCCTGTGCCTGGAAGCCGGCGCGCACGGCATCACCGTGCACCCGCGGCCCGATGCGCGCCACATCCGCGCGCAGGACGTGCGCGAGCTGGCGGCGCTGCTCAAGGACTGGCCCCAGGCCGAGTTCAACATCGAGGGCAACCCGTTCCACAACCTGATGGACTTCGTGCGCGAGCTGCGCCCGCAGCAGGTCACCTTCGTGCCCGACAGCGAAGGCCAGTTCACGAGCGACCACGGCTGGAGCTTCCCCGCCGATGCCGGCCGGCTGCGCCCGCTGATCGACGAATGCCGCGCCCTGGGTGTGCGCGTGAGCCTGTTCATGGACGCCGACCCCGCCGCCATGGCCGCTGCCCGCGCCGTGGGCGCCGACCGCGTGGAGCTCTACACCGAGCCCTATGCCACCGACTGGGGCACGCCGCAGCAGGCCGCGGTGCTGGCGCAGTTCGCCGCCGCCGCGCGCGCCGCGCAGGCCGCGGGCCTGGGGCTGAACGCCGGGCACGACCTGAGCCGGCGCAACCTCACCGACTTCCTGCGCGCCGTGCCCGGCGTGCAGGAGGTCTCGATCGGCCATGCGCTGATTGCGGACGCGCTGGAGCTCGGCTACGCCGCCACGGTGCAGGACTACCTGCGCTGCATCGACGCCGCGGCGCTATGAAAAGAATAGCTGCCGAGGACCACTGCACCTGGACCTCGGGCCGATTTGGCTCATGATTTACGGGATTGGCACCGATATCTGCGACGTGCGGCGCATCCGCGCCAGCCTGGAGCGCCATGGCGAGCGCTTTGCGGCCAGGATCCTCAGCGACGCCGAGCTGGCCGTGTTCCAGGCGCGCAGCCAGCGCTGGCCCGAGCGCGGCGTGCGCTACCTGGCCACGCGCTTTTCCGCCAAGGAAGCCTTCAGCAAGGCCATCGGGCTGGGCATGCGCATGCCCATGAGCTGGCGGCTGTGCGAAATCAGCAAGCTGGCCAGCGGCCAGCCCGTCCTCGTGCTGCATGGCGGCCTCAAAGCCTGGTTCGAGGCCCGGGGCCTGAGCGCGCAGGTGAGCGTGACCGACGAAACCGACTACGCGGCGAGCTTTGTCGTCGTGGAACAGAAAGACCCCCCGACATGAGCCAACACGCCCCCCTGATCCTCGACGTCGCCGGCCTGAGCCTGAGCGCGGCCGACCGCCGCCGCCTCGCGCACCCGCTGACCGGCGGTGTCATCCTGTTCGGCCGCAACTGGAGCAGCCGCGCCCAGCTGGGCGCGCTGTGCGCCGAAATCAAGGCCGTGCGCCGCGACCTGCTGATCTGCGTGGACCACGAAGGCGGCCGGGTGCAGCGTTTTCGCACCGACGGCTTCACCCACCTGCCGCCGATGCGCGCACTGGGCGAGCTGTGGATGAAGGACGCCCTGCAGGCCACCAACGCCGCCACCGCCTGCGGCTATGTGCTCGCGGCCGAGCTGCGCGCCTGCGGCGTGGACTTCAGCTTCACGCCGGTGCTTGACCTCGACCATGGCGAGAGCGGCGTGATCGGCGACCGCGCCTTCCACCGCGATGCGCGCGTGGCCGCGCTGCTGGCCAAGAGCCTGATGCACGGCCTGCTGCAGGCGGGCATGGCCCACTGCGGCAAGCATTTTCCCGGCCATGGCTTCGTGAAGGCCGACTCGCACACCGACATCCCGGTCGATCGCCGCAGCCTCAAGGCCATCCTGGCCGACGACGCCGCGCCCTACGGCTGGCTCAACAGCTCACTGGCCAGCGTGATGCCGGCGCATGTGATCTACCCCAAGGTGGACGCGCGGCCCGCGGGCTTTTCCAGCCGCTGGCTCAACGACATCCTGCGTGGCCGCCTGGGCTTTGGCGGCACGGTCTTCAGCGACGACCTGAGCATGGCCGGCGCGCGCCGCCTCGACGGCCGCGAGGTCAGCTACACCGAAGCCGGCGTGGCCGCGCTGGCCGCCGGCTGCGACTTGGTGCTGCTGTGCAACCAGAGCCTGGGCGAGGGCAGGGCGGTGGACGAACTGCTCGACGGCCTGGCCGAGGCGCAGCTCAAGGGCCTGTGGCAGCCCGCCGAGGCCAGCGAGCAGCGCCGCCAGGCGCTGCTGCCCACGGCCCAGGCGCCCGAGTGGGAGGCCCTGATGACGCAGCCGGCCTACCTGCACGCGCTCGGGCTCATTCCCTGAGTGCCGCCCCCTGGGGCCGGGCCGGATCGGGCCATGCCAGCGGGCCGGCCAGATCAAGGTGCGTCAGGTACAGGCGCACGTCGAACTCGAGCTGGTGGTAGTCCGGCTCCATGTAGGTGCACAGCTGGTAGAACGCCTTGCCATGCTCCCGCTCCTTGAGGTGGGCCAACTCGTGCACGGCGATCATGCGCAGGAATTCGAGCGGCACTTCGCGGAACAGCGCGGCGATGCGGATTTCGCGCTTGGACTTGAGCCGGCTGCCCTGCACCCGCGAGACCGTGGTGTGCGTGCCCAGCGCCTGCTGGATGATCTGGAGCTTGTTGTCGAAGGCGACCTTGGCCACCGGCTCGGCGTTGCGCAGGAACTCGGCCTTGAGGCCGACCACGTAGTCGTACAGCGCGCGGTCGGTGCGGATGCCGTGCGGGCCGCCGCGGTATTTCTTCAGCAGCAGCTCGCCCAGGCGGTCCTGCTCGATCAACTGCCGCACCTGGGCCTGCAGGCTGTCCTGGTAGCCCGCGAGGTAGTTCAAGCTTCCCGGCGCAGCGCCGGGAACAGGATCACGTCGCGGATGCTGGGGCTGTCGGTCAGCAGCATCATCAGGCGGTCGATGCCCACGCCGCAGCCGCCGGTGGGCGGCATGCCGTATTCGAGCGCGCGCACGAAGTCGGCGTCGTAGAACATGGCCTCGTCGTCTCCGCTGTCCTTGGCCGCCACCTGGGCCGCAAAGCGCGCGGCCTGGTCCTCGGCATCGTTGAGTTCCGAGAAGCCGTTGCCGAATTCGCGGCCGGTGATGTAGAGCTCGAAGCGCTCGGTCACCTCGGGCCGCTCATCGTTGGCGCGCGCCAGCGGGCTGATCTCGGTCGGGTGCTCCATGATGAAGGTTGGCTGCCAGAGCTTTTCCTCCACCGTTTCCTCGAAGTACAGCACCTGCAGGCTGGCCAGCGAGCGGACGGAGAGCTTGTTCTTCTCCTCGTTCAGGCCCAGCTTCTTCAGCGCGTTGACCAGCCAGGCGCTGTCGTCCACGCCGGCGCCGGCCTCGGTGTACTTGAGGATGGCCTCGCGGATGGTGAGGCGCTCGAACGCCGGGGCCAGGTCCACCGGCTTGCCCTGGTAGCTGAGCTGCAGCGTGCCCACGGCCTTCTGCGCGGCGTCTCGGATCAGCGTCTCGGTGAAGTCCATCAGGTCGCGGTAGTTCCAGTAGGCCGCGTAGAACTCCATCATCGTGAACTCGGGGTTGTGGCGCACCGAGATGCCTTCGTTGCGGTAGCTGCGATTGATCTCGAACACGCGCTCGAAGCCACCCACGATCAGGCGCTTGAGGTACAGCTCGGGCGCGATGCGCAGGAACATCTCCTGGTCCAGCGCGTTGTGGTGCGTCTTGAAGGGCTTGGCATTGGCGCCGCCGGGAATCGGGTGCAGCATCGGCGTTTCCACTTCCAGGAAGCCGTGGCCCACCATGAACTCGCGCAGCGCGCTCACGGCCTTGCTGCGCGCGGCGAAGCGCTGGCGCGCGGATTCGTCGGTGATCAGGTCCACATAGCGCTGGCGGTACTTCTGCTCCTGGTCGGCCATGCCGTGGAACTTGTCGGGCAGCGGGCGCAGGCTCTTGGTCAGCAGGCGCACGCGGCTGGCGTGGATCGAGAGCTCGCCGGTGCGGGTCTTGAACACCTTGCCCTCGGCCGCCACGATGTCGCCCAGGTCCCAGTGCTTGAAGGCAGCATAGGCTTCCTCGCCCACGTCGTCGCGCGTCACATAGACCTGGATGCGGCCGCTGCCGTCCTGCAGTGTGGCGAAGCTGGCCTTGCCCATCACGCGCTTGAGCATCATGCGCCCGGCGATGGTGGCCGCCGTGCCTTCCTCGGCCAACTGTTCGGTGGGCTTGCCGCCATGGGCGGCCAGCAGGTCGGCGGCATGGTCGGCGGGCTTGAAGTCGTTGGGGAAGGCGATGCCCTGGGCCCGGATGGCCTTGAGTTTTTCCCGGCGCTCGGCGATCAGCTGGTTCTCGTCCTGGGGCGCGCTGGGAGTGTGGTGGTCAGACATGGAGTTGGGGCACGGTGTTGGAAGGGTCGGAAGGCCCGGGCGCGGGCCGGGGTTGCCGGGCGCGTGGGCCAAAACCTGCAATTTTATGTTTTTGCCGCTCCACCTGCCGTTTTGGGTGGCCCCACCTCGATAATCCGCGCCATGTTCTTGAAAGCCGGAGCCCTGTCGCTGGTCCTGCTGCTGGCCAGCCGCGTGCTGGGGCTGGTGCGCGAGTCCGCGCAGGCGGCCGCCTTCGGCACCTCGGGGCTGGGCGATGCGGCGGTGCTGATGCTGACGCTGCCCGACTGGCTGGCCAGCCTGCTGGCCGGCGGCGCGCTGGCCTATGTGCTGCTGCCGCACTGGGCCCACCAGACGCCAACGCAGCAGGCCCGCACGCAGCGCCGCGTGGCGCACTGGCTGCTGGGCGCCGGCGCGCTGCTGGCCCTGGCGCTGTGGCTGCTGCAGGCGCCGGCGGTGCGCCTGCTCGCGGGCGGCCTGCCGCCCGCGCTGCAGCCGCAGGCGGCGGCCGGCCTGGTCTGGAGCGCGCTGGCTGTGCCCGCGGCACTGCTGGCCGCGCTGTGGGTGACGCGCCTGCAACACGAGCGTGACTTTCTGGGCATGTATGGGGCCAATCTGGTGGTCAACGCACTGCTCATTGCTGCTCTGTTTTTCATAGCAAACTATGTCCAACCCACCTGGACCCTCATCGGATTGGGCTTGTTTTTGCTGCTGGCGATGCTGGCCCGGCTGGGCTGGCTGCGCTGGCGCCTGCGGGCAGCCTCTGCCCAGGCTGTGAGCCCGGCCGCGGGCGGCGAGCCGGCGCCCGTGGCGCAGCCGCTGCCGGCCGCCACCGTCTGGCTCTGGGCGGTGCTGGCGGCGGGCCTGCCGCTGGCGCTGCCGTTCCTGGCGCGCTCGCTGGCCTCGCAGGCGGGCGAGGGCGCGCTGGCCACCTTCAACTACGCCTGGAAGCTGGTCGAGCTGCCGCTGGTGCTGGCGATCCAGCTCGTGGCCAGCCTGGCGTTCCCGGCCATCACGCGCGCGCTGGCCCAGCGGCAGGACGCGGGCGACGCCGTGCGCGGCGCCTTCGCGCTGGCCTGGACCCTGGCCTGCGCCGCGGCCGCGGCCCTGCTGCTGGGCGCGCCGGCGGTGGCGCAGCTGCTGTTCGGCTGGGGCCGCATGGACCCCGCCGCCGTGGCGCGCGTGGCGGCCTGGGGCGCGGTGGGCGCCTGGGGGCTGCTGCCGCAGGCCCTGATCGCCGTCGGGCTGACCGTGCTGGCCACGCAGGGCCGCATGCAGGCGGCCGTGTGGGCCTATGCCGCGGCCCTCGGCGTGCTGGCGCTGGCCGGCGGCCTGGGCTGGCACGATGGGGCGCAGCTGATGCAACTGCTCAATGCCGTGCTGGCCGCCGTGGCGCTGCTGGTGCTGGCCGCCATGGCCTGGCGCCGGCCCGAGGCGCGGGCCTGGCTGCCCTGGCGGGCCGGGCTGGTGCCCGGGGCCCTGGTGCTGCTGGCGGGCGGCCTCTCGACGCGTTTTGCGGGCTTCCAGGGGCCGGCCGGGCTGGCCGCCGCTGTGCTGGTGGCGGCCGGCGTGGCGGGGGCCGCGGCGCTGGCCAGCCCGGTGCTGCGCGCGGCGCTGCGGCGATAATCGCCCACTGCTGTCGGGCCCCCCATGATCGAGCTGCTTCAAATCACCAACGACCCCGAATTCGCCCGCCGCTGCGATGCGCTGGAGGGCCTGCGCCTGTTCGTGGACCTGGAGCGCCTGGGCAAGGCCGAGCGCCAGGCCGGCCGCAACACCTTCATCAGTGCGCACCAGCTGGACGACGTGGGCCGCATCAAGGCGGTGTTGACGCGCTCCCGGCTGATGGTGCGCGTCAATCCCCTGAACCCTGCAACGAAAACCGAAGTGGACGCGGTGCTGGCGCAGGGCGCCGACCTGCTGATGCTGCCGATGTTCACCTCGGCCGACGAACTGCGGGCCTTCTCCGGCCTCGTGGCCGGCCGCGCGCCCATCGTGCCGCTGCTGGAGACGGCCGCGGCGCTGCAGACGCTCGACGACTGGATCGCCACGCCCGGCCTGGCCGAGGTGTTCGTCGGGCTGAACGACCTGCACCTGTCGCTGGGCTGCCGCTTCATGTTCGAGCCGCTGGCCGACGGCCTGGTGGAGCGCGTGGCGCGGGCGGCGCGGGCGCAGGGCCTGCGCTTCGGCTTCGGCGGCATCGCGCGGCTGGACGAGGGGCTGCTGCCCGGGCGCGACGTGCTGGGCGAGCACCTGCGGCTGGGCTCGCAGGCCGTGATCCTGTCGCGCACCTTCCACCGCAGCGACGCCGCCGCGCCGTTCGAGCAGGAGGTGGCCGTGCTGCGCGCCGCCGAGCGCGAGCTGGCCGAACGCAGCGCCGCCCAGATCGAGGCCGACCGGGCCCGCGTGAACGCCACCATCGAGGGCATCGCCGCGCGCATGGAGGCCGACGCATGAAGCGCCTGCTGGATGTGGTGCTTTCTCTGGCGGCGCTGCTGCTGCTCAGCCCGGTGCTGCTGGCCGCGGCGCTGGCGATTGCGCTGGAGAGCGGCCTGCCCGTGCTGTTCCGCCAGACCCGGCTGGGCCTGCACGGGCGCGAGTTCGGCATGCTCAAGTTCCGCAGCATGGTGAAGAACGCCGCCGCCATCGGCCCCTATTTCACGGCGGACAACGACCCGCGCATCACCCGCGTCGGGCGCTTCATCCGCCGTACCAGCATCGACGAGCTGCCGCAGATCATCAACGTGCTCAAGGGCGACATGAGCCTGGTCGGTCCCCGGCCCGACGTGCCGGCCCAGCGCGCGCTCTACAGCGACGCCGACTGGGTCCAGCGCTGCAGCGTGCGGCCCGGCATCACGGGGCTGGCGCAGGCGCTGCTGCGTTCTGCCGCGACGCCGCAACAGCGGCTGGAGATGGACTTGCGCTACACGCGCGAAGCCTCGGTCTGGTTCGACCTGAGGATCATGGTGTGGACCGTCGGCCGCCTCTCGGGCAAAGGAAGCAACTGACCATGTGCGGCATCTTTGGCTACTGGGACCGGGCGCGCGAGCCGCTGGCCGACGCGGCGCTGGGCGTGATGGCGCAGAAACTGTTGCATCGCGGCCCGGACGACGAAGGCATCTGGCATCAGCCGCAGCGCGGCGTGGCCATCGGCAACCGGCGCCTGTCCATCATCGACATCGGCGGCGGCCACCAGCCTTTCGTGAGCGACGACGGCCGGGTGGCCGTGGTGCAGAACGGCGAGATATTCAACTACATCGAACTGGCGGACGAGCTGCGCCGCCAGGGCGTGCGGCTCAAGACCGCGTCGGACACCGAGGTGATCCTGCGGCTGTACGAGCGCGAGGGCATCGGCTTCGTGAGCAAGCTCAACGGCATGTTCGCGATCGCCATCGACGATGCGCGCGAGGACGCGATGTACCTGATCCGCGACCGCATCGGTGTCAAGCCGCTGTACGTGGCCGACGACGGCCGGCGCGCGGTGTTTGCCTCGGAAATCAAGGCGATTCTGCCCATAGTCCAGGCGCAGCGGTCACAGAGTGCTATCGATTTGGTAGCAATCCACCACTACCTCACGTTCAACTACATTCCCGCGCCCTGGACCATCCATCAGGGTATCCGGCATGTGATGCCCGGCACCTGGATGAAATTCACGCGCAGCGGCGTGCAGACGCAGCGCTGGTGGAGCCTGGCCGACCAGCACGAGCGCGACCACGGTTTTGGCGAATGGGCCGAGGAGTTCATGGCCATCCTCGACGACGCGACCCGCATCCGCCTGCGCGCCGACGTGCCCTGGGGTGCCTTTCTCTCGGGCGGCGTCGATTCAAGCACCATCGTCGGCCTGATGGCGCGCCACGTGAAGGAGCCGGTGAAGACCTTCTGCATCGGCTTCGAAGACCCGCGCTACGACGAATCGGCCTTCGCCGCCGAGGCCGCGCGGCGCTTCGGCTGCGACCACACCATGGAGGTGGCCGAACTCAACATGCTGGCCCGCTGGCCCCAGGTGCTGTACCACCTGGACCAGCCGCATGGCGACGCCTCCTTCATGCCGACGCTGCGCGTGAGTGAGCTGGCGGCCAAACACGTGAAGGTGGTGCTGACAGGGGACGGCGGCGACGAGTTGTTCGCGGGCTACGACAAGTACGCGGCCTGGTTCGCCCGGCCCGGCGCCGGGGTGCTCGATGCCGCAGCCTTTCAGCGCGGCTATTTCGACTCGATCTCGCTGTTCAGCCCGCAGGCCAAGCTGGCCCTGTACCGGCCCGAGCTGGCGGCGCAGCTCAGAGACATCGACAGCTTCGAGATGGCGGCCCGGCCCTGGTTCGACGAAGCCGGCCATTTCGACCGCATCAATCAGGCGCTGTACCTCGACATGCAATTGCTGCTCTCGGGCAACAACCTGGTCAAGCCCGACCGCATGGGCATGGCCGTGAGCATCGAGGCGCGCACGCCGTTCCTGGACTGGCGCATGATGGAGTTCGCCTTCCGCTCGCGCGGCGCGACCAAGCTCGACATGGCCAGCGGCGACAAGAAGCACTGGTACAAGAAGGCCGCGGTGCCGCTGATCGGCGAGGACCTGGCCTACCGCAGGAAGCAGATGTTCACGGTGCCGGTGGGGGAGTGGTTCCGCGACGCGAGTTACCTGTGGCTGCGCGAGACCCTGCAGGGCAGTGAACTGCTGGGCCGAGTGTTCGACGGCGCGCGCATCACGGCGTTGCTCGAGGCGCACCGCCAGGGCACGGCCAACCACACGCGTGAGCTGCGCGCGATCGCCGCGCTGGCGCTCTGGGAGCACGCCGCATGAAGACGCAGGCGCAAGCGGGTGCGGCCGGCGGCGGCGTGCTCTTCGTGACCTACGGCAATGGCCACATCGCCAAGGTTGCGCCGGTCGTCAGGGCGCTCGAGGCGCGCGGCGTGCCCTGCGTGGTGATGGCTCTGACCCTTGGCTACCGCCAGGCCGTGCGGCTCGGTTTCACGCCGGTCGGCTACCAGGACTTCACCGCCCTGGTTGACCTGCCGCGCGTCATGGCCTATGGGCGGACGCTGCTGGACGGCAACTGCCATCCCGATGTCGACGAAGACGAGAGCGTTTGCTACCTTGGCATCAACTATGCCGAATGGGTCGACAGCTTCGGCGAGGCTGGCGCTGCCGAAAAATACGCGCTGATGGGCCGGCGCGGTTTCCTGCCGCTGAACTTCATCGGCAAGGTCATTGATCATTTGAAGCCGGCACTCGTCGTCAGCACCAGTTCGCCACGTTCGGAGCAGGCCGCGATCGAGGCGGCCGTCGCGCGCGGCATCCCGGCGCTGACGATGATGGACCTGTTCGCGCTGCCGCACGACAATTTCCTGCGACAGTCGGTCTATGCCGACCGCATCACAGTGCTTTCGGAGTTCGTCAAACACAATCTCGCGGCGGCCGGCGTGGACGCCGCGCGCATCGAGGTGACCGGCTGTCCGGCCTACGACGCGATGTTTGACACGGCGAACGCTGAAGCGGGCCGGAAACTGCGCGAAGCCCTGGGCTGGGAGCATTGCCGCGTGCTCATGTGGGCTGGCAACCTCGAGGAGGATGCGCCCAATGTCGACGACTGTTACCGCGGTACCGGGCTGGGTATGTTGGTTGAGGGGCGCCTGCGCCAATGGGTCGAGAGCCATCCGGATGCCGCGCTCTTGATTCGCTACCATCCCAATCAATACCACCTGTTTCCATTGCCGGCGCCGCATCCTCGTATCTATTTCAGCAACCCGGCGACGGACAGGCTCCAGCCACAGCTGCATGCCGCCGATATGGTGCTGGTGCAGACCAGCACCGTCGGTTTCGAGGCCGCGCTGATTGGCAAGCGCCTGTTGACATTGTCTTTTTCGCCGATGGTTATCAACTTCGATTTCGACTACGGGGTGCTGGGTCTCGGCGAGGGCATCGCCTCGCTTGATGAGCTTGTCTCCGTGATTGACCGGCCGCCTGGCCGTCGCGTCGACCGGAGCGCTTTTCCCCCGCCCGGCGCCGCGACGCCGCGCGTGGTTTCCGTGATCGAGAACTTATTGAAGCGCGCTCCGCGCACAGGACAGACATGACTTATAAAACCGAGCAGGAAGCCTTCTGGGCCGGAGAGTTTGGAACCGAATACATAGACCGCAATGTTGGCGATGTATTGCTAGGCGCCAATCTCGATTTTTTTGCCAAGGCGCTGCGCCACGCTGCGGGTGTTGAGAGCTGCATCGAGTTCGGCGCCAATGTCGGCATGAACCTCCGCGCACTGCAGCTGTTGTACCCGCGGCAGCTGCATTTCGGCATCGAGATCAATCCCGAGGCGGTCGCGCGACTCGCGCATCATATTCCGGCGGAGCATATTTTCCAGCAGTCGATCCTCGACTTCGAGCCGCCGCGGATCTATGACCTGGTGCTGATCAAGACTGTATTGATCCACATTAATCCGGAGTTTTTGCCGGCCGTTTACGATGCGATGTACCGCAGTGCTGGGCGCTATATCCTGCTTGCCGAGTATTACAGCCCTACACCGGTCGAAATCAGCTACCGAGGTCATGCGGGCAAACTGTTCAAGCGCGATTTTTGCGGCGAAATGTTGCAGGCCTACAGCGACCTGAAACTTGTCGACTACGGCTTCGCCTACCGCAATGACCCGGTTTTTCCGCAAGACGATATCAACTGGTTTTTGATGGAAAAAAAGTCCTAGATCAAACTGCGAGAACGCCATGAGCAGCTTCAAACCACCTTTCCAGGGACGACCTTCGACCTTCACCGTGTACACCGACGAAAAGAATGCGCATGCGGACAAGCCGTTCCCGAAACTCCAGTATTGCGTGCGCTGCTGCGTGCCGCAGACCCAGGAAGGCGTGGTGTTCGACGAGCTGGGTGTTTGCCAGGCCTGTCAGTCGGCGGAGCAAAAGATCCATATCGACTGGGCTGAGCGCGAGCGCGACCTGCGCGCTACGCTGGAGGCCGCCAAGGCTCAGGCCGGCAACAACTACGACTGCATCATCCCGATCAGCGGTGGCAAGGACAGCACTTTCCAGCTCCATGTGTTGACCAAGATCTACGGCATGAAGCCGCTGGCGGTGACCTTCAGCCACAACTGGTATAGCGAAACCGGCTGGTACAACCTGCAGAACTCGCTGGAGCAGTTCAACGTGGACCACATCATGTTCACGCCCAACCGCAGCCTGGTGAACCGCATCGCCAAGCATTCCCTTGCTGGCATTGGCGACTCGTGCTGGCATTGCCACGCCGGCGTCGGTGCGTTTCCGCTGCAGGCCGCCGTGCGCTTCAATATTCCGCTGCTGGTCTGGGGCGAGTCGATCGCCGAAAGCTCGGGCCGCGCCTCGTATAAAAACCCGGTGCGTAAGTTCGACCGCGAGTACTTCACGAAGGTTTCGGCCAAGCTACGGCCCGACCAGATGGTGCGCGATGATCTCAGCGAGCGTGACCTCTACCCATTCAACGTGCCCTCGGCCGAGGAGTGCGAGCGCGTTGGCGTCTATGGTATCCATCTCGGTGACTACATCTTCTGGGACGACGAACGCCAGACCGAGTTCGTGCGCGATGTCTATGGCTGGCGTGAGACGCAGATCGAGGGCTCGTACAAACGCTACAAAAGTGCCGAGTGCATCATGCCCGGTGTGCACGACTACGCCAATTACCTGAAGCGCGGTTATGGCCGGGCGACCTTTCATTCGAGTGTCGACGTACGCGCCGGCCTGCTGAGCCGCGACGAGGCTTGGCAGCTGATTCGCGACAACGACGGCGTGCGTCCCGAGGGCCTCGACTATTACCTCAAGATCACGGGCATGACCGAAGAGGAGTTTCACGCGACGATGGAGGGCCATCGACGGCCGGAGCTCAAGAACGTGGTGATCCCGATCTATCCGAAATCGTCACCGAACGAGGAAAAACTCGTGCCACATCCGCAGCAGCTCATCGAGAAGGTGCAGGCCGAAACCGCCGTCCCACAGGCCCCGGCCGACGACAAGGCTGGCCCATGAACGGCCGTCTGCCAAGCATTGCCGCGATCCTGCAGGGCTACCGCGACGCCAGCCTGACGCCGCTCGACGTGGCACGGCACTACATCGAAGCCTATCGTGAGCAGGAACCGCGCTACCACGCGTGGGAGTGTTTCGACGAGGCGTTGTTCCTCGCGCAAGCGCAGGCCGCGACCGAGCGCCTGCGCGCCGGCGAGGCGCCGCGCGCGCTCGAGGGTATACCGTTCGCCGTCAAAGACATCTTCAACACGGCCGACTTTCCGACCCAGATGGGCAGTGCGCTTTGGAAGGGCTTCACGCCCGGCAACGACGCGCGCGTGCTCTACGACATCAAGCGTCTCGGTGCAATCGTGCCGGGCAAGACGGTGACGGCCGAGTTTGCCGTGCACTCGCTTGGCAAGACGATCAACCCGCACGCGGCCGACCGCACGCCGGGCACTTCGTCGAGCGGTTCGGCCGTTGCAGTGGCCTCGGGCATGGCGCCGGTCGCGCTCGGGACGCAGACCGCCGGCTCGATTATCCGGCCCGCGAGTTTTTGCGGGATCTGGGGTTGCAAGCCCTCGTTCGGCCTGGTGCCGCGCACGGGGATCCTGAAGACCACCGACAGCCTCGACAGCGTCGGGTTTTTTGTGAATCACGCGGCCGACCTCGAACCGGTGTTCGACGCTCTGCGCGTGCATGGTCGCAACTTCCCGATCAGCGACGCGGCGCTCGGCGACGCGGCGCGTCAGGCCGCGCCTGAGGGCCGGCCTTGGAAGGTCGCGCTGGTCCGGCCGCATGTGTGGCGCCATGCGCCGGCTTACGCGACCGAGGCCTTCGACGCTTGGTGTGCGCGGCTTGCCGCGCATCCGCGCTTCGAACTGCGCGAGGCAGCGCTGCCCGCCTCGATGGCGCGTTCGCATGTCGTGCACGAGACCATCTACAACAAGGCGCTGGCCTATTATTTTCAAGAGGAGTTCAAGCGTGCCGAGCTGATCTCGCCGGTCATGAACCGGCTCATCACGGCCGGCCAGCTTGTGACACCGGCCGAGTACCAGGCCGCGCTTGCCGAGCAGGTCGCGATGGTGCGCGACATGGACGATTTTTTTGCCGATGCCGATATCGTTGTGACCCTGAGCACGGCCGGTGAGGCGCCGCCACGAGAGCAGGAGGAGGCGCCCGACTCGGCGCTCATGTGGACATTGACGCAACTGGCAGCCGTCAGCGCGCCGGTATTCTCGTCGCCGGCCGGCCTACCATTCGGTCTGCAGCTGGTGGCGCGCCGGTACAACGATCCGCTGCTGTTCCGGTTTATCGCCGAGGCTGGCGCGCACGGGCTGATGACGCCGACCGCGCCGGTTTAGGGCGGCGCCGAGAGTTCGCGCAGATGCCGCAGGCCGGCCTGCGGCAGGCGGCACGGCGGCGCCGCCGGCGGCAAGGTCGAGAGGGTCTTGCGCCCGGCGCCGAGCGCGATCACCAACGCCGTGGTTTCGCAGCCCGCCACCCATTCTGCCCAGCCTATCGCCGCAGCCAGATTCGGCGAATCGTCGAGCGCGATATCGAAGCCTGGCTGCCGGCTCAGCCAATCATCGTATTTTCCAGCCCTGTCGGACGGGTGCGGGCGCAGACGTATCGACCAATCGCGCCGTTCGCCGAGCCGGTCGAGGTTAGCGAGAAAATAATCGAGTGCCTCGAACTCCCCGGCCTGGGTCGCGCCGCGCCAGCTGTAGCGTATCGGTTCCAGCACATAAAGGATGTGGCCGGCTTGGCTGGGGGCAGGCGCGGCGATCGCGGCGATCTGCTGGCTGAGGTAGAGGTTCGGAATCTGCCGCAGGCGCGTGCCAGCGAAGGTACGCGCGGCGATAGCGAGTGCATCGGCATCGCCGACCCAGATCTCGTCGGGCAGCACCTGTTCGCCTGCGCGTTCGAAACGCTCGGCGTAATTGACCCAATGGTCGATGACCGCAACGCTGGGCAGCCCGCTGGCTTTGGCACAGCGTCTGGCCTCGTGTTCGAGATCGCTGGCCCATCCGGTACCGCTGAGCAATGAGCCGGCGCCGGCCAGCGCGGTCTTGAGTGGCAGCGTGCACGCTGGTGCCAAACCGCTGGCTTGCCAGAGCGCGGCTGCCGGCCCCTGCATTACCGGCAGATACAACCGGTCCGGCTCGGCGCGCAGCGTGGCCAGGATGATGTTGGCCGCACCGGCATCGTGACAGACCACGGCGACCGGTTCAGCCAGTTCAAGCATCGCGGAACCGCGCGAAGTACAGGATGTCCTGCGGTGCGCCATTGACGATTTCCTGCTGTCGGCGCACACCCTCGGCCTCCATGCCTGAGTCGTGGACAAGCCTGAGCATCGAGGTATTGCAGGCCAGGGTGCCGGCCGTGACCTTGCGCAGGCCCTGTTTGGCGAGTAGCCAGGCCATCAGGGTGCACCATGCGTCAAGCCCGACGCCGCGGCCGCGTGCTTCTGCTGCACCGATCAGGATGCCCATGTCGGCCGTGCCGTGGTGCGGCGAAACATAGGCGGTCATGGTGCCGAGCAGTCGGTCGTTGGCGCGGTCGCGCACGCTCAAGAAGAAATTCGGAGAGTCTTCGAATGACGCAAGGTAGCGCAGGCTGCTTTGCCGGTTGTGGTGCGCGAAGCGCTGGTTGCTGTAGCGCATCAGCAGCGGGTCGTTGAGCCAGCCGAGGTAATCGTCGCCGATGTCGCCAGCGCTGAAGCGCCGCAGGGCAACCTTTGCGCCTTCGATCAAAAGCTCGGGCATGGACGAACTCAGGCCGCCGCGCGCAGTGCGTCGAGATTGTTCCAGACCTTCTCGAACGCACTGATCACGATCCTGACGTCGTCGGCCGAGTAGTCATTGAGGCAGATGTTGATACCCATGAAGGTCTCGGCGTGCAGCCTTTCAGCGACCGGGCAGATGCCGCGCGCGTAGCTGATCTCGCGCTCGCAATACGGAGAGTTCCATGGGAAGCCTTGGCTGCCATAGGCGATGCGGTTCTGGAACAGCGGATAGAGGTGGACGTTCTGGTAGCCGCTCATGATGCCCGGCAGGCCTTCGGCGCGCAGCGCCGCGACGATCTTTTCGCGCGGCACGCCGAGTGCGGCCGTGTCGAGCGTCATGCCGTAGACGTAATAGACATGGGTGCAGCCGTCTGCGACGCGCGGCGTCGTGAGGCCGGGCAGGGCCGCCAGCCCGGCATTGAACTGCGCTGCGACGCGTTGGCGGCCTTCGATATTGGGGCCGAGCTTCTTGAGCTGCTCGGTCGCGATCGCGGCCTCAATCTCGCCGAGCCGGAAGTTGTAGCCGAGCATGTTCGAGAGCTCGTGCGGATCGTTGCTGTCGATCACCGCTTCCGCGTGATTGCGGATCAATCGCAGGCGCTCGGCGTAACGATCGTCTTCTGTGACCAGGATACCGCCTTCGCCGCAGTGGATGTGCTTGTGGTAATTGAGGCTGAAGCCGCCGATGTCGGCCAAGGTGCCGGTGGCCTTGCCATAGTAGGTCGCGCCGGGCGACTGCGCGGTGTCGCAGAGCAGCTTGAGCTTGTGGCGCGTGGCGATGTCGCGCAGCGCACGTATGTCGCAGGACTGGCCGAAGATGTCGACCGCCATGATCGCGCGCGTGCGCGGCGTGATGAGCTTCTCGACGCTGGCTGGATCGATGTTGAAGGTTTGCGGGTCGATGTCGGCGAACACCGGGATGCCGTTCCAATGCAGCACGGCCGTGGCCGTCGCGACCATGGTCCAGGGGCTTGTGATGACCTCGTCGCCGGGTTCAAGGCCAATCGCGCCGACTGCCGCGATCAGGCCTGAGGTCCACGAGTTGACGGCGATTGCATGTCTGACGCTGAAATGCTTCGCCGCGGCATCTTCGAACGCACGTACCCTGGGGCCGCCCATGAACGCCGCGCCCGGCGCGCCAATATAGGCCGATAGTACGCCGCTGCGAATGACGGATGTTGCGGCCGCGATCTCTTCATCGCCAATGGTGTTGAACGGCTTGAATTCGGTCTGCACCACAGGGGTGCCGCCGAGCAGTGCCAGGGTTTGTTGGTTCATTCGGTAAGCCTCAAGATGTCCCGGTGCCTCGGGAGGTGTGGAGCGATGCTGATTCTAGTGATGCGGAACGCAGGCGTTCGCAAACGCGCTGCGCCGCGAGTGCACTGTCACCGGTGCTTGCGAGCGCCGCGCCAGCGTGCAGCGCGCCGTGCAGGTTCGCGACCGCGTTTGACATCGTGTGCAAATAGCCGCCGGGGCGAATGCTGCCCTCGGGAAGCGCGCGATAGCCCGGGAAGTGCGGACTCGGCGCGGCCAGCCGCAGGCGCCAGCGCATGCCACCGTCCTCCATCGCAATGACCGCGTGCTCGGTCACGAGCTGTATCTCGAACAGCGAATAATCGGCGGCGTGGCCGGCATTGAGACTGACCTCGGCGCCGTCGCGCGTGCGCAGCAGCGCTGGTACGGTCGGGTCGTCGCGCCAATAGTCAGCCAGCGGCGCGCCGACATGCTGCAGTTCAAGCGAACCGAGCAGATCGTGCAGCAGGTCGATCATGTGGCTGCCGTTGTTGAGAACCCCCTTGTTGTAGTGGCAACTGACCGAACGCAATGCGCCCCAAGCGCCGCTCGCGAGTTCTTCGCGCAGGCGCACGATTTCGGGGTCCCAGCGGCGGTTGTGGTTGACCGCGAGCAGTACGTCCTGCGCGGTGCATCGCTGCACAAGGTCTTCGGCCTGCGCGAGGTTGGCACAGATCG
Source organism: Variovorax terrae (assembly GCF_022809125.1). Taxonomy (NCBI): domain Bacteria; kingdom Pseudomonadati; phylum Pseudomonadota; class Betaproteobacteria; order Burkholderiales; family Comamonadaceae; genus Variovorax; species Variovorax terrae. Next base: position 2,911,577 of record NZ_JALGBI010000001.1, on the reverse strand, counting down.
GCTTTTCGCAGAACACCAGTCGCGGCCGTAGCGCGAGCGCGGCCAGCGTGTCGTGATGGTGGGCCGTGGTCGGTGAGCAGATGCTGATCACGTCGAACTCCGTGCCGATGGCCCCGGCGATGTCCGCATGGCCTCGCGCCACGTTCCAGCGCTGCATGAAGGCCTCGCGTTTCGCCGTGTCGGGCTCGATGCAAGCCTCCAGGCTGAAACCGCCATGCGCGAGGTAGGCCCCTGCGTGTGTGCGCGGCGGCGTGCCCGGGGCGGCGTCTGTGTCGAAGCCTCCGGCAATATTGCCGCAGCCGATCAGCAGTACTTTGAGTTTTGCCGTGGCGGAACTCATAGGGAGAGCGCGAGCGCGCGGAAAATCTTGAGGTTGGCCGAGAGCTTGCGGCCGAAGCGCGGCTCGCCGACGCGATCGCGCACCTTGACCGGCACGCTTGCGAGCCGATAGCCGTTGCGCGCGGCGAACAGCGCGAGCTCGGACCCTATCGATCGATAGGCATCGAAGTGCCCAAGCGCGCGATAGACGTCGATGCGATAGGCCTTCATGCCGCAGAGCGGGTCGGCGATGCCGAAGCGCCGCGTATACCAGGCGAACACATGCTCGGCCAGCCGCGCTTTGCGGTCGCGCACGCCGAGCACGACGGCGGCGCCGGCTTTTAGCTTGGCAACGAATTCGACGAGCAGTTCAGGGGTGTGCTGGCCGTCAGCGTCGAGGGTGATGACGACCTCGCAGTCCATGCGGTCGGCCTCGCGAAAGCCGCTATCGAGCGCCGCGTCATAGCCGCGGTTGGCGGGGTGGCTGACGACCAGCGCACCGGCCGCGCGCGCGGCCTCGGCGGTGCCGTCGCTCGAGCCGTCGTCAACCACGATGCACCGACCATAGGCGCACGCGGCGGCGACGACACCGGCAATGCTCGCGGCCTCGTTGAGCGCAGGGATCACCAAGGCTATTCGAGATCGGTCCATTTGAGGTGGCTTCCAGTGACCACGTCGTGACGCAGCTTGCGTCCGACGACTTCGGGCAAGAGGTAAGGCGGGATCGCGTCGGCTGGGCACGGGCGCAGCACCTCGAGGTCGGTTTCCTCAATCAATGCGCCAGCGCTGAGCGCAGTTTTTGCCCGGATCGCACGGCGTTGCAGCACCACGGTCTGGCGTTCGTTGGGTTCGACCAGCTTGACGCCGTTGCCGAGAGCGTTTTCGAGTTCGCGCGTGCGCTCGACCATCTCGCGCCAAGTGCGCGGATCCATCGAGAACTTGTGGTCGGGGCCGACACGGTCGACATCGTCGGTGAAGTGCTTTTCGATCATGCGCGCGCCGAGCGCGACCGCACCCAGCACTGTCGCGTGGCCCGGCGTGTGGTCGCTGAGGCCGAGCACGAGATCCGGGTACATCGAGCGGTAGGTGTTGAGCACATTGAGCTTGATGTAATGAAAGTTCTCAAGGCTCGCGGTGTAGTTGGTGTTGCATTGCATCAGGCACATTTGCGGGTTGACAGCCAGTCCGGCCGATACCGCGCGATGCACGTCGTCGAAGGTCGAGGCGCCACTGGCCAGGATATAGGGCTTGCCCTTGCGCGCGATGTATTCGATCATCGCGGTCCAGGTGATGTCGCCCGAGCCGATCTTGTAGGCTGGCACGAAGGGGTCGATATGCTCGACCAACGCCATCGAATACGGGCTCGTGAAAAATGCGATGCCGGCCTGGTCGCAGGTCTCCTTGAGTGTCTCGGTCCAGTCGAGGCTGATGCTGGCGTCCTTGTAGACCTCGAACACGGATTTTTTCCAGCTGGCCTGATGCGATTGGTCACCACCAAGGCTGCGAAAGCCGTGGTCGCTGACGATGGTCGACGCCGTAAAGTGCTGAAACTTGGCTGCGTCGGCGCCGGCCTCGGCGCACAGATGGATCAGTTCCTTCGCGCGCCCGAGGTCGCTGTCATGGTTGGCCGCGATGTCGGCGATGAAGTAGGTCGGGAAGCCCTTGCCGATGGCCTTGCCGTTGATGTGGAGGGTGTTTTCAATGGAGCTCACGGTAGTCCTTTGCGGCGCGTTCAATCTCGGCTTCGAGGTCGGGCAGGGTCTGGCCAAAGACTTGCTCGAAGCGGTGGCTGTCCATGCACATGGCCTTGGGCCGCCAGGCTTTCAGAAAGGTCGCGTTGGCAGCCAGGCCCCGGCTCATGGTCGTTGTCGCGAGCCCGAGCGTGCCTGCGAACGTGAATGCGAAATCCGCCTTGCTCATGCCGCCGCACGAACCGAGATTGAAGATGCCGTGCTGGCGCCGCAGCGCGACGGCTTCTATCATCTCGCAGAGCGTGGCCATCGACAATGGTGAAAAACGCACATCGTCGAAGACCTGCAACGGCTGGCCTTTGGTGAGTGCGTTGAACAGCCAGTCGGTCAGGCTGCGCCGCGTCGGGTGCCGGCTCAAACCGAAAAAGTTGCTGCGCAACACGGTCGCACCAGCGCCGAGTGCGGCCAATTCGCCGGCGTACTTACTCATTGCATAGTGGTTGCCGGGACAGGCCTGGCTCTCGTTGTTCGAGGGAGCCTGGTCGTAGACCTGGTCCGTCGAGATCTGGATCAGGTGCGCACCAACGGCCGCGCTGGCGGTTGCCGCGTTCTCGGCTGTCAGAACGTTGGTCAGCCAGGCTTCCTTGGGATGGGACTCGCAGCGGTCGACATCGGTCAGTCCGACCAGGTTGATGACCGCTTCAGGAGAAACCCGGCGCAGCAACATCAGGGTCTCGCCCGCGTTGCCGAGGTCGGCAGCCCACTCACCACGCCGGCCGTGGCTAGCGACTTGATGGCCGCACGCTGTGAGATGCGGCACCAGGCTAGCACCTAGCATGCCGCTTGCACCAAGTACCAGAATCTTCATCGTCAACGTGGCGCGCCGGAGCCGAGTGCCTGGTAGATCAGTTCTGCGCGGCGCCAATCGTCTTCAGAGTCGATGTCGACGACGCGCCAGTGCGGGATCGGCAGGCCGAGGCCGGCCGTATGCATTTTCTTGTGCGCAAGCCACGCTGAGGCCTTGCCCCAGTAGAACTGGCCGGCGTCGTGATAACTCTTTTCGAGGTCCTGCGTTCGCGTCATCTCGTGCTCAGGGCTGAAAAATGCCATCTGACCGCTGTCGAGGCGACGCATTGCACGCTGGATCGGATGTGCATATTCGGTGACCGGGTAGACGAAGTCGGCATCCCGCTCCAGGCATAGCCGCAGCGCGCGCTCCATGTCGTCGCCGCTGAGCAGTGGCACGCAAGGATAGATGCAGCACGCATGTTCGACTGGCCAGCCGAGGTCGCGGCAGGCCTGCACCGCGTGAGCGATCACCGGCACGGTTGGCGTGAGATCGTCGGCGAGGTGGGCCGGCCGGACGAACGGCGTCTCGGCGCCGGCCTCGCGCGCGGTTTCGAGGATTTCGGTGTCGTCGGTCGAAACCACCACGTGCTCGAACAGGCCGCTCTGCAGCGCCGAGGCGATCGTGCGTGCGATCATCGGAACGCCGTAGAAGGGTTTGATATTCTTGCGCGGGATGCGTTTGCTGCCGCCGCGCGCGGGAATGACGGCGATCCTCATACCTCGATCTGTCCCACTTGCTCGCCGATCAGCCGCTTGAGCTGATCGATGCTGAGGTAGTCGGGGTTGCTGCCGCTGTTGTAGGCGAAGCCCGGCTCCACCACGCGTGCATTGAACGCTTCGCAGTACTCCCCGAGCGTGAACGCGCCGGCGGAAGGCAGGATCGCGTAGTAGCCGCCGAGGTCGACGGTGTTCGGACTGTCGCTGGAGGTGATCATTTCCTCGTGGATTTTTTCACCAGGACGGATGCCGATGATTTCCTGGCGGCACTCCGGCGCGATCGCTGTGGCCACGTCGGTGATGCGGTACGACGGGATCTTGGGCACCAGCACTTCGCCGCCCCAGGCGCTTTCGAGCGACCACAGGACCATGTCAACGCCTTCCTGAAGCGAGATGTTGAAGCGCGTCATGCGCGCATCGGTGATGGGCAGCACGCCGGTCTTGCGCCTGTCAAGGAAAAACGGAATCACCGAACCCCGGCTGCCCATGACGTTGCCGTAGCGCACCACGCTGAAGCGGATGTCGCGGTCGCCCTTGATGTTGTTGGCCGCGATGAACAGCTTGTCCGAGCAGAGCTTGGTGGCGCCGTACAGGTTGATGGGCGCGGCGGCCTTGTCCGTGGAGAGCGCCACCACGCGTTTCACGCCGTTGCTCAGGCAGGCTTCGATCAGATTCTGCGCACCCAGGACATTGGTCTTGATGCATTCGAAGGGGTTGTACTCGGCCGCGGGCACCTGCTTGAGCGCGGCGGCATGGATCACGATGTCGATGCCTTCGAGCGCCCGGCGCAGGCGGGCTTCATCCCGGATGTCGCCAATGAAATAGCGCAGCCCCGGGTGTTCGCGCTCCGAGAAGGTCTGGGCCATTTCGAACTGCTTGAGTTCATCGCGGGAGTAGATCACGAGGCGCTTGATGCCCGGGTACCGGGCCAGAACGGTCCGGACAAAGGCTTTTCCGAATGAGCCGGTGCCGCCGGTGATGAGGATGGACTTGTCTATCATGGTGTGAAGTAGCACAGGCAACCGCCCTTGCGCAGGTATTATCAATGACCGAGGACGTTTTCCCCTCTGGTTCCTCAGAACAAGACTTTCGATGCGTTCCCGACCGTTAATTTTGCCCGCCCTGGACCTGCTGCTCGTGGCATGGGCCTGGCTGCTGGCGTTCTGGTTCCGGTTCAACCTGGATATCCCGGAGGAATTCCTCGACCTGCTGCTGGCCACGATCTACTGGCCGGTCGGCGCCTATGGCGTCGGCCTCGCGGCCTTTCGCGTTCATCGCCAGATCTGGCGCTACACCAGCGTGACCGATCTGAACCGGCTGGCATTCGCGATCTCCTCGGCCGCGCTCTTCACGGCGGCGGCGATCCTGATGATGCGCTACCCCTCGTTTCCGCGCTCGGTGCTGCTGCTGCACCCGCTGCTGGTGGCGCTGCTGCTGGGCGCGGCGCGCGCGGGCTGGCGGACCTGGAATGACCGCGGCAACCAGGCGGCCGCCGATGGCAAGCCTCTGGTCGTCATCGGCTCCATCGCGGATGTCGCCGCGACCTTGGGGACCTTGCGGGCCTCCCGCCAATGGGCGCTGGTCGGCATCGTGTCGCCCGATCCGCTGGAGACGGGCCGGTCGCTCCAGGGGCTGCCGGTCCTGTCCCGTCTGCAGGATCTGGGCGATGCGATGCGCAAGACCATGGCCACCACGGCCGTGGTGGCGGCGGCGCCCGGATCCGCCGCGCGGCGCGAGGCCCTGATGCGCGCAAGCGACCTCGGCGTTTCGTTGCTGACCTTGCCACGCCCCGACGAATGGCTGCATGCACAGGGCTCCACCGAGCCCCGCAAGGTCGAGCTGGAGGACCTCCTGGGCCGCCTGCCGGTGCAGCTCGACGTGGCCGGCCTGGCGGATCTGTTCTCGGGCCAGACAGTGCTGGTGACCGGCGCCGGCGGTTCCATCGGCTCGGAACTGTGCCGCCAGATCGCCCGCTTCGGTGTGGGGCGGCTGGTTTGCGTCGATGTGTCGGAATTCGCGATCTACCAGCTGGAGCAGGAGCTGCGCGCGGCGCATCCGCAGATGCAGGGCCTCTACTACACCGCCAACGTGCGCGAAGCGGCGCGGCTGGGGGCGATCGCCCAGCGGCACCGGCCGGCCGTGGTGTTCCATGCCGCCGCGTACAAGCACGTGCCGCTGATGGAGGACCTCAACGAGATCGAGGCGCTGCGCACCAATGTGCTGGGCACGATGAACGTGGCGCGCATGGCGGGGGAGTGCGGTGCCAGCCGCTTCGTGCAGGTGTCCACAGACAAGGCCGTCAATCCGACCAACGTCATGGGCGCGAGCAAGCGGCTTGCCGAGCTGGTGGTACAGGGCGTGGCGCGCGAATTCGCGGCAACGCAGTATGTCTCGGTGCGCTTCGGCAATGTGCTGGGGTCCAGCGGTTCGGTGGTGCCGCTGTTCACAAACCAGATCGCGCGCGGCGGGCCGGTGACGGTCACGCACCCCGACATCGTGCGCTACTTCATGACCATTCCCGAAGCCGCGCAACTGGTGCTGCAAGCCGGGCTGATGGGGCAGTCGGGCCAGATCTTCGTGCTGGACATGGGCGAGCCCGTGAAGATCGTGGAGCTGGCGCGCATGCTGATCCGGCTGAGCGGCAAGACCGAGCAGGATGTGCCGATCACCTACAGCGGCCTGCGGCCCGGCGAGAAGCTGTTCGAGGAGTTGCTGGCCAACGACGAGACCACCGAGCCGACGCCTCATCCCAAGCTGCGGGTCGCGAAGACGAACGGCCAGCAGGCGGTCGAGATGGCGGCCCTCGTGCACTGGATCGCCGAAGCCGGCCCTGCGCCCTCGGGCACCGAGCTGCGCGCCTGGCTGCGTGCCCAGGTCCCCGAGTACGTGGCGCGCTGATTTTTCAGTCAAACAGCCCGGAGGTCCAGGCCGGGTGGTCGAAGGTTGCTCTGCTTTTGATAGCGCCCGGGTTCAGCCGGCGCCCGCGATACCGGTGCGCCCCAGCACATCATTGACCAGCTCGAGCCGCACCAGCGGGTTCTCCAGCTCCATCAGCCGCTGCTTGAGCTCGGCCGGCAGCGGCAGCAGCTCGCACCAGCGGTTGGCCACCCAGCCGCTGTCGTCGAGCCGGTAGGGGCCGGCCAGCGGCATCTGGTCTTCGGGCTGCTGGCGGGCCTGCAGCGACTCGATGAGCTTGCGCAGGGCGTCGGCGGCACCCTGCAGGTCGGCCGGGATGGGCACGTGGCGGTCGTCCTCGATGCGCTCGACCTCCGCCACCCACAGGCCATGCCGCAACTGCTCGCTGGCGGCGATGCGAAAGCGCTGCGCGCCGCTGCAGCGGATCATCATCAGGCCGGGCTGGGGTGTTTCCAGGGCCGTGATGGTGGCGAGCGTGCCGACGGCGCTGAAGGACTCGGCGCCCGCGCCCGGCAGGCGCACTTCGGCCCCCTTTTTGAGCGTGACCACGCCGAACGGCGCCCCGGCCTTGTGGCATTTGCCGATCATGTCGAGGTAGCGCACCTCGAAGATCCGCAGCGGCAGCAGCCCGCCCGGAAAAAGCACGGTCCCCAGCGGAAAGAGGGGGAGGGAAGAAAGGGTAAGGGGGTTCGGGCGCATGAAAAAAGGCGTCTGCCCGCTATCATCCCACGACACGCTTGACCCGCACCCATGCTCTACCAAATCATTTCCTTTCTGCTCGACGTGGCGGCCGGCCTGCTGGGCGGCGCCTGCCTGCTGCGGCTGTACATGCAGCACCAGCGCGTGCCTTTCGGCAACCCGCTGGGTCGCCTGGTGTTCGCGCTGACCAACTGGCTGGTGCTGCCGCTGCGCCGCATCGTGCCGGCGGCCGGGCGCTGGGACACGGCGAGCCTGCTGGCGGCCTTTCTGGTGCAGCTCGCGCAGTTCGTCCTGCTGTGGCTGCTGACCGGTGCTGGCGCCGGCTGGACGATGCTGCCGGTGCTGGCAGCCTTCGGCCTCGTGCGGCTGGCCATTTCAGGGCTGACCGGGCTGCTGATCGTGTATGCCGTGCTGTCGTGGGTGCAGACGTCTTCGCCGCTGACGGGGGTGATCGATCGCCTGTGCGAGCCGCCGCTGCGGCCGATCCGCCGCATCATCCCGCTGGTGGGCGGGGTGGACCTGTCGCCGCTGGCTCTGCTGGTGCTGCTGCAGGTGGCGGCCATCGTGCTCGGCTCGCTGCAGTCGGCGCTGCTGCGCTAGCGCGGTTTTTGGCCCCGGGGCGCTGAATTTTCAGTCAAATGACCCCGATGTCCGCATCGGGTGGTCATTGTTTGCTATTGATTTTATAGTGACGACGGTCAGTCCACCGCGTCGGCGGGCTGGCGCTGCAGCATGGCGAGCGTGCTGGCCACCGTCTTGCGCAACTCACGGCGATCGCAGATGAAATCGATGGCGCCCTTGGTTTGCAGGAACTCCGCACGCTGGAAGCCTTCGGGCAGGGTCACGCGCACTGTCGACTCAATCACGCGCGGGCCGGCGAAGCCGATCAACGCCTTGGGCTCGGCAATCACCACGTCGCCCACGAACGCGAAGCCGGCGCTCACGCCGCCCATGGTCGGGTCGGTCAGCACGCTGATGTAGGGCAGGCCCTTCTTGGCCAGGCGCGTGAGCGCGGCGTTGGTCTTGGCCATCTGCATCAGCGACAGCAGGCCTTCCTGCATGCGCGCGCCGCCGGTGGCGGTGAAGCAGACGAAGGGCACCTTCTGCTCGATGGCGGCTTCCACGCCGCGCACGAAGCGCTCACCGACGACCGAGCCCATGCTGCCGCCCATGAAGTCGAACTCGAAGCAGGCGGCCACCAGGCTGATGCTGTGCACCGCGCCGCCCATCACCACGAGCGCGTCGGTCTCGCCGGTGTTCTCCAGCGCTTCCTTGAGGCGTTCGGGGTACTTGCGGCTGTCCTTGAACTTGAGCGCGTCGACCGGCAGCACTTCCTGGCCGATCTCGTAGCGGCCCTCGGCGTCGAGGAACGCGTTCAGGCGCGCACGCGCGCCGATGCGGTGGTGGTGGCTGCAGGTCGGGCAGACGTTCTGGTTCTGCTCCAGGTCGGTCTTGTACAGCACGGTGTCGCAGCTCGGGCATTTGACCCACAGGCCTTCGGGAATGCTGCGGCGCTCGGTCGGGTCGGTTTGCTGGATCTTCGGGGGAAGCAGTTTTTCTAGCCAGGACATGGGGTGCTCCTTGGAATCGGGGCCATGGCGGGCCGGGCCCGCCACGGGATGGGTCACATTATGCGTCGAGCGCGGCGCGGATTTCCCGCAGGAAGGCGGCGGCCGCGGCCACCACCTGGCCGCGCGGCTGGTTCTCGATCAGCTGGATGATCTTGCTGCCGATCACCACCGCATCGGCCACCCGGCCGATGGCCCGGGCCGTGGCCGCGTCGCGGATGCCGAAGCCCACGCCCACCGGCACGCTCACGTGGCGGCGGATGCGCGGCAGCATGGCTTCCACCGCGCCGGTATCGAGCGTGCCGGCGCCGGTCACGCCCTTGAGCGAAACGTAGTAGACGTAGCCGCTGGCCACGCGCGCCACCTGCTGCATGCGCTCGTCGGTGCTGGTGGGGGCCAGCAGGAAGATCAGGTCGAGGCCGTGGCTTTTGAGCTGGGCGGCGAAGTCCTCGCATTCCTCGGGCGGGTAGTCGACGACCAGCACACCGTCCACGCCGGCGGCAGCCGCGTCGCGGATGAAGGCGTTGCTGCCATGGACCAGGTCGTAGCGCTCCACCGGATTGGCGTAGCCCATCAGCACCACGGGCGTGGTGCTGTTGCGCTGGCGGAATTCGCGCACCATGGCCAGCACCTGCGCGGTGCCGATGCCCAGAGCCAGCGCCCTGTCGCCGGCCTTCTGGATCACCGGGCCGTCGGCCATCGGATCGGAGAAGGGCACGCCGAGCTCGATGATGTCGGCACCGGCCTCGACCATGCCGTGCATCAGCTCCGGCGTGATGTCGGCGAACGGGAAGCCGGCCGTGACGTAGGGAATCAGGGCCTTGCGGTTGCGCGCCTGGAGGGCGGAGAGGGTGGATTGGATCCGGCTCATGCCTGCGCTCCCTTCACTTGCAGGCCGCGCCTCGAGGGCCGGTCGTAGAAGTCCACGCCCGACAGGTCGGCCACGGTGCCGATGTCCTTGTCGCCGCGGCCGGACAGGTTGACCAGCAGCGTCTGCTCGGGCGTCATGGTCCTGGACAGCTTCATGGCGTAGGCCACGGCGTGGCTCGATTCGAGCGCAGGGATGATGCCCTCGGTGCGGCACAGGTAGTGGAAGGCCTCCAGCGCCTCGGTGTCGGTGATGCCCACGTACTCGGCGCGGCCGATGTCCTGCAGGAAGGCGTGCTCGGGGCCGACGCCGGGGTAGTCCAGGCCGGCGCTGATGCTGTGCGTCTCGGTGATCTGGCCGTTGTCGTCCTGCAGGATGTAGGTGCGGTTGCCGTGCAGTACGCCCGGGCTGCCGCGCTGCAGCGAGGCCGAGTGTTTTCCGCTGTCCAGCCCCTCGCCGGCCGCCTCCACGCCGATCAGGCGTGTGCTCTCGTGCGGGATGTAGGGATGGAAGATGCCCATGGCGTTGCTGCCGCCGCCCACGCAGGCGATCACGGCGTCGGGCTGGCGGCCGCCCGTCATCTCGGGCATCTGCGTCAGGCATTCCTCGCCGATCACGCTCTGGAAGTCGCGCACCATCATCGGGTAGGGGTGCGGGCCGGCCACGGTGCCGATGATGTAGAAGGTGTTGTCCACGTTGGCCACCCAGTCGCGCATGGCCTCGTTGAGCGCATCCTTGAGCGTGCGGCTGCCGGACTCCACCGGCACCACCGTCGCGCCCAGCAGCTTCATGCGGTAGACGTTGGGGCTCTGGCGCTTGATGTCCTCGCTGCCCATGTAGACCACGCATTCGAGGCCATAGCGCGCGCAGATGGTGGCCGTGGCCACGCCGTGCTGGCCGGCGCCGGTCTCGGCGATCACGCGCGGCTTGCCCATGCGCCGGGCCAGCATGGCCTGGCCGATGGTATTGTTGACCTTGTGCGCGCCGGTGTGGTTGAGGTCCTCGCGCTTGAGGTAGATCTGCGCGCCGCCCATTTCGCGGCTCATGCGCGCGGCGTGGTAGATCGGCGAGGGGCGGCCGACGAAGTGCTTGAGCTCATGGTGGAATTCGGCGAGGAATTCCGGGTCGTGCTGGTAGCGGGCGTAGGCCTCGCGCAGCTCGTTGATGGCGTGGGTCAGCGTCTCGCTGACGAAGCTGCCGCCGTAGATGCCGAAATGGCCCCGGGGGTCAGGCTGGTGGTACTCGTACATGATGGTTCTCTGCAAGTTGGGGGTCGGCGGCCCGCACGGCCGCGACGAACCGATGGATCTTTTCCGCGTCCTTGATGCCCTTGAGGGTCGTCCCTCCGCTGGACACCTCGACGCCGGAGCTCACATCAACGGCCAGCGTGGTGCAACGCGGCCGCACTTGCAGGATGCCATCGGTCACGTTTGCAGGCGTGAGTCCACCAGACAAAACGAGATGACAGTTGACGCTTGGTGGAAGACGTGACCAATTGAATGCTTTTCCGCCGCCGCCGTAACCCTCGACGTGGGCGTCGAGCAGGATGGCCTGGGCACTTGAATAGTCCGAAGCGAATTTTACCAAGTCGAACGGCGCGGCCCCGTCGCCCAGCGGAATGCGTGCGGCGCGCAGGTAGCGGCGCTGCGCGGCCCGGGCGGCGGTCTCGCAGTCCTCGGGCGTTTCTTCGCCATGGAACTGCAGCAAGGCCCCGGGGATGTGGGCGCTGGCAGCGGCGATTCTGGCTGCATCCTCATTGACGAACAGCAGCACCGGCGTCACGAACGGCGGCAGGCGGCGCGCCAGTTCGCCGGCGCGCTTGGGCGTCACGTGGCGCGGGCTTTTCTCGTAGAGCACGAAACCCACGGCGTCGGCGCCGGCGGCCACGGCCGCGTCCACGTCCTGCTCGCGCGTCAGGCCGCAGATCTTGATGCGGGTGCGGGAAGCCGAATTCATTTCATTTCACGTTGCATGGGCCAGGAACACCGCGGGACCGGCTCTGCCGGGCCGCAGGTGTTGCCCCCGGTCGGGGGAGGCGCAGCGAAGCGAAGCCTGGGGGTGAGGGTCATGGAATCCAATCATACGCAGCCGTGCGCTCGGGCAGGCCCCAGTGGGCGTCATACACCGGCCCGAGGAAGTACAGGCCGTCCGGCGAAAACGTGGGCGCCGCGGCGTCGCGGCGGCGCGCGGCCAGCACCTGCGCCATCCAGCCGGGGGCCTGCTGTCCCTGGCCGATGGCCACCAGGCAGCCCATGATGTTGCGGATCATGTGGTGCAGGAAGGCATTGGCCTCGAATTCGAAGCGCCAGTAGGCGCCGCGCCGGTGCAGGTCGAGCCGGTGCAGGGTCTTGACCGGCGTGCGGGCCTGGCACTCGGAGGCCCGGAACGAGGTGAAATCGTGCTCGCCGATCAGATGGGCCGCCGCTTCGCGCATGGCGTTTTCGTCCAGCGGGCGGAACACCCAGCCGACGCGCCCGGCATCCACGCTGGGCCGCACCGGCGACTCCCGCAGCACATAGGCGTAGCGGCGCGCGGTGGCGCTGGCGCGTGCATGGAAGGCCTCGGGAACCTCGTGCGCCCACTGCACGGCGATGTCGGGTGGCAGGAAGCGGTTGGTGCCGCGAATCCAGGAAAAGGGCTCGCGCCGCAGCGGCGTATCGAAATGGACGACCTGCATCAGGCCGTGCACGCCGGCATCGGTGCGGCCGGCGCACAGCGTCGAGACGGGAGCGGTGGTGAACTGCGCCAGCGCGCTTTCCAGGTGATCCTGCACCGTGCGGCCCGACGGCTGGCTCTGCCAGCCGTCATAAGCCTGCCCGTTGTAGCTGATGCCGAGCGCCAACCTCACTGCAGAACCAGAGGAAATGAGGCGGCCGGCGTGCGGGCCGGGGCTCAGCCGAGCTCGGACAGGAAGCGCTGCGCCTTGGCCTTCAGGCTGCCAGAGGCCTCGGCAACGACTTCCTGCACCAGGCTGCGCGCGCCGTCGGCATCGCCGATGGCGTGGAATTCCTGCGCCAGCGCGAGCTTGGTGGCCAGCGGGTCGTCGGTGGAGTCGAGCGCCGCACCGGCCGTATTCGGGGACTCCGTGTCCGGGGACTCCGTGGTGGGGCCGAGATCCAGCGACAGGGAATCGAGATCGAATTCGAGCATGCCGGGGTCTGCCGCGGGGGCCATGGCAGGCGCAGAGGCGATGATGATGGGTTCGGGCTCGGGCGTGAAGCTCAGGCCGTTGTCGGCATGGGACGGAGTCTCCACGGCGGGCAGCGGCAGGTCGAAGTCCATGTCCAGGTCGGGCATCGGCGGTGGAGTCCGGAACGCGATCGTGGGTTCCGGGGCGGCCCCGGAGGCGCTGGCGGACAGGCTGGCCACTGGAGGGGTGGTCACCGGCTCGTCGCCGAGCGAGAAGTCCAGGTCGAGGTCCAGGTCGGCAGAGGCGGGCGCTGGCGCGGTTTCCGGGTGGGCCAGCTGGGGGATGGTGCTCACGGCGAAGCCGGCTGCGGCCGTACCGACGGTCGCCAGTCCGATGGCGCCGCTGGGCTGGCCGCCGGGCCGGTACATCGGGTTGGCGGCATCGAGCTCGTGCCCGAGTTCGCAGATGCGCTCCCACTCCGGGCCTTCGCCCCGGGTCAGGCCGTAGGCTTCGGTGGCGACCAGCTCGAAGGCCTTGGCATCGCGCCGCTTGGCATAGATTTCGAGCAACTTGCCGTGGATGGCCACGCGCGACGGGTTGGTGCGCATGGCCTCCTTGAGGATTTCCTCGGCCTGCAGGTCGCGGCCGTAGGCCAGGTAGACGTCGGCCTCGGCCACCGGGTCCACATCACCCGCCGCGTCGAGCTGGCTGGGGGAATAGACCATGGACGAGCCCGTGGCGGCACCGGCGTCGTTGGTGTCGATGTGCTGGCCGCCGCTGGCGCCGAAGAAGGAGTCGGGCTGCAGCCGGCTTTCGAGGAACGAGCTGTCGACCTGGGTGGCCTTCTTGCGCTGGCGCAGGCGATAGAAGCCGAAGCCGCCCAGCAGCGCGAGCAGGCCGACGGCGGCGGCCGGGATGACCGGGTTCTCGATCAGGTCGTCGACGAAGCTGGGCTCCGGCAGCGGGGCGGCGGCCGGCTTGGCGACGACGGCAGGCTTGGGCGCCGAGGCCGGCGCGGCACTGGCCGCAGCCACCGGCTCCGCCACGGCGGCAGCCGAGGCAGGGGAGGAAGCCGCTGCCAACGGGTCGGCTGCGGCTGAAGCGGCCATCGAAGGCGCGGCCGCAGCGGTGGCGGCCGAGGCAGCCGCGACGGTCGCCGTGGCCGCAACAGGAGCGGTTGCCGCCGCGGAGGCGGCGGCTGCCGGCTTGGCTGCGCTGGCGACAGCGGCCGACGCCAGCGCACCGGCCGGCACCGTGACACTGCCCGGCGCCGCGCTGGCGGGGCTGGCCGGTGCCGCGCTGCTGCCGGTGGAAGCGGTGCCGAGCTTGTTCAGTTCGGTGATGTTCTTGGATAGCTCGGCCACGCGGTCGGAGGCTTCCTTGGCCTGGCGGTCCTTGGCGATCTTGTCTTCCGAGGCCTTGGCCTGCACGGCGCCCTTGGACAGGGTCAGCTTGTCGGGTGTCGCGGTCGATGGCTTCTTGTCCTCGACCCGGGCCTGCAGCTTGCCGGCGGCCTGCCGGTCGGCGGCCGCGAGCTGGGTGGCGGGCGCGCCTTCGGCCAGCTTGCGGCGGAATTCGTTGAAATCCTTGCTCTGTGCCACCACGGTCTGCGTGGCTTCGCCGGCGCCGATGGCCGAGGCCTGTTCGGCGCTGGGAATGTCCAGCACGGCGCCGGATTTCAGCCGGTTCACGTTGCCGCCGATGAAGGCTTCGGGGTTGGCGCGCAGCAGGGCCACCAGCATCTGGTCCAGCGACACGCTGGCGGGCTTGTTGGCCGCTGCGATCCTGCCGGCCGTGTCGCCGGCATGCACGGTCACCTGCTGGCCGCCGGCCGCGGAGGCCGGCTTGGCCGCCACGGGAGCGGGGCGCGCCGGAACTGCCTGGCGCGCCGGGGCCGGGCTGGCGGGCGCGGTAACCGGTGCCGCAGGCCGCACAGCCACGGCAGGCGCCGGCAGGGGCGCAGGCGCCGGGGCGGCCGACACCATCGGCGCGGTGGGGCTGGCGGGCTGCCGCATGCTGGGCGGGTCGAACAGCATCGTGTAGTCGCGCACGATGCGGCCGGAAGCCCAGTTGGCCTCGAGGACCAGATCGATGAAGGGGTCGTTGACGGCGCGCGGGCTGCTCAGGCTCAGGTACATGGTGCCGTCGGCGCGGCGCTGCAGCGAGATCTGGAGATTGGCGACCGATGAGTTGTACTCCAGCCCGGCAGCGCGGTAGGCGCTGGGCGGGGCCACCGTGGCCTTGAGGCTGCCGGCTTCGTCCGCGTTGATCTCGGGGATGTCGATCTCGGCGCGCAGGGGCTCACCCAGCATGGACTGGATCGTGATGCGGCCCAATGCCAGCGCGTTGGCGTCAGAACCGTGGAGGCCCAGCACAACCGTTGCCGCGACCGCCAGAGCGGATGCCTGCCAACGTGGTGTTTTCCCCATCAATTTATGAGCCTCCAATGCGCGGGCGGCGGGCAAATTTTTTCTCATCATGCGGACAAGCGCCTCGACGCTGAATTTTGAAAAACGAACATAACATCAATGTCTTAGCCTGACAAGCTAAGGAAGCTCTTAACTTCCCGGGCCTTGCCGAGGCGGGTGTTTGCGCGTTCTTCTCTGTTGCCTGACGACAACGGCCTGTAACCCTGGGTTACAGGCCGTTATCGAATGCATCCGGCGTGGCTCAGGCGTCGAGCAGGATGCGCAGCATGCGGCGCAGCGGTTCGGCGGCACCCCAGAGCAACTGGTCGCCGATGGTGAAGGCGCCGACGTACTCGGGGCCCATGGCCAGCTTGCGGATGCGGCCCACCGGGATCGTCATGGTGCCGGTCACGGCCACGGGCGTCAGGTCCTTGAGCGTGGCTTCCTTGGTGTTGGGCACGACCTGCACCCAGGCGTTGTCGGCCGCGATCATGGCCTCGATGTCGGCCACCGGCACGTCCTTCTTCAGCTTGAAGGTGAGGGCCTGGCTGTGGCAGCGCATGGCGCCCACGCGCACGCAGAAGCCGTCCACCGGCACCGCCTGCGGCGAGTTCTTGCCGAAGCCTTCGCCAAAGCCGAGGATCTTGTTGGTCTCGGCCATGCCCTTCCATTCTTCCTTGGACATGCCGTTGCCCAGGTCCTTGTCGATCCAGGGGATCAGGCTGCCGCCCAGCGGCACGCCGAAGTTGGCGGTTTCGGCGGCAGAGAGGGCGCGCTGCTTGGCGATCACCTTGCGGTCGATTTCGAGAATGGCGCTCTTGGGGTCGTCCAGCAGGGACCGGACCTCGGCGTTCAGCGTGCCGTACTGCGTGAGCAGCTCGCGCATGTGCTGGGCGCCGCCGCCGCTGGCAGCTTGGTAGGTCTGGGTGCTCATCCACTCGACCAGGCCGGCCTTGTAGAGCGCGCCCACGCCCATGAGCATGCAGCTCACGGTGCAGTTGCCGCCGATCCAGTTGCGGCCGCCGTCCTTCAGCGCCTTCTGGATCACGGGCAGGTTGACCGGGTCGAGCACGATGACGGCGTCGTCCTTCATGCGCAGCGTGGAGGCCGCGTCGATCCAGTGGCCGTTCCAGCCGGCGGCGCGCAGCTTGGGGAAGACTTCGGTGGTGTAGTCGCCGCCCTGGGCCGTGATGACGATGTCGCACTTCCTGAGCGCGTCGACGTCGTAGGCGTCCTTGAGCGTGGTTTCGTTCCTGGCCTGCGCCGGGGCCTTGCCGCCAGCATTGGAGGTGGAGAAGAACACCGGCTCGATCAGGCCGAAGTCGCCTTCCGCCTGCATGCGGTCCATCAACACCGAGCCGACCATGCCGCGCCAGCCGACCAACCCTACCAACTTGCTCATTTCAACGCCCTTTCGATGTGAAAACAGTATCCGACCGGACTGCTCGCCTGGCTCGTCTGGCCAGGAGGGGCGCACGACGAACCAGGCTGGATCAGCCCTTAATGGTCGTGGTTTTGGTGATGGTTGCGCGCGCGGCCACGCCTGCCAAAGGGGCAGCGGCGGTGTTCGGGGCGAACGGGCGGGCGGCAAACATAGGCGGATATTGTAGCGGATGCGGGTTTGCCGGGGTTTGCGCGGAAGAAGGCCGCCAGCAAGGCGTCCCGCGGACCGAGCGTGCCGGCCGTCCGCAGTCACCCTGGCATGAAACGCCCCATGAAAAAAGCAGCCCCGCGGACTGCTTTTTTCCTGCCGAGGCGGCGCTTTGCAGCGCCGCCGGCATCACCCCAGCGCCTTCACCACCGCATCCCCCATCTGCGCTGTGCCCACCTGGGTGGTGCCTTCGCTGTAAATGTCGGGGGTGCGCAGGCCTTGGGCCAGCACCTTCTGCACGGCGGTCTCGATGCGGGCGGCGGCTTCTTCCTGGTTCAGGCTGAAGCGCAGCATCATCGCGGCGCTGAGGATGGTGGCCAGCGGGTTGGCCACGCCCTTGCCGGCGATGTCGGGCGCGCTGCCATGGCTGGGCTCGTACAGGCCCTGCTTCTTGTCGTTCAGGCTGGCCGAGGGCAGCATGCCGATGGAGCCGGTGAGCATGGAGGCCTCGTCCGAGAGGATGTCGCCGAACATGTTGCCGGTGACCACCACGTCGAACTTCTTGGGCGCCTTCACGAGCTGCATGGCGGCGTTGTCCACGTACATGTGGTCGAGCGCGACGTCGGGGTACTCCTTGCCGACCTCGGTGACCACGTCCTTCCAGAACTGGAAGGTTTCGAGCACGTTGGCCTTGTCCACGCTGGTGACCTTCTTGCTGCGCTTGCGGGCCGCCTCGAAGGCGACGCGCGCGATGCGCTCGATCTCGGGGCGCGAGTAGCGCATGGTGTCGAAGGCTTCCTCGGCGCCGGGGAAGTGGCCGTCCACCGCCGTGCGGCGGCCGCGCGGCTGGCCGAAGTAGATGTCGCCGGTCAGCTCGCGGATGATCAGGATGTCCAGCCCGGCCACGAGTTCGGGCTTGAGGCTGGAGGCGCCCACCAGCTGCTCGTAGCAGATCGCGGGGCGGAAGTTGGCGAACAGGCCCAGGTGCTTGCGCAGGCCCAGGATGGCCTGCTCGGGGCGCAGCGGGCGGTCGAGCTTGTCGTATTTCCAGTCGCCGACGGCGCCGAACAGCACGGCGTCGGCGGCCTGGGCCAGCTTGAGGGTGAACTCGGGCAGCGGATGGCCGTGGGCCTCGTAGGCGGCGCCGCCGACCAATGCGCTTTCCATCTCGAAGGAGAGGCCCAGCGCCTTGAGGACCTTGACGGCCTCGGCCACGATTTCGGTGCCGATGCCGTCACCGGGAAGAACTGCGATTTTCATGGTTGCTCTTTTTTTGATAGCTAGAAATGACCGCGCCACCTGGACCTGGAGGCGTTTTGATCTGAAAAATGGCTCAGCCGGCCAGCGTGTGGGCCAGCCAGGGCTTCTGCACCAGGCGCTCGGCCTCGAAGGCCCGGATCTTGTCGCTCTGGCGCAGCGTCAGGCCGATGTCGTCGAAGCCGTTGAGCAGGCAGTACTTGCGGAAGGCCTGCACCTCGAACGGAATCTCCTCGCCCTGGGGCTTGACCACCACCTGGCGTTCGAGGTCGATGGTGAGCGCATAGCCGGGAAACGCGGCTGCCTCGTCGAACAGCTGCGACACCGTGGCCTCGGGCAGCACGATGGGCAGCAGGCCGTTCTTGAAGCAGTTGTTGAAGAAGATGTCGGCGTAGCTGGGCGCGATCAGGGCGCGAAAGCCGTACTGGTCCAGCGCCCAGGGCGCGTGTTCGCGGCTGGAGCCGCAGCCGAAGTTCTTGCGCGCCAGCAGCACCGAGGCGCCCTGGTAGCGCGGCTGGTTCAGCACGAAGTCGGGGTTGGGCTTGCGGCTGGCCGGGTCCTGGCCGGGCTCGCCGTGGTCCAGGTAGCGCCATTCGTCGAACAGGTTCTGGCCGAAGCCGGTCTTGCGGATCGACTTGAGGAACTGCTTGGGGATGATGGCGTCGGTGTCGACGTTCTCGCGGTCCATGGGGGCGACGAGGCCCTTGTGCACGGTGAATTTCTGCATGGCGTTCTCAGGCGAATTTTCGAATGTCTACAAAGTGGCCGTGCACTGCCGCAGCGGCAGCCATGGCCGGACTCACGAGGTGGGTGCGCCCGCCGGCGCCCTGGCGGCCCTCGAAGTTGCGGTTGCTGGTGGAGGCGCAGCGCTCGCCGGGCTCGAGGCGGTCGGCGTTCATGGCCAGGCACATCGAGCAGCCGGGCTCGCGCCACTCGAAGCCGGCGGCCTTGAAGATCTCGTGCAGGCCTTCGCGCTCGGCCTGTTCCTTGACCACGCCCGAGCCGGGCACGACCATCGCGAGCTTGACGTTCCTCGACACCTTCTGGCCGAGCTTGCGCACCATGGCCGCGGCCTCGCGCATGTCCTCGATGCGGCTGTTGGTGCAGGAGCCGATGAACACCTTGTCGATGGTGATGTCTTCCAGCGCCTTGCCGGGCTGCAGGCCCATGTAGGTGAGCGCGCGCTCGATCGCGCCGCGCTTGCTGGCGTCCTTTTCCTTGTCGGGGTCGGGCACGTGGCCGTCCACGCCGAGCACCATCTCGGGCGAGGTGCCCCAGGTGACCTGCGGGATGATCTGCGCGGCGTCGAGCTGCACCACGGTGTCGAACGTGGCGTCGGCATCGGACTGCAGGGTCTTCCAGTAGGCGGCGGCCAGGTCCCATTCGACGCCGGTGGGCGCCAATGGGCGGCCCTTGACGTACTCGATGGTCTTCTCGTCCACCGCCACCAGGCCGGCGCGCGCGCCGGCCTCGATGGCCATGTTGCAGACCGTCATGCGGCCTTCCATCGAGAGCGAGCGGATCGCCGAGCCCGCGAACTCGATGGTGTAGCCGGTGCCGCCGGCGGTGCCGATCTTGCCGATGATGGCCAGCACCACGTCCTTGGCGGTGACGCCCCTGGCGAGCGCGCCGTCAACCCTGACCAGCATGTTCTTGGCCTTCTTGGCCAGCAGCGTCTGCGTGGCCAGCACATGCTCGACCTCGCTGGTGCCGATGCCGTGCGCCAGCGCGCCGAAGGCGCCGTGGGTGGAGGTGTGCGAGTCGCCGCAGACCACGGTCATGCCGGGCAGGGTGGCGCCCTGTTCCGGGCCGATCACGTGCACGATGCCCTGGCGCTTGGACAGGAACGGGAAGAATGCCGCCGCGCCGAACTCGGCGATGTTGCTGTCCAGCGTGGTGACCTGTTCCTTGCTGATCGGGTCGGTGATGCCGTCGTAGCCGCGCTCCCAGCCGGTGGTGGGCGTGTTGTGGTCGGCCGTGGCGACCACCGAGCTGATGCGCCAGACCTTGCGGCCGGCCTGGCGCAGGCCTTCGTAGGCCTGCGGGCTGGTGACTTCGTGCACCAGGTGGCGGTCGATGTAGAGGATGGCGGTGCCGTCTTCCTCGGTGTGGACGACGTGTTCGTCCCAGATCTTGTCGTAGAGGGTGCGTCCCATGGTGGTCCTTCGTGGCTCTGTGATTTTAGGTGGGTGGGGAGGAACTGTTGGCTGCGAGGTGATCGACCAGCAGGCGGGCGGTCACGGGCAGGGTGGAGAAGTCGCGCGCCACCAGCTGGAGCTGGCGCAGCGCCCAGGCGTCGGTGAGCGCCACGGATTCGAGGTCGCCCACGCCATGCATGAGCTCGAAGGCGCGCTGCGGCATGACGCCGACGCCCAGGCCGTTGTGGATCATGCGGCACATGGCGTCCAGGCCGGTGACGTGGATGCGCAGCCGGATGGTGCGGCCTGCTTCGGCGGCAGCGGCGCGCATGGCCAGGTAGATCGAGCTGTTGGCGTGCAGGCCGACCTGGTCGAACTCCAGGCTGGCGGCAAAAGGGACGGCGGCTTCGGCGGCCAGCGCGTGGCCGCGCGGCACGATCAGCACCAGCCGGTCTTCGCGGTAGGGCAGGGCCTGCAGCTCGCCGATGCCGACTGCCGTGTTGCAGATGCCGAGGTCGGCCGCGCCCTCCTGCACGGCGCGAACCACCTCGGTGGAAAGGTGCTCCTCCAGGTCGATCTTGACCTGGGCGTGCTCGCGGATGAAGGCGCCCAGGTCCTCGGGCAGGAACTGCACGATGGCCGAGATGCTGGCGTGCACGCGCACATGGCCGCGCACGCCGTCGGCGTATTCGCTGAGCTCGCCCTGCATCTTCTCCAGGCTGAACAGCACCGAGCGCGCATGGTGCAGCAGGCTCTCGCCGGCCGGCGTGAGGTCCACGCCGCGGGTGTGGCGGTACAGCAGCGGGGTGTCGAGCGCGGCTTCGAGATCACTCAGGCGCTTGCTCACGGCCGAGGCCGCGATGAACTCGCGCTCGGCCGCACGGCCGATGCTGCCGAGCTCGCACACCGCCACGAACAGTTGCAGCGAGGTGAGGTCGATCCGGCGGGCGAAGTTGCGTTCGGAGCTTTTCATGGTGGGGCGGGAATCCAGGGCTTCAGGCCCTGGGCATCGCGTTTCACGATGCATCGGTATTTTCGCCCTTATAAAGCCTTCTTGTCATCGCAAACCGAGATGATGGGCTTGCCGAAGGGGGAAACACGCTCCAGCCGTGCGCCAACGGGCTTTTTGAGAGCCTTTTAGGGCCAAGGTCCAGGTGCAGCAGTCGTTTGATGCTATGAAAAAAGGAGCAGTGCGATCAATCGGCGATCAAGGCCGGGTCGAGCGCGCGCACCCGGTGATCGACGTAGTAGCCGCCGAACTCGGTGTAGCGCAGCAGGTGGCGGTGGCACTGGCCGCAGCGCCACAGGTCGCAGCGGTTGTAGGGGAAGAACGAGACGGCCACCGGGGCGGCGGGCGAGTCGTAGCGGGTGCCGCCGGGATGGTGCTCTTCGAAGCTGGGCTCGTCGAGGGCGGGGTCGCGCAGCGTGGCGAGCCGGGCCATCTGCGCGGCGGGCCAGCGCTCGTCGGTCACGCTCTCCCAGCCGGGGCAGGGGCCGAGGCTGCAGCGGCAGGCCTGCGGCGGCGGGCCGTCGGCGGCGGTCTGCCGCAGTTCATCGGCGCTCTGGATCAGTTTCATGGGGCGGGCCTTGATGAAAAAAGCCCGCCGGCAGGGCTGCCAGGCGGGCGTCTTGCGGTGCCGTCGGGACGGATCAGCGTTCTGCGAGGGGCTTGACGTCGCGCTTGACCGAGCCGGTGAAGAGCTGGCGCGGGCGGCCGATCTTGTACTCGGGGTCGCCGATCATCTCGTTGAGCTGGGCGATCCAGCCGACGGTGCGGGCCAGCGCGAAGATCGCGGTGAACAGGCTCACCGGGATGCCGATGGCGCGCTGCACGATGCCGGAGTAGAAGTCCACGTTCGGGTAGAGCTTGCGCTGCACGAAGTAGTCGTCTTCCAGGGCGATCTTCTCAAGCGTCTTGGCCAGCTTGAACAGCGGGTCGTTGCCCAGGCCCAGCTCGTCGAGCACCTCGTTGCAGGTCTGCTGCATCAGCTTGGCGCGCGGATCGTAGTTCTTGTACACGCGGTGGCCGAAGCCCATCAGCTTGACGTTGGAGTTCTTGTCCTTGACCTGCTTGATGAACTCGCCGATCTTCTCGATGCCGCCGTTGCGCTGGATGTCTTCCAGCATGTTGAGCGCCGCCTCGTTGGCGCCGCCGTGGGCCGGGCCCCACAGGCAGGCCACGCCGGCCGCGATGGCGGCGAACGGGTTGGTGCCGGAGGAGCCGCACAGGCGCACGGTGGAGGTGGAGGCGTTCTGCTCGTGGTCGGCGTGCAGGATGAAGATGCGGTCGAGGGCCTTCTCGATCACCGGGCTGACCTTGTATTCCTCGCAGGGCGTGCCGAACATCATGTGCGTGAAGTTGCCGGCGTAGGACAGCGAGTTCTTCGGGTACATGAAGGGCTGGCCGATGCTGTACTTGTAGGCCATGGCCACGAGCGTGGGCATCTTGGCGATCAGGCGGATCGCGGCGATCTCGCGGTGCTCGGGATTGTTGATGTCGGTGCTGTCATGGTAGAAGGCCGACAGGCCGCCCACCAGGCCCGTCATCACGGCCATCGGGTGCGCATCGCGGCGGAAGCCGCGCAGGAAGAACTGCATCTGCTCGTTGACCATGGTGTGGTTGGTCACGAGCTTGGTGAAGTCGGCCTTCTGCGTCGCGTTGGGCAGCTCGCCGTACAGCAGCAGGTGGCAGGTTTCGAGGAAGTCGCAGTTCACCGCGAGCTGCTCGATCGGGTAGCCGCGGTACAGCAGCTCGCCCTTGTCGCCGTCGATGTAGGTGATGGCCGACTGGCAGGACGCCGTGGACAGGAAGCCCGGGTCGTAGGTGAACATGCCGGTCTGGGCGTACAGCTTGCGGATGTCGATCACATCCGGACCGATGCTGCCCTGGTAGACCGGCAGCTCGACGCTGGGGCTGCCGTTACTGAACGACAGGGTGGCTTTGTTGTCAGCAAGTTTCATTTCTACTTTCCTTGAGTGATTTGCCCATCATCCGGTGGCTTGCGGCTTCTTCGGCGCCTGGCGCGTCAGGCCCGCAACATCCCCAGCACTTCACGTACGTCGTGTGTATTCATGTCGCCCTGCGGTTCCTGGCGCCGAAGCAGCAGGTCCAGCAGGTCGTTGTCTGCCAAATCCATTAAAGCATTCAAGCCTTGTGCCTGCCTGACCGTCAGGGCGGACTCATGGCGTGCGAAGAACTTCTCGATGAACAGGTCGTTTTCCAGCAGGCCGCGGCGGCAGCGCCACTTGAGCTTGCTCAGTTCCCGTTCACCCAGGCGTTCTTCAGCCATGTTCGTTGCCCTGGCCGGTCAAACGGCCCGGCGGACCATCAGTTCCTTGATTTTGCCGATGGCCTTGGTCGGGTTCAATCCCTTGGGGCACACGTCCACGCAGTTCATGATGGTGTGGCAGCGGAACAGGCGGTACGGGTCCTCGAGGTTGTCCAGGCGCTCGGCCGTGCCTTCGTCGCGGCTGTCGGCGATGAAGCGGTAGGCCTGCAGCAGGCCGGCCGGGCCGACGAACTTGTCGGGGTTCCACCAGAAGCTCGGGCAGCTCGTGGAGCAGCTCGCGCACAGGATGCACTCGTACAGGCCGTTGAGCTCCTCGCGCTCCTCGGGCGACTGCAGGCGCTCGCGCTCCGGCGCCGGGGTCTCGGTGATCAGGTAGGGCTTGATCGAGTTGTACTGGTTGAAGAACTGCGTCATGTCCACGATCAGGTCGCGGATCACCGGCAGGCCGGGC
Organism: Variovorax terrae; assembly: GCF_022809125.1. Lineage (NCBI taxonomy): Bacteria > Pseudomonadati > Pseudomonadota > Betaproteobacteria > Burkholderiales > Comamonadaceae > Variovorax > Variovorax terrae. The sequence goes on along the minus strand of NZ_JALGBI010000001.1, from coordinate 2,887,686 downwards.
AGCGGCTTGAGCACGATGGTGCCCTTGAGCGTGTTCATGTTGGTGAGGCACGCCAGGCCGTTCTTGCCGTTGATGTTCATCGCGTCGGAGCCGCACACGCCTTCGCGGCAGGAGCGGCGGAACGAGATCGACGGGTCCTGTTCCTTGAGCTTGACCAGCGCGTCCAGCAGCATGCGCTCGTGGCCGTCGAGTTCGATCTCGATGGTCTGCATGTAGGGCTTGGCGTCCTTGTCCGGATCGTAGCGGTAGATCTGGAATGTGCGTTTTTGCATGTTTCTTCTCTCGTGAGGCTACTGGTCTGAATCAGAACGTACGGACCTTCGGGGGGACGCTGTCCACCGTCAGGGGCTTGAGGTTGACCGGCTTGTAGTCCAGGCGGTTGCCCTCGCTGTACCACAGCGTGTGCTTGAGCCATTCCTTGTCGTTGCGGCCCAGCGGGAACTCGGCGTGGTCGGCCGGGTGCTCGTAGTCGTACACCGTGTGGGCGCCGCGGCATTCGGTGCGGGCGGCCGCCGACACCATGGTGGCCTGGGCCACCTCGATCAGGTTGTCCACTTCCAGCGCCTCGATGCGGGCCGTGTTGAACACCTTGGACTTGTCCTGCAGCGTGACGCTGCCCACGCGCTCGCGGATGGCGGCGATCTTCTGCACGCCCTCGTCCATGCTGGCCTGGGTGCGGAACACGCCGGCATGCTGCTGCATGGTGGCGCGGATGTCGGCCGCCAGGGACTGCGAATAGGTGCCTTCGCTGGACTGCTCGAGCTGGTTCAGGCGGGCCAGCGTGCGCTCGGCGGCGTCCTTGGGCAGGGGCTTGTGCTCGCGGTTCTTCTCGTTGAACTCCACGATGTGGCGGCCGGCGGCCTTGCCGAACACCAGCAGGTCGAGCAGCGAGTTGGTGCCCAGGCGGTTGGCGCCGTGCACGCTCACGCAGGAGCATTCGCCCACCGCGTACAGGCCGTTGACCACGGCGCTGTTGTTGCCGCCCTGCTGCGAGACGACCTGGCCATGGATGTTGGTCGGCACGCCGCCCATCTGGTAGTGGATGGTCGGCACCACGGGAATCGGCTCCTTGGTGATGTCGACGTTGGCGAAGTTGACGCCGATCTCGTACACCGAGGGCAGGCGCTTGTGGATGGTTTCGGCGCCCAGGTGGTCGAGCTTGAGCAGCACGTAGTCCTTGTTCGGGCCGCAGCCGCGGCCTTCCTTGATCTCCTGGTCCATCGAGCGCGAGACGAAGTCGCGCGGCGCCAGGTCCTTCAGCGTGGGCGCATAGCGCTCCATGAAGCGCTCGCCGTTGCTGTTGAGCAGGATGGCGCCTTCGCCGCGGCAGCCTTCGGTCAGCAGCACGCCGGCGCCGGCCACGCCGGTCGGGTGGAACTGCCAGAACTCCATGTCCTGCAGCGCGATGCCGGCGCGCGCGGCCATGCCCAGGCCGTCGCCGGTGTTGATGAAGGCGTTGGTGGAGGCCGCGAAGATGCGCCCGGCGCCGCCGGTGGCCAGCAGCACGGTCTTGGCCTGCAGCACGTACAGGTCGCCGGTTTCCATCTCCAGCGCGGTCACGCCGACCACGTCGCCGTCGGCGTCGCGGATCAGGTCCAGCGCCATCCACTCGACGAAGAAGTTGGTCTTGGCCTTGACGTTCTGCTGGTACAGCGTGTGCAGCATGGCGTGGCCGGTGCGGTCGGCCGCGGCGCAGGCGCGCTGCACCGGCTTCTCGCCGTAGTTGGCGGTGTGGCCGCCGAACGGGCGCTGGTAGATCGTGCCGTCGGGGTTGCGATCGAACGGCATGCCGAAGTGCTCCAGCTCGTACACGACCTTGGGCGCCTCGCGGCACATGAACTCGATCGCATCCTGGTCGCCGAGCCAGTCGGAGCCCTTGATGGTGTCGTAGAAATGGTAGTGCCAGTTGTCCTCGGACATGTTGCCCAGCGAAGCGCTCACGCCGCCCTGCGCGGCCACGGTGTGCGAGCGGGTGGGGAACACCTTGGAGAGCGAGGCCACGTTGAGGCCAGCGCGGGAGAGTTCCAGCGCGGCGCGCATGCCGGAACCGCCGGCCCCGACGATGACGACGTCGAACTTGCGCGTGGTGATGTTGGCGTTGGTGTAGCTCATGTTGACTGCCTCAGGAATTCGGACGCAGCATCAAAGACGCCACAGAACTTGGATCGCCCAGCCCGCGCAACCCACGAGCCAGACGATGGTGACGATTTGCAGGGCCAGGCGCACGGCGACGGGCTGGACATAGTCCATCCAGATGTCGCGCATGCCGACCCACACGTGGTAGAGCAGGGCCAGGATGACCGTGAAGGTCAGCACCTTCATCCACTGGGCGGCGAAGATGCCGGCCCACTTGTCGTAGCCGATCGGGCCGCTGGTGAAGATCACCTGGGCCAGCACGATCACGGTGAAGAGCGCCATCAGGGCACCGGTGGCGCGCTGGGCCAGCCAGTCGCGCAGGCCGTAGTGGGCACCGACGACGGTGCGCTTGGAGCCGTAGTTCACGGACATGTTTCTTGCTCCTTCGATTTTTAGTACAGGCCGAACAGCTTGGCGCCCAGCACCACGGTCAGGCCCAGGCTCAGCACCAGCGTGACGATGGCCGAGGACTTGCCGAATTCCTTGCTCACCGCGGCGTGGCTCACGTCCATCCACAGGTGGCGCAGGCCGGCGATGAAATGGTGCAGGTAGGCCCAGATCAGCGCCAGCGCCACCAGCTTCAGGAACCAGCCCGGCAAAAAGCCAAGGCCGCTGTTGAAGGCGGCTCTGAACTTGGCGAACGAGATTTCGGAGGAGACGGAGGTGTCGAACATCCAGATGATGAAGGGCATCAGCAGGAACATGACGGCCCCGCTGGCGCGGTGCAGGATGGACACCCAGGCGGCCGGGGCCATGCGGTAGGTGGTCAGATCCTTGAAGGCGTTGATGTTGCGGAACTCAGGCCGCTTTTTGGCAAGCTCGGTCATGGGGGGCTTTCTTGGAAGGAGGTAACCGCTTTGTAATTCGAAAAATGCAAACAACCCAAAATTCTATTGCAACGCAGCAGATCGGCGCGGCGGATGCTACTTATCCGAGCAAACAGGTCAAGGCACGCGAGCCCGGCGCGCCGCGCATGGCCGCTCAGCTGAGCTCGTTGCGGTAGTGGTGCGTGTCGGTGCGGTAGAGGCCGCGGCGCAGCTCCATGGGCACGTCGTTGTAGGTGTAGGCGACGCGCTCCACGCTCAGCAGTGGCGTGCCTTGCTCTGTTTTCAATAGCAGGCTTTGCCCGCTGTCTGCGGACACCGCGCGGATTTTCTCCTCGGCGCGGACCATGCGCACGCCGAAGTCGAGCTCGAACATCGCATAGGTCGGGCCGTGGTAGTCGGCCATCTGCTCGGCCGTCAGCCCCTTGAAGGCGTTGCCCGGCAGCCAGAGGTCTTCCAGGATCGCGGGGGTGCCGCCGAACGACAGCACGCGGCGCACCTGCAGCACGGCGTCGCCCGGCCGCATGGCGAGCGCGCGGGCCACGTCGGCGCTGGCGCGCACGCGCCGGCACTCGATGATGTGGCGCTGCGCCGGGCCTTCGCTGTCGAGGTCGCCGCTGTCGGGCACCAGCTTCAGGAAGCGGTACTGCACATGCTGCTCGGCATGGGTGGCGACGAAGGTGCCCTTGCCCTGGCGGCGCACCACCAGGTTCTCGGCCGCCAGCTCGTCGATCGCCTTGCGCACCGTGCCCTGGCTCACGCGAAAGCGCGCGGCCAGCTCCATCTCGCTTGGAATGGCTTCGCCGGGCTTCCATTCGCCGGCCTGCAGGCTTTGCAGGATCAGCCCCTTGATCTGCTGGTACAGCGGGCTGAAGGCCGGCGTCGGCGACGCGCCGGCCGCGGGCGGCGCCCGGTCGACGCTGGCGGCGGGAAGGGGCTGGGGCGAGGGCATGGGCGGGTGGGCGTGGGAGGAGGTGAAAACTGCTTCGATCATATCTTATATAAGACATAAGACAAGTTGACGGCCCCCGGGTTTCGAGAGTAAACTCGAAGGCTGTTTCGCAGTGTTCGGGCTCCCGTGCGGAGCCTACCGCACCCTCGGTTTTACATCACTTCTTCGGAGATTTTTCCATGAGCAAAAAGCCCGTCCGCGTTGCCGTCACCGGCGCCGCAGGTCAAATTGGTTACGCCCTGCTGTTCCGCATTGCCTCGGGCGAAATGCTCGGCAAGGACCAGCCGGTCATCCTGCAACTGCTTGAAATCCCCGACGAGAAGGCCCAGAAGGCGCTCAAGGGCGTGATGATGGAGCTGGACGACTGCGCCTTCCCGCTGCTGGCCGGCATGGAGGCCCACGGCGACCCGATGACCGCCTTCAAGGACGCCGACTACGCGCTGCTGGTCGGCTCGCGTCCGCGCGGCCCCGGCATGGAGCGTGCCGAGCTGCTGGCCGTCAACGGCGCCATCTTCACCGCCCAGGGCAAGGCCCTGAACGCCGTTGCCAGCCGCAACGTCAAGGTGCTGGTGGTCGGCAACCCGGCCAACACCAACGCCTACATCGCCATGAAGAGCGCGCCCGATCTGCCGCGCAAGAACTTCACCGCCATGCTGCGCCTGGACCACAACCGTGCCGCCAGCCAGCTCGCCGCCAAGACCGGCAAGCCGGTGGCCGACATCGAGAAGCTCACCGTCTGGGGCAACCACTCGCCCACGATGTACGCCGACTACCGCTTCGCCACCATCAACGGCGAAAGCGTGGCCAAGATGATCAACGACCAGGAATGGAACGCCAACGTGTTCCTGCCCACCGTGGGCAAGCGCGGCGCCGCCATCATCGATGCGCGCGGCCTGTCGTCGGCCGCCTCGGCCGCCAACGCCGCGATCGACCACATGCGCGACTGGGCCCTGGGCACCAACGGCAAGTGGGTCACCATGGGCATCCCGTCGGACGGCCAGTACGGCATTCCCAAGGACGTGATGTTCGGCTTCCCCGTGACCTGCGAGAACGGTGAATACAAGCTGGTCGAAGGCCTGGCCATCGACGCCTTCAGCCAGGAACGCATCGACAAGACGCTCAAGGAACTGACCGACGAGCAAGCCGGCGTCGCCCACCTGCTCTGAGTCCACGCAACCGGCGCCTCGCTCCATCCTCTCCATGGCTGACTGGAATCCCGATCTCTACCGGCGCTATGAGGACGAGCGCACGCGCCCGGCGCGTGACCTGCTGGCGCAGGTGGCGCTGGATGCGCCGCGCCGGATCGTGGATCTGGGCTGCGGCCCGGGCAACTCCACCGAGCTGCTGGTGCAGCGCTTCCCGCAGGCGCAAGTCACCGGCACCGACAATTCCGAGCCCATGCTGGCCAGCGCGCGCGAGCGCCTGCCCGGCGTGGCGTTCGAGCTGAGCGACATCGCCACCTGGCAGCCGGCCGAGGCGCCCGACCTGATCTACGCCAATGCCGCGCTGCAATGGGTGGGTGGGCACGAGGCGCTGATCCCGCGCCTGTTGGCCGCGCTGGCGCCCGGCGGCGTGCTGGCCATCCAGATGCCGGACAACCGCGAGGAGCCTTCGCACCGGCTGATGCGCGAGGTGGCGTCCGAGGCACCGTTCTCGTCCCACATCGCCGATGCGCGCGCCATGCGCACCGCCATCCTGCCGCTGGCCGGCTACTACGACCTGCTGGCGCCGCAGGCGGCCGCCATCGACGTCTGGCACAGCATCTACCAGCACCCGATGGCCTCGGCCGCCGCCATCGTCGAATGGGTGCGCGGCACCGGCCTCAAGCCCTTCGTCGAGCGCCTGCCGGCCGAACTGCAGCCGGCATTCCTGGCCGAGTACGAGCGCCGCATCGACGGCGCCTATGCGCCGCGGGCCGACGGCCGGCGGCTGCTGGCGTTTCCGCGCCTGTTCATCGTGGCGCGGCGCAAGGCATGAGTCTCGCCGCGGCTCCCCGCCACCCGCGCGAAGCCCTGCTGGGCGCCCAGGCCGGCGCCGTGGTGCTGCCGGTGTGTGACCACTACAGCGGCGTCGAGGTGCGCATGCGCAAGAGCCTGCAGCTGCAGGCCGAGATGACCGAGGAGTTCGGCACCTGCATGTTCGACGTGACGCTCGACTGCGAGGACGGCGCGCCCGTGGGCGGCGAGGCCGACCATGCGGCGCTGGTCATGACGCTGGCGCTGCTGGCCGACGAGAAAGCCCGCGTCGCGGTGCGGGTGCACCCGGTCGACCATCCGGCGTTCGAGCAGGACATCGCCACCATCGCCGGCAAGGCCGGGCACCGGCTGGCGCACGTCATGATTCCCAAGGTGGAGTCGGTCGACGACGTGATTCGGGCCGAAAAAGCCCTGGAGTCCGCGTCGGCTGGTCATTTGCCGCTACAAGTTTTGATTGAATCGCCGGCCGCGGTGCAGCGCGCCTTCGACATCGCGGCCCATCCGCGGGTGCAGTCGCTGAGCTTCGGCCTGATGGATTTCGTGTCGGCCCATGGCGGCGCGATTCCCGCCGACGGCATGAGCGCCGCGGGCCAGTTCACCCACCCGCTGGTGGTGCGTGCCAAGCTTGAAATCGCCGCGGCCTGCCATGCCGCGGGCAAGGTGCCCTCGCACTGCGTGGTCACGGAATTCAGCGATGCGGCAGCCATGCAGGCAGCGGCCGGCAAGGCGGCCCGCGAGTTCGGCTACACCCGCATGTGGAGCATCCACCCGAGCCAGATCCGCCCCATCCTGGAGGCCTTCGCGCCGCCGCCGCGCGAGATCGAAGTGGCTTCCCGCATCATCGCCGCCGCGGCCCAGGCCGACTGGGCACCCATCAGTTTCGAAGGCCAATTGCACGACCGCGCCAGCTACCGCTATTTCTGGCAGGTGCTGGAGCGTGCGCACCAGACCGGACGGGCCCTGCCCGACGAGATGCAGGCCTACTTCCTTCAGGCGTACCGCCGCCCATCCCTCACGGAGACCATCACCCCATGAAACGCATCCTCACCGCCACCCTGGCCCTGCTGGTGTCCAGCCTGCTCATGGCGCAGACCGACGCGCCCGCCAAGGCCCCGGCCAAGAAAAAGCCCAAGCCCAGCGCCAGCCGCGTCGAGATCAAGAGCACGGCCAAGAACATGGCGGCCGGCATCCAGGCCGCCGAAGCCGCGCTGACGCCGGCCGAACTGGCGATCGCCGAGCGCGTCTACGTGGGGCGCATGCCTTGCGAGCTGGGCGCCTCGGTGACGCTGACGCCCGACCCCAAGTCGCCCGGGTATTTCGACGTGCAGACCAAGAACCTCAAATATCGCATGTTCCCGGTCGAGACCAAGACCGGCGCCATCCGCCTGGAGGACCCGCAGGCCGGCGCCGTGTGGCTGCAGATCGCCAACAAGTCCATGCTGATGAACCACAAGCTGGGCCAGCGGCTGGCAGACGAGTGCATGAGCCCGGCCCAGGTGGTCGTGGCCGAAGCCCTGAAGAAGAACCCCGCGCCCAGCGTGCTCGAGCCGCTGCCGTCGGCGCCCGCGGCTGCGGCCGCCGCGCCGGCTGCCTCGGCCGCGCAGTGACCGCGCACCCCCCGATTGCCCACGATTTTTGAATGACAGGAGAAAAAAGATGTTGAAAGCCTACCGTGACCATGTGGCTGAACGCGCCGCGCTCGGTATCCCGCCCCTGCCGCTGTCGGCCAAGCAGACCGGCGAGCTGATCGAACTGCTGAAGAGCCCGCCCGCAGGTGAAGAGGCAGCCCTGGTGGAGATGATCACGCACCGCGTGCCCGCCGGCGTGGACGATGCGGCCAAGGTCAAGGCTTCCTACCTCGCCGCCGTGGCGCATGGCACCGAGAAGTGCGCGCTGATCAGCCGCGCCAAGGCCACCGAACTGCTGGGCACCATGCTCGGCGGCTACAACATCAGCCCGATGGTCGATCTGCTGGACGACGCCGAAGTCGGCGCAGTGGCCGCCGATGGCCTCAAGAAAACCCTGCTGATGTTCGACCAGTTCCACGACGTCAAGGACAAGGCCGACAAGGGCAATGCCAACGCCAAGGCCGTGCTGCAGAGCTGGGCCGATGCCGAGTGGTTCACCAGCCGCCCCGAAGTGCCGCAGAGCATCCAGCTCACCGTGCTCAAGGTCACCGGCGAGACCAACACCGACGACCTGTCGCCCGCGCCCGACGCCTGGAGCCGCCCCGACATCCCGCTGCATGCGCTGGCCATGCTCAAGAACAAGCGCGACGGCATCACGCCCGAGGAAGACGGCAAGCGCGGCCCGATCAAGTTCATCGAGGACCTGCGCGCCAAGGGCAACCTCGTGGCCTACGTGGGCGACGTGGTGGGCACGGGCTCGAGCCGCAAGTCGGCCACCAACTCGGTGCTGTGGTTCACCGGTGAAGACATCCCCTTCGTGCCGAACAAGCGCTTCGGCGGCGTCTGCCTGGGCGCCAAGATCGCCCCGATCTTCTACAACACCATGGAAGACGCGGGCGCGCTGCCGATCGAGCTCGACGTGAGCCAGATGAACATGGGCGACACCGTCGAGCTGCGCCCCTACGAAGGCAAGGCCCTGAAGGACGGCAAGGTGATCGCCGAGTTCACCGTCAAGAGCGATGTGCTGTTCGACGAAGTGCGCGCCGGCGGCCGCATTCCGCTGATCGTCGGCCGCGGCCTCACGGCCAAGGCGCGCGAGGCGCTGGGCCTGCCGGTGTCCACGCTGTTCCGCCTGCCGCAGAACCCCAAAGCCACGGGCAAGGGCTTCACGCTGGCGCAGAAGATGGTCGGCCGCGCCTGCGGCCTGCCCGAAGGCCAGGGCGTGCTGCCCGGCACCTACTGCGAACCCAAGATGACCTCGGTCGGCTCGCAGGACACCACCGGTCCGATGACGCGCGACGAGCTCAAGGACTTGGCTTGCCTGGGCTTCAGCGCCGACCTCGTGATGCAGTCGTTCTGCCACACCGCGGCCTACCCGAAGCCGGTGGACGTGAAGATGCACCACGAGCTGCCCGAGTTCATCAGCAACCGCGGCGGCATCTCGCTCAAGCCCGGCGACGGCATCATCCACAGCTGGCTCAACCGCATGCTGCTGCCCGACACCGTGGGCACGGGCGGCGACAGCCACACCCGCTTCCCGATCGGCATCAGCTTTCCCGCCGGTTCGGGCCTGGTGGCCTTCGCCGCCGCCACCGGCGTGATGCCGCTGGACATGCCGGAATCGGTGCTGGTGCGCTTCAAGGGCACCATGCAGCCCGGCGTCACGTTGCGCGACTTGGTGCACGCGATCCCGCTGTACGCCATCAAGGCCGGCCTGCTGACCGTCGAGAAGAAGGGCAAGAAGAACATCTTCTCGGGCCGCATCCTGGAAATCGAAGGCCTGCCTGATCTGAAAGCCGAACAGGCCTTCGAGCTGTCCGACGCTTCGGCCGAGCGCTCTGCCGCTGGCTGCACGATCAAGCTCAACAAGGAGCCGATCATCGAGTACATCAACAGCAACATCGTGCTGCTGAAGAACATGATCGCCCAGGGCTATGCCGACAAGCGCACCATCGGCCGCCGCATCAAGGCCATGGAAGCCTGGCTGGCCAATCCGCAATTGCTGGAGGCCGACAAGGACGCCGAGTACGCGGCCGTGATCGAGATCGACCTGAACGAGATCACCGAGCCCATCGTCTGCTGCCCGAACGACCCGGACGATGCCAAGACGCTGTCCGACGTGGCCGGCGGCAAGATCGACGAAGTCTTCATCGGCTCCTGCATGACCAACATCGGCCACTTCCGCGCAGCCTCCAAGCTGCTCGAAGGCAAGCGCGACATTCCGGTCAAGCTGTGGATGGCGCCGCCCACCAAGATGGATGCGCAGCAGCTCACCGAGGAAGGCCACTACGGCGTGTTCGGCTCGGCCGGCGCCCGCATGGAAATGCCCGGCTGCTCGCTGTGCATGGGCAACCAGGCACAGGTCAAGGAAGGCGCGACGGTGATGTCCACCAGCACCCGCAACTTCCCCAACCGCCTGGGCAAGAACACCAACGTGTACCTGGGTTCGGCCGAGCTCGCCGCGATCTGCTCCAAGCTGGGCCGCATCCCGACGCGCGAGGAGTACCTGAGCGACATCGGCGTGATCAATGCCAACAGCGGCAAGATCTACCAGTACATGAACTTCGACCAGATCGAGGAATTCAAGGACGTGGCAGACGCCGTGGCCGTCTGATCCCGGTAAGCCATCTCGCGCAAAGCGGCCTTCGGGCCGCTTTTTTTCTGGAAGCTCAATCAGGCCGGCGCGAGCTGCACCGGCACGCCGCTGAGCACGGCGTTGCCCGAGAGCGGGTCGCGCCAGTCCTCGTCGAGCAGGGCGTTGAGGTTCACGCCGGGGCGCGCGGCCGCCAGCGAGAGGCGGGTACCGGGCAGGCTGTGGCCCCAGCCGTGCGGCAGGCTCACCACGCCGGGCATCATCTCGTCGCTGAACTGCACCTGGGCCTCGATGCTGCGGCCTTGGCGGCTGATGCGCGCGGGGGCGCCGTCGGCCAGGCCCAGGCGCCGCGCATCGGCGGGGTTCACCAGTGCCGTGCAGCGCATCGGCCCCTTGGCGAGCACCGGCAGGTTGTGCATCCAGCTGTTGTTGGAGCGCACGTCGCGCCGGCCGACGATCACCATGTCGGGCACCGGCTGCGCGAGGTCGGCGGCGGCGCGCTGCAGGTCCTGCAGCAGCGAGGGCGGTGCGAGCTCGATCCTGCCCGAGGGCGTGCGCAGCAGCTCGGGGATGCGCGGGCCCAGTTCGCCCAGGTCGATGCCGCCGGGCGCGGCCTTCACCTGGGCCAGCGTCAGGCCTTGTGCCTTGCGGCCGAACTGGTCGCCGTAGGGGCCGGTGCGCAGCGCGAGCTCGAGCCAACGGTCCGGCCCGCTCAGGCCCTGCGTGGCGGCAACCATGGCCGGCGCGTGCTCGCCGAACAGCTTCCTCGCATCCTCGGCGAAATTCTCGCCGTCGATCTCCCGGGCATCTGCCGCCGCGCCTCTGCCCTGCACGATGGCTGCGAGCTTGAGCAGGGTTTCCCATTCCTGAAGCTGGCCTGCCGGCGCCTCGAACACCGGCGCGCTGTAGCGCGCATGGTTGCGCCACGAGAGCTGCGGAAACGCCATGTCGTAGTGCATGTCTTCCAGCGGCGACAGGCCGGGCAGGATCACGTCGGCGTGGCGCGTGGTCTCGTTGAGGTAGATGTCCATGCTGACCATGAAGTCCAGGCGGTCGAGCGCGCGGGCCAGCCGCGCGCCGTTGGGCGAGGACAGCACCGGGTTGCTGGCGATGGTGACCAGCGCGCGCACCTGGCCCTGGCCTGGCGTTTCGATCTCCTCGGCCAGGCAGGTCATGGGCAGCTCGCCGAACACCTCGGGTGCGCCGCTGACGCGGCTGTGGTGGCGCCCGGTCGCGATGCCGCGGCCGCGGCCCGGCGGGCCGGCCGTGTTGTGCGCGAACGCGGCGGCCCGGGGGAACATGGCGCCGCCCGGCTCGTCGAGGTGGCCGGTCAGCACGTTGAGCACGTCGACCAGCCAGCTCGCCAGCGTGCCGTAGGCCTGCGTGCAGGTGCCCAGGCGGCCGTAGACCGCGGCGCGCGGCGCCCGCGCCAGTTGGCGCGCCAGGTCGCGCAGCGTGGCGGCCTCGATGCCGCAGCGCAGCGCCACGGCTTCGGCGGCGAAGGGCTGCACGGCGGCCTGCAGCTGCGCCACGCCGCTGGTGAATTCCGCCAGGCGGCCGAGCCGCACGAGCTGCTCGTCGAACAGCGTGTGCACCAGCCCCAGCAGCAGGAAGACGTCGCCGCCGGGGCGGATGAAGTGGTGCGCATCGGCCATCGCGGCCGTCTCGGTGCGGCGCGGGTCGATCACTACCAGCTTGCCGCCGCGCGCCTGCATGGCCCGGGCCTTGCCCTTGAAGTCGGGCACGGTCCAGAGGCTGCCGTTGCTGGCCAGCGGGTTGGCGCCCAGCATCAGCAGGAAGTCGCAGCGCGCGATGTCGGGCACGGCAATGCTGAGCCAGTGGCCGAACATCAGGCCGCTGGACAGCTGCTTGGGCATCTGGTCCAGCGTGGAGGCTGAGAATACGTTGCGCGAGCCCAGGGCCTTGGCCAGGCGCGAGAAGTACAGCAGCAGGCCGATCTTGTGCGCCGAGGGATTGCCCACGCTGATGGCCGCCGCGTCGCGGCCGTGCGCGGCCAGGATCGGCGGCAGGCGGCGCTCGATTTCGGCAAAGGCCTCGTCCCAGCTCGCCTCGACGAACTCGCCGTTGCGCTTGATCAGCGGCGTGCGCAGCCGGTCGGGGTCTTCGTGCAGGTCCTTCAGTGCCACGCCCTTGGGGCAGAGGTAGCCGGCGCTGAAGACGTCGGCCTCATGGCCGCGGATGCTCACGACCCGGCCGTCGCGCACCTTCAGTTCGAGCCCGCAGCAGGCCTCGCACAGGGGGCAGATGCGGTGGTGGACGGTGTCGGTCATGGCGTATAGGTCTCCTGGGCTCTGCATGCTGAGCGAAATACCGGGGCCGCGCGATCACGCGGGCGACAGCAGCCGGCGCAGCACCTCGCCGGTGAAGGCGTCGCCGGGGAAGAAGGTCTCCAGCATCAGCTCCTGCAGCGTCACGTCCACCGGCGTGCCGAAGATCGTGGTGGTGCTGATGAAGCTCAGCACGCCATGCTCGGTGCGAAACAGGAAGGGCATGGCCACGCCCAGGTGCTCGCCCTGCAGGTGCAGCTCGTCCGCGCCCTCGGGCAGGGGATAGCTGCGCAGCTCTTCCAGCAGATCGGCCAGCACCGGGTCGGCGGTGGCGGCGATCTGCTGGCGCAGGCGCTCGAACAGGTGGTTGCGCCACTGAGCCAGGTTGGCGATCTTCCCGACCAGGCCGCGCGGATGCAGGCTCAGCCGCAGCACGTTCACGGGCGGCTTCAGCAGTTCGGGGTCGGCGCCGGCCAGCAGGTAGGGCAGGGCGGCATTGCCGGCCACCACGTTCCAGTGCCGGTCCAGCGCCAGCGCCGGAAAGGGTTCGTGGCTCTTGAGGATCAGCTCCACGGCCTGGCGGGCCGAGGCCAGCGCCGGGTCGTCCAGCGGCCGCTCGCGGTACATGGGCGCATAGCCGGCCGCCACCAGCAGGGTGTTGCGCTCGCGCAGCGGGATGTCCAGCCGCTCGGTCAGGCGCAGCACCATCTCGCGGCTGGGCACGGAGCGGCCGGTTTCCATGAAGCTCAGGTGCCGCGTCGAGATGTCGGCCTCGTCGGCCAGCGCCAGCTGGCTCAGGCGGCGGTGCTGGCGCCAGTGGCGCAGGTGCTCGCCGAAGGGCTGCGCCGCGGCGCGCGGCGTGCGCGAGGGGGTGGAAGAAAGGTCCATCATGGCTGCATCGTAGGGGCATTCCGGCCCCTTGCCCATGACCTCGCAGGTCATGGACGGGCGGCCGGGGCGCGGGAATCATGGGCTGCGGTGCTGTCCCGGTTGTGTGCCGCGGCGGTGTTTCTTCCCCCTTGTTCAAGGAGCTCTCCATGTCCCTGCTGTCTTCCCCCCATTTCCTGCGCAACGTGCTGTGGGCCGATGCCGTTTCCTGCCTCGCCACGGGCCTGCTGCAGGTGCTGTTCACCGGCGCGGCGGCGCAATTGCTCGGTCTGCCGGCGGCCTTGCTGGCCTGGAGCGGGCTGTTCCTGCTGGCCTATGCGGGCGCAGTGGCCTACCTGGCCACGCGCAAGCCGGTGCCGCGCGCGGCCGTCTGGGCCATCGTGGCCGGCAACCTGGGCTGGGCCGCGGGCTGTGTGGGGCTGCTGGCCGGCGGCTGGCTGGCGCCGACGCTGCTGGGCCAGGCGTATGTGGTGGTGCAGGCCCTCACGGTGGCGGTGCTGGCCGAGCTGCAGTTTTTCGGGCTGCGCAAAGGGGCTGCGCGCGCGGCCTGGTGAAGATTTGGCGGGACGCTGCCAGAATAGGCCTCGTTGAACCCATTCAAGGAGTCCCCCATGGCTAACCAGGCCCCCCACGCTTTTGCCTCCACCCTGAAGAGTTTCAAGACCGCCTCCGGCAAATCGGGCAAGCTCTACTCGCTGCCGGCGCTGGCCCGGCAGTTTCCCAATGTGTCGCGGCTGCCGGTGTCGATCCGCATCGTGCTGGAGTCGGTGCTGCGCAACTGCGATGGCAGGAAGGTCATGCCCGAGCATGTGGAGCAGCTGGCCAACTGGCGCCCCGGCGCCGTGCGCACCGACGAGATCCCGTTCGTGGTGGCGCGCGTCGTGCTGCAGGACTTCACCGGCGTGCCGCTGCTGGCGGATCTGGCCGCGATGCGCAACGTGGCCGCGCGCATGGGCAAGAACCCCAAGGCGATCGAGCCGCTGGTGCCGGTGGACCTGGTGGTGGACCACTCGATCATGATCGACCACTACGGCAATAACCGGGCGCTGGACCTGAACATGAAGCTCGAGTTCCAGCGCAACCGCGAGCGCTACCAGTTCATGAAATGGGGCATGGACGCGTTCGACACCTTCGGCGTCGTGCCCCCGGGCTTCGGCATCGTGCACCAGGTCAACCTGGAGTACCTCGCGCGCGGCGTGCACCAAGCCAAGAACGGTGTCTACTACCCCGACACCCTGGTCGGCACCGACAGCCACACCACCATGATCAACGGCATTGGCGTGGTCGGCTGGGGCGTGGGCGGCATCGAGGCCGAGGCCGGCATGCTGGGCCAGCCGGTGTACTTCCTCACGCCCGACGTGGTGGGCTTCGAGCTGACCGGCCAGCTGCGCGAGGGCGTGACCGCCACCGACCTGGTGCTGACGGTGACGGAAATCCTGCGCCGCGAGAAGGTGGTGGGCAAGTTCGTCGAGTTCTTCGGCCCCGGCACGGCCACGCTGGCCTTGCCCGACCGCGCCACCATCGGCAACATGGCGCCCGAGTACGGCGCCACCATGGGTTTCTTCCCGGTGGACGGCAAGACCATCGACTACTTCAAGGGCACCGGCCGCACACCGGCCGAGATCGAGGCCTTCGAGGCCTACTTCAAGGCACAGGGCCTGTTCGGCGTGCCGCAGGCCGGCGAGATCGACTACACCCAGGTGGTCAAGCTCGACCTGGGCAGCGTGACGCCCTCGCTGTCGGGCCCCAAGCGCCCGCAGGACCGCATCGAGATCGGCAGCGTCAAGAGCCGCTTCACCGCCCTGTACAGCCAGCCTGCGGCCGACAACGGCTTCAACCAGCCGGCCGACAAGCTGGGCCGCCGTTTTCCGCTGAACGGCGCCGGCGAGGCGCCCGCGGCCCCGCCGCTGCCGCTGGGTTCGTCCCGGGCCGTGGTCGAGATGGTGGGCAACCGCTCCACGCTGGAGGCGGCGCGTTCGGGCCATGAGGTGAGCATCGGCAACGGCGACGTGCTGATCGCGGCCATCACCTCGTGCACCAACACCTCCAACCCGAGCGTGATGCTGGCGGCCGGCCTGCTGGCCAAGAAGGCGGTGGAGGCCGGCCTCAAGGTGCAGCCGCACATCAAGACCTCGCTGGCGCCCGGCTCGCGCATCGTCACCGAGTACCTCGAGAAGACCGGCCTGCTGCCCTACCTGGACAAGCTCGGCTTCAACCTCGCGGCCTATGGCTGCACCACCTGCATCGGCAACGCCGGCGACCTGACGCCCGAGATCAACGAGGCGATCACCGCGAACGACTTGGTATGTGCCGCCGTGCTCTCGGGCAACCGCAACTTCGAGGCCCGCATCCACCCGAACCTCAAGGCCAACTTCCTGGCCTCGCCGCCGCTGGTGGTGGCCTATGCCATCGCCGGCACCGTGCTGCGCGACCTGATGACCGAGCCGGTCGGCAAGGGCCGGGGCGGCAAGGACGTCTATCTCGGCGACATCTGGCCCACGAGCGAGGAAATCCACGCGCTGATGAAGCACGCCATGAACGGCAAGGCCTTCAAGAGCAACTACGACAAGGTCAAGACCGATCCAGGCCCGCTGTGGGAGAAGATCCAGGGCGTGAAGGGCAACGTCTACACCTGGCCGCACAGCACCTACATCGCCGAGCCGCCGTTCTTCCAGGACTTCACGATGGAGCCCGCCGTGAGCCTCCCGGGCGTGAAGGGCGCGCGCATCATGGGCCTGTTCGGCGACTCCATCACCACCGACCACATCTCGCCCGCCGGCTCCTTTCGCGAGACCTCGCCGGCCGGCAAGTACCTGCTGGAGCACGGCGTGATGAAGGCCGACTTCAACAGCTACGGCTCGCGCCGCGGCAACCATGAGGTGATGATGCGCGGCACCTTCGCCAACGTGCGCATCAAGAACCTGATGATCCCGCCGAGGGCCGACGGCTCGCGCGAGGAAGGCGGCCTCACGCTGTTCCAGCCCGGCGGCGAGAAGATGGCGATCTACGACGCCGCCATGAAGTACGTGGCCCAGGGCACGCCCACCGTGGTGTTCGGCGGTGAGGAATACGGCACCGGCTCCAGCCGCGACTGGGCCGCCAAGGGCACGCAGCTGCTCGGCATCAAGGCCGTGGTGGCCAAGAGCTTCGAGCGCATCCACCGCTCCAACCTGGTGGGCATGGGGGTGCTGCCGCTGCAGTTCAAGGGCGGCGATTCCTGGGAAAGCCTGGGCCTGAAGGGCGACGAAACCATCGACGTGGTGGTTGGCGGCGACCTGCGGCCGCAGGCCGACGTGACACTGGTGATCCACCGCGCCGACGGCCGGCGGCAGGAGGTGGCCGTGCGGCTGCGCATCGACACGCCGATCGAGGTGGACTACTACCAGCACGGCGGCATCCTGCCCTTCGTGCTCAGGCAACTGCTCGCGGCCTGACCCAGGTCAAGCCCGTGTAAAGAAACCGGCGTCGAGCCGGTTTTTTCATGCCCATCATGGCAGGAGGGGGCTTTTTCGAGAATAATTCTCATTACTAAATCGCCGAACCTCGCAACCCATGTCCGCTTCCCCTCCCGTTCCCGGCGCCCCGTCCTCGGTGGGCCTGGACCAGCTGGCGCGCCACGCCGTGGCCACGGTGGTGGGCATGCAGGCGCCCGCCGCCGAGCATGACCGCGAGCTCGTGCTGCGGCTGCTGGAAATCGGCTTCCTGCCCGGCGAGCGCGTGCGCGTGATCGCGCATGGCTACCCCGGCGGCGAGCCGGTGGCGGTGCGCCTGGGGCATACCACCTTTGCGCTGCGCCGCCACGAGGCGGCCTTCATCCGCGTGGTGCCGGAAGGGCGGCCCGCATGAACAATGCATCGGCACCGGCCCTGCGCATCGCCCTGCTCGGCAACCCCAACTGCGGCAAGACGGCGCTGTTCAACCTGCTCACGGGCAGCCGCCAGAAGGTGGCCAACTACGCGGGCGTGACGGTCGAGCGCAAGGAGGGCAGCCTGCGCACGCCGGCCGGGCGCCGCGTGCAGGTGCTCGATCTGCCGGGCGCCTACAGCCTGAATGCGCTCAGCGCCGACGAAGCCATCACGCGCGACGTGGTCACCGGCCAGCGCGCGGGCGAGCCGCTGCCCGACCTGCTGGTGTGCGTGACCGATGCCACCAACCTCCGGCTCAACCTGCGCCTGGTGCTGGAGGCGCGCCAGCTCGGCCTGCCGATGGTGATGGCGCTCAACATGAGCGACATGGCGCTCAGCCAGGGCATTGCCGTCGACCGCGCGGTGCTGGCGCGCGAGCTCGGGCTGCCGGTGATCGAGACCGTGGGGGTGCGCCACGACGGCGCGCGCAGCCTGCTGGCGGCGCTGGACGCCCATGTGCCGCCGGGCCCTCCCGCGCTGCAGCCCTGGCGCGCACCCGGCGTCGACGACGTGCTGGCCACCCAGGCCGAGGTGCGCCGCATCCTGGCGCTGGCAGTGCACGAGCCGGCGATGGACCTGCACGTGGACGACGCCATCGACCGCGTGGTGCTGCACCCGCTGTGGGGCATGGCGGTGCTGGCGGTGACGCTGTTCCTGATGTTCCAGGCCGTGTTCAGCTGGGCCGAGGTGCCGATGGACGCGATCAAGGGCGGCATGGACTGGCTGGGGCAGGCGGTGCAGGCCCACATGGGCGAGGGCCTGCTGCGCAGCCTGCTGGTGGACGGCATCATCGCCGGCGCGGGCAGCGTGCTGGTGTTCCTGCCGCAGATCCTGATCCTGTTCCTGTTCATCCTAGCGCTGGAGGATTCGGGCTACCTGCCGCGCGCGGCCTTCCTGCTGGACCGCGTGATGGGCACGGTGGGCCTGTCGGGCCGCTCCTTCATTCCGCTGCTGTCGAGCTTCGCCTGCGCCATTCCCGGCGTGATGGCCACGCGCACCATCACCAACTGGCGCGACCGGCTGGTCACCATCATGATCGCGCCGCTGATGACCTGCTCGGCGCGCCTGCCCGTGTATGCCCTGCTGATCGGTGCCTTCATCCCGGCCCGCACGGTGGGCGGCGTGTTCAACCTGCAGGGCCTGGTGCTGTTCGCGCTCTACCTCGCGGGCATCCTGTCCGCGATGGGCGTGGCCTGGGTGTTCAAGCGCTGGCGCGGCGGCGCCGGCCCCACGCCGTTGCTGATGGAGCTGCCCACCTACCGCTGGCCCAACCCGCGCAACCTGGCGCTCGGCCTGTACGAGCGCGCCATGATCTTCCTCAAGCGCGTGGGCACCATCATCCTGGCGTTGATGGTGCTGCTGTGGTTCCTCTCCACCTTTCCCGCGCCGCCCGAAGGCGCCACCGGCCCGGCCATCCAGTACAGCCTGGCCGGCATGATCGGGCGCGCGCTGGAGGTGGTGTTCGCACCGATCGGCTTCAACTGGCAGATCTCCATCGCACTGGTGCCCGGCCTGGCGGCGCGCGAGGTGGCCGTGGGCGCTTTGGGCACGGTGTACGCGCTGTCGGCCACGGGCGATGACGTGGCGGCGCAGCTGAGCCCGATGATCGGCGGCAGCTGGCCGCTGGCCACCGCGCTGTCGCTGCTGGTCTGGTATGTGTTCGCGCCGCAATGCATCTCCACGCTGGCCACGGTCAAGCGCGAAACCAATTCCTGGCGCTACGCGCTCATCATGGCCGGCTACCTGTTTGCGCTGGCCTATCTCGCGAGCTTCGTCACCTACCGCGTGGCGCTGGCCTGGAGCGGGGGCTGACCATGGGCCAGCAACTCGCCGTGGGCCTGATCGTGCTGGCGGCCGCGCTTTACGCGCTGTGGCACTGGATGCCGGCGCGCTGGCGCCGCGCACTGGCCGCACGGCTGGCCAGCGGCTCGCGCCGCCTGGGCGTGCAGGAAGAGCAGGCGCAGCGCATGGCGGCCGCGCTGGGCAGCACGCCCGGCTGCGGCGCCTGCGACAGCTGCGGCAGTTGCGCCACGCCCGGCGCGCCGCCGGCGCCGCCGGGCGAGCCCCGCATCGTGCAGCCGCCGCAGCCGCACCGGCCGCGCCACTGACCCCCGCCTTCGTGCAAAAAAAGGCGTTCACGCGAAGGCACAATCGCGTGAATGCAAAAGCAGTTTCTTGTGGCGGGTGGCGGCATCGGCGGGCTGGCGGCGGCGCTGGCCTGCACGCGCGCGGGTTGGCAGGGCCGGCTGTTCGAGCAGGCCGAGGCGTTCAGCGAGGTCGGGGCCGGGCTGCAGCTCGGCCCCAACGCCACCCGGCTGCTGCAGGCCTGGGGCCTGGACGGCGCGCTGGCGCAGGTGGCGGCGTTTCCCGACCAGCTTCGCGTGCGCAGCGCCCTCGATGGCCGCGAACTGGGCCGCCTGCGGCTCGGTGAAACCATCCGCGCCCGCTACGGCGCGCCCTATGCCACGGTGCACCGCGCCGACCTGCATGCCCTGCTGCTGGCGGCGGCCGGGTCGGTGGTCAGCCTCAACCCCGGTACCCGCATTGCCGGGGTCAATGCCTCCGAGCATGCCGTGGTCTTGCGCACCGCCGCCAACAAGGAGGTGGAGGGCGAAGCCCTGATCGGGGCCGACGGCCTGTGGAGCACCGTGCGCCGCGTGGTCTGGGGCGACGGGCCCGCGCAGCCGACCGGCCACCTGGCCTACCGCGCGCTCGTGTCGCAACAGGCGCTGCCTGCTGCCTTGCGCAGCACCCAGGTCACGGCCTGGCTCGGGCCGCAGCTGCATGTGGTGGCTTACCCGGTGCGCCAGGGCGACGCGCTCAACGTCGTCGCCATCGTGGAGCGCCGGCCCGGTGGCGAGGCCGCCGCGGCGGCCGAGAGCTGGGACCAGGCGGGCACGGCCGCCGAGCTGCTGGCCGCCCTGGGCGAGATGTGCGCGCCGCTGCGCGAGCTGGTGCAGGCCATGCCTGGCTGGCGCCTGTGGGCGCTCAACGACCGGCCGCCGCTGCAGCGGCCCGAGCAGATGGTGCGGGGCCGCGTGGTGCTGCTGGGCGATGCGGCGCACCCGATGCGGCCCTACCTCGCGCAGGGCGCGGGCATGGCGCTGGAAGATGCCTTCGAGCTGGCGCACCTGCTGGCGATGGAGGCGCTGGACGTGCCGACGGCGCTGCGCCGCTACGGCCTCAACCGCTGGCAGCGCTGCGCGCGCGTGCAGGCGCGCTCGCAGCGCAATGGCCGTATCTTCCACGCCGCCGGCCCGCTGGCATGGGGCCGCGATCTGGCGATGCGCGCGCTCGGCGAGCGCCTGCTGGATCTGCCCTGGCTGTACCGGGGCGCACCGTGGAGCGGCTGATCCGACGCTCTTGTTTTGATAGCATGAAATGACCGTGCGACAAGGACATCGGCCGGATTTCTTTTGAAATTCTCAGAAAATGGGCGCTGCGAAGCGGCTGCAGGCCTTCGGGAGAAGGCGAGGCCCGGTGTTCAGAGCCAGCGGCGCACGCGGCGCAGGTACCCGGCGTAGTCCGCACCAAAGAGTTCGGCCAGCACCCGTTCCTCGGGCCGTATCTGGAACCGCGTGATGTAGGGGACGAAGACGAGCGGGCCCGCCAGCACCAGAGGCGACGCCAGCCAGACGCTCCAGGCAATGAGCACGAACAGCAGGCCCACGTACATCGGGTTGCGCGTGACGCGGTAGACGCCCGAGGTGACCAGCGCCGAGGCCTTGCGGGGCTCCAGCGGGTTGACGGTCGTGTGCGCACGGCGAAAGGCCATCGCGCCGCCGACGCTGAAGACCGCGCCGATGAGCGCCACCGCCAGGGCGGCACCCAGGCGCACTTCGAAGCCCAGCGGCACGGACGGCAGATGCCTTGCCGCCCACCCCATCGCCAGCGCCAGCAGCAGCGCCACCAGCGGGGGCGGGATTTTGAGTTCGAGGCGGTCCATGGGGGCATGGTACGCCGGGAACTGCGGGCTGTGGAAGCGGGCTGCGGCGGCCGGGGTCAACGTCTGGCCAGGCCCTCCGGTGCTGTTTTCATCGCTACCATTGGAACGATGAGCCAGTTTGCCTCGTGGGATGCCAGCAGTGCCCTGGCTGCGGGTTGGGCCGCCGCTGCCGGGCCGGGCGCGGCGATGCGGGCCGGCGCGGGCGCCCTGATCTATGCGCAGGGCGATGTGGACCCGCGGTTCTACCTCATCCGCAGCGGCTTCGTGCAGGCCTCCATCGAGCGGCCCGACGGCCAGCCGCTGCTGCTTGAAATCTTCGGCCCCGGCACCTTGTTCGGCGAAGGCGCGGCCTTCGACGGGCTGCGCCGCTATGTGACCACCACGGCCGTCACCGAGTGCGAGCTCGGCGTGTACGAGGCCCCCGCGATCCAGCGCCGCATGGCCGCCGAGCCGGCCCTGGCGCTGGAGCTGATCCGCATCATGAGCGCCAAGCAGCGCACCCTGGCGCAGAAGCTGGCGGGGGTGACGGCGGCGCTTCCCGCCGACCGGGTCTGCGAGCTGCTGCGGCGCATCGCGCGCATGCCGGGCCGCGGCGCCGGCGGCTGCCACGTCGACCTGACCCACGAGGAGATCGGCGCCATGACGGGGCTGTCGCGCGTCACCGTGACGCGGGTGCTGCGCCAGCTCGCGGCGCAAGGCCTGGTCGTCACCGGCCTGCGCCGCATCGACATCCCGCCGGGCAGCGCGCTGCTTGGTATCGCCAGATACTGACAGCCGGTGCCGGCGGGGCCATGATGGGCGCCATGACCCACCATCAACGCAAGGTGTTCGCCACCCTGGGGCCGGCCGGCAGCAACCACGACCTCAACACGCGGCGCTACATCGGCTTCCACGGCCTCGACGCGGACATCCGCTACGTCGAGCATTTCTTCGACGCGCTGAGCTTGATGCGCGAGGGCGTGGTGGACTTCACCATCCAGGTCTGCGCGCATCCCGACGTGGCGCTGACCATCGAGCGGCACCATCGCGAGATCTTCCTCATCGACAGTTTCATCGGCCCGACCCGGCCGATGGGCGTGCTCACGCGCAAGGACGTGGAAAAGCCGCGCAGCCTGGGCTACATGGTCGCGACGCGCGGCTACTTCGACCCCGGGCAGTGGGAGACGCGCACCGAGGTCATCTCCAACTCGCGCGTGGCGCAGGGGCTGCTCGCGGGCGAATACGACTCCGGCTTCACCTCGACCGACCTGGCGCAGGAATACCCCGACCGATTCCGCATCGACCAGGTGATCGGCGAGGTGGACGTGGTGTGGCTGGTCTACGGCATGCAGCGTGTGCGCACGCAAGAGCTGCTGGCCTGGAAGGACGCCCCCGCCGCCCGGCTGCTGCGGGCCTGAGGCCGTGCCATGCACCGGCTGACCGCCTGCGAGATCGCCGCCCAGGTGCGGCAGCGCCGCATCAGCGCGCTGAGCACGATGGCGCATTTCCTCGACCGCACCGCGCGGCACGAGCCGCAGCTCAACACCTATGCGGCGCTGGACGCCGAAGGGGCGCTGGCGGCCGCGCGCGAGATCGACCGGCGCATCGCTGCCGGAGAAGACCCGGGGCCGCTGGCCGGCGTGCCCGTTTCGGTGAAAGACCTGATCGCGGTGCAGGGCCTGCCGCAGGCCTTCGGTTCGCGCCTGTTCGCCGGCAGCCTGGCCGCGCACGACGCGCCCTCGGTGGCGCGCATCCGGCAGGCCGGCGGCTGCATCGTCGGCAAGACCACCACCAGCGAGCTGGGCTCCAAGGCCGTCGGCAGTTCGCCCCTGACCGGCACCACGGTCAACCCCTGGCGCCCGGCCCACACGCCGGGCGGCTCCAGCGCGGGGGCGGCGGCGGGCGTGGCGGCCGGGCTCGTGCCGCTGGCGCTGGGCACGGACGGCGGCGGCTCCATCCGCATCCCCGCATCGTTTTGCGGGCTGGTGGGCATCAAGGGCTCGTATGGCCGCGTGCCGGTGTGGCCGGCGTCGGCCACGCCGGGCCTGGCGCATGTGGCACCGCTGGCCCGCACCGTGCGCGATGCCGTGCTGCTGTTCAGCGTGGTCGCCGGCCCGCACCCCGGCGATCCGTCCTCCGAGGGGTTCGCGCCGCTGCGCTGGGAGGAGGGCGCGCATGCCACGCCGGGGCTGCGCCTGGGCTGGTGCGAGGATTTCAGCTACGGCTGGGCCAGCGGCGAGGCGCGCGCCGCGGCCTGGCACGCCGCCGGGGTTCTGGGCGCGGCACTGGGCGCCGCGACGAGCCGCTGGCAGGGCCTCGCCGACGATCCGGTCGAGGCGTGGTCCACCGAGTTCTACCGTGGCATCGCGCAGCGCGTGGGCGTGGCCGATGGCGCGGACCGCGCCATCGAAGCGCAGCTCGACCCCGCGCTGGCCGCGCAGATCGCGCTCACGCGCGAGCGGGGCCGGCAGGGCCTGCGCGAGGCGAGCGAGGCCCGGCAGCGCTGCATCGCCGACATCGACCGGGCTTTCGAGCGCTTCGACCTGCTGCTCATGCCCACCACGCCGGTGGCCGCCTTCGAAACCGGCCGCGATGCGCCGGCGGGCCGCGAGGCCTGCGGCGCGGTGGGCTGGAGCTATTTCACCTACCCGTTCAACCTGGCCGGCCATCCCGCGGCGTCGTACCCGATCGGGCTGGACTGCGGCGGCCTGCCCCTCGGGGTGCAGCTGGTGGCGCGCCGGGGCGATGAAGCCCTGCTGTTCGACGCGCTGCTCGCGCTGGAGCGCGCCGCACCGCCGCCACCTCTGCCGTCTTTCTGATCGACGCAATGGAGTCCATGGAGTACCTATGAAACGCATCTTCCTCAAGGCCGTGCTCGCGGCCGCCGCCGCGGGATTGTCGGTGTGCGCGCTGGCGCAGGACTACCCGCTGGCCAAACCCGTCACCGTGATCGTGCCCTACGGCGCCGGCGGCGGCACCGACGCGCTGGCCCGGCTGGTGGCCAAGGAGCTCGGGGCGCGCATGAACCAGTCGTTCGTGGTGGAGAACGTGGCCGGCGCCGGCGGCGTCATCGGAACGCAAAAGGCGATGGCCGCCCCCGCCGACGGCTACACCCTGCTGGTGGGCAGCGGCAGCGAGCTGGAGATCACGCGCCTGACCGACCCCGCGGCCGTGCCGGGCCGGTGGACGCCGCTGGCGGCGCTGGGACTGATCGGCACGCAGCCGATGGTGCTGGTCGGCAAGGCCGCGCTGCCCTTCAACACCACCGACCAGCTGATCGAGCACCTGCGGCAGCACCCCGGCTCGCTCAGCTACGCCTCGGCCGGCGTGGGGACGCAATTGCACCTGCTGGGCGAGCTGACCCAGCAGGTGGGCGCGTTCGGCATGGTGCATGTGCCCTACAAGAGCGGCGCGCAGATCGCCACCGACCTCGTGGGCGGGCATGTGGACCTGGCGGTGATGGTGCTGCCCACGGTGCTGGCACAGATCAAGGCCGGCAAGGTCAAGGCCTTCGGCGTCAGCGACAACGTGCGCTCGGCCGCGGCCCCGGAGGTGCCCACGCTCAACGAGAGCCGCTATCTCGACGACGTGGACATGAAGGTCTGGTATGGCCTGTTCGCCCCGGCGGGCACGCCCCCGGCCGTGGGCCAGGCCATCGCGCGGCAGATGGTGGCCGTGCTGCAGGCGCCCGAGGTCAAGGCCAAGCTGGCGGACCTGGCGATCACGCCGGCGGCAGACACCTCGCCGGCCGCGCTGGCCGCGCTGAAACAGTCGCAGCTCGCGCGCATCGGCAAGGTGATCGAGGCCACGAAGCGGGCCTCGCCTTCGACAACAAAGTAGCGATGGAGCTCGACCGCGACCTACGCATCGAGCAGGAGGTCGCGGCCGATGCGTGCCGTTGAGGTGACGCCCAGCATCGCCATGTCCCGCGACACCTCGTCTCGCAACAAGGCGATGCCTCTGCGCACCCCGGCTTCTCCGGCCACCGCCGCTGCATAGTTGAACGGGCGGCCGACAAACACGAATCTGGCGCCCAGAGCCAAGGCCTTGAGCACGTCCGTCCCCCTGCGAAAGCCGCTGTCGATCATCACCGGCACTTCGGGGCAGGCCTGCACGATATCGGGAAGCACACGCATCGGCGATGTGGTGCCATCGAGCTGGCGGCCGCCGTGGTTGGACACGATGATGCCGTCCGCCCCGGCGGCTACGGCCGTCCGCGCGTCGCGTACGTCCAGAATGCCCTTGAGGATCATCTTGCCGGGCCACATCTGCCGGATCATCCGGATGTCAGCCCAGCCCAGGTGCCCGCGGTCCGAGAAGTCGCGCAGCACGTTGGCCGACAGGATCGGTGCTCCGCGGTGCGCATGGTTGTTCTCGAAATGCGGCATGCCGTGCCGCACGAGCGTCCTGAGGAACGTGCCCAACAGCCAGCGAGGATGGGTGAGGCCCTGCCATGCCAGGCGTGCGCTGGGCCGCAGCGGGGTGGAGAACCCGGCGCGGACGTTGTTCTCCCGGTTCGCGGCGATGGAGGCGTCGAGCGTGACAACGAGCGTGCCGTAGCCCGCGGCCTTGACTCGGTTGACCAGGGCCACGATGTCCTCCTTCCTGCCCGGCAGGTAGGCCTGGAACCAGGCGTTGGGGTTGGCCTGGGCGATCTCCTCCATCCGGATGAGCGAGGAGCCGCTCATGATCATCGGAACGTTCTCGTTCGCTGCTGCGCTCGTGAGCACCAGGTCGCCGCGGTAGGCCGACAGGGCCGAGATGCCCATCGGCGCGATGCCAAAAGGCGCGGACCACGTTTTACCCAATAGAGTGGTGTCGGTGGAACGCTTCGACGTGTCCACGAGCACCCGGGTCACGAACTCGTGCTTCTCGAAAGCCGTGGCATTCGCCCGGAGCGACTGATTGCGCTCCACACCTCCCGCGACGTAGGCAAACACGGGGGCCGGCAGGTGCCGGCGCGCCGCCGCCTCGAAATCGTCAAGACAAAGAAAATGGCCCAGCGAAGGCCGAGCCTTGGATCCGCCGCTCATCCGCAGCTTACTTGTCGGTCCAGGGGTTGGCCTGCCACAGCTTCTTGAACTCCGCCTCGCCGTCTTTCAGTTCCGTGGCGTAGGCGGTGGGAGCGAGGTACCGGATGGGCGCAAAGTAGCCGGCGGCCTTCTGCCGGAACTCGGGATCGTTCACGGCCTTGTGCACGGCGTTCACCAGTTGCTCGCGGATGGCCGGCGGAAGGTTCTTCGGGGCGGCGACGCCGCGCAGGGAGGCCATGATCACATCGAAGCCCTGCTCCTTGAACGTGGGCACGTTCGGTGCGAGCGTGGACCGCTTGTCGCTCATCTGCCCCAGATGGCGCAGGGGCGTGCCGCCCTTTTCGTACTGGAGCGCTTCGCCGATGTTCATCGCGGCCAGCATGATCTGCTTGCTGGCGATGGCGTTGTGCACCTCCGCCGCTCCCTTGAACGGCACGTGCGTGAGTTTCACGCCCGCGGCCCGCTCGAACATCAGGGCCGCAAGATGGTCGTCCGAGCCGATGCCCGTCGTGCCATACGTGACCTTGCCGGGATTCGCCTTGGCGTAGGCGACGAGATCCGCCAGGTTCTTGATGGGCGTATCGGCATGCACGGAGAAGTTGCCCGGGTCATCGACGATGTTGCCGATGAGGTCGAAGTTCTGCCAATGGAAGCTGGACTTGCGCTCGATCGGGATGGTGAGCACGTTGGGCGTGTTGATGAAGCCGATCGTGTAGCCGTCGGGCTTCGCATTCGTCAACTCGGTGAACCCGATGCCGCCGCCGGCGCCGGGGCGGTTGATGACCACGATGGAGGCGTCGCCGCCGAGGTGCTTCTGCGTGTACTGCGCCAGCAGGCGCGCGGTGATGTCCGTACCGCCTCCGGCGGCGTAGGCGACGATCATCTTGATCGGCGCTTCGGGGTAGGCGGCACTGGCCAGTCCGGGCGCCATGGCCGCGGCGCACAGGGCGAGCGCCGGCAGGAGCCTGCGAAGGAACGAAGAGGGGCGATGCATGGGAATGTCTCCTTGAATGGATGGGGTGGTCAGGCGTGCCCGAGAATTCGGGCGCGCCGCTGCTCGAATGCGGGCCAGGCCTCCGGGTTGATCAGGCGCGGCGGGCGTTCGCCACGCAGCACGCCGGCGATCTGTTCCGCGCTGATGGCAGCGATGTTGCGGCGTCCTTCGTGCGTGACGCCTGCGGTGTGGAAGGTGGCAAAGACGTTGTCCATGGCCAGCAGCGGGTGGTCGAGCGCGGGCGGCTCCTGGTCCCAGACGTCGATGCCGGCGCCTGCGAGATGGCCCGCCTTCAGCGCCTCGACGAGCGCGCTTTCGTCGTGGATGCCGCCGCGCGCGGTGGTGATGAAGATGGCGCCCCTCTTCATGCGGCCGAAGGTCTCGGCATTCATCATCCTGAGGGTCGTGGCGTCACGCGGGCAGTGCAGGGAGACGAAGTCCGACGCCGCGAGCAGCTCGTCGAACGGCACGGCCCTGGCGCCGCGCTGGGCGATCTGCTCCGCTGACAGCAAGGGGTCCGTGGCGATCACTTCCAGGCCAAAAGCGCGCGCAAGCGCGGCAACGCGTGTGCCGATGTGCCCGATGCCGACCAGGCCCAGCGTCTTGCCCTGGATCTCGTGGCCCATCACGTCCTCGCGCGCGTAGCCGGTCTCGCGGCGCATGCGGCGGTCGCCCTCCAGCATCCTGCGGGAAATGCCCAGCATGAAGCCGAGGGTGTGCTCGGCGACCGAGACGGCGTTGCCGCCCGACTGGTTCACCACGATGATGCCGGCCGCCGTGCAGGCCGCCACGTCGACGGTGTCGTAGCCCGCACCGCCGGCCGAGACGCAAAGCAGGTCGGGACAGCGGGCGATCAGATCGGAGCGCACGAACCATTCCTTCGGCAGCTCGTCCTTGGCGGCGGACACGTGGTAGACATGCGCTTGGGCGAGCGCATCCCACGCCACAGAGGGATTGCCTTGCACGGTGAAGACGCTCAGCGACACACCGGGTTCACGAGCCAGCCGTTCGTCGAACGCCCGATCGATCCACAGGTCCGACCGGACCACTCGTTTTTCGATAGCCATCACTTCGGCTCCGTGTTGCAGCCGAGGCGCTGGAGCGCCGCGTCGATCCAGGACGTATCGAGCTGGCCTGCCGCGATGTCCGCCAGCATCTTCTTCTCGGCCTCCATCTTGCGATGCGTGGCTGCCAGGATGTCCTCGGCGTCGTCGAACGGCACGCACAGAAGCCCGTCGGCGTCGCCGAGGATCAGGTCGCCGGGATGAATCACCATGCCGTCGATCGAAATCGGGACGTTGATCTCCCCGGGGCCGTCCTTGTAGGGTCCGCGGTGCGTGACGCCCGCGGCATACAGCGGAAACTCGCCCTGGCCGATCTCTTCGGCGTCGCGGACCGCGCCGTTCAGCACCACGCCGGCCACGCCGATCTTCACCGCCGTGGCGGTCATGATCTCGCCGAAAAGCGAATTGGTCAGGTCGCCGCCCGCGTCGACCACGATCACGTCGCCCGGTTGCGCCATCGTCAGCGCCTTGTGGATCATCAGGTTGTCGCCCGGGCGTGTCTTCACCGTGAGCGCCGGCCCGGCGAGATAGGCAGACTTGTGCATCGGGCGAAGGCGCGCGCCGGCGGACGTCATGCGCGCCATGCAGTCGCTGACGTTGGCGACGGGCAGGCCCTTGAAGGCCTGCACGAGTTGCGGCGAAACTTCGCGGCGCCGCTTGAGAATCTGGAGTCCGACCATGGCTGGAGTGGAGGGTTGGTAATGGGAGGGAGGAAATGTACAATAAAAAAACAAAATGGTCCAGAATGGGCTTCAAGGGTTATTGTGTACAGAGGAAAATGAACCCTGCATCTCATCGGTAACGTACAAAATAGGAACAAACCAGGAGCAAACATGGCTGCCGCATCCGACAAGGCCTATGAGACGCTGAAGCAGCGGGTGGTCGGGGGGACCTACGCCCCCGGCGAACAGCTCAAGGAAGAGCGCCTGGCCCGCGAACTCAACATCAGCCGCACGCCGGTGCGCGCGGCCCTCAAGCGCCTGGTCGACGACGGGTTGGCCACGGCCGACCCGAACCGGGGGGTTCGCGTGGCCGAGTGGACGGAGTTCGACATCGAGGAGACGTTCGACCTCCGAGGGCTGCTGGAAGCGCATGCGGCCGAACTGGCGGCGCGGCGGGGCGAGGAGGCGCTGGCGGACAGGCTCGACGCCTTGAACGACGAGATGGGCCGTGCGATCGCCAAAGGGGGGGCAGAGCTGGCGGAGCGGCTGCAGAAGATCAACTCCGCCTTCCACTGGGCCATTCTCGAAGGCAGCGGATCGCCGCGGTTGCGCAGCATGCTGGCCAGCCTGATTGACATGCCCATCGTCATCCGGTCGCACTTCATCAGCACGCGGCAGGACAAGCTGCAAAGCATGCAGCACCACCGCGACCTCGCCGCCGCGATCCGTGCCGGCGATGGAGAGCTCGCCCGCCAGGTGATGCAGCTGCATCTGCGCGTGGCGGCCCATCGGTTCAAGCGGCAGCGCATCGAGTTCGGCGGATCGCGCGCCGGCGGGGGGCGTTCGTGATTCCTGCGCTCCACGCCGGCGAAAGCCCGCCAACGATCCTCTCGGAGTACCTTGCCGAACTGCGCCTGCGCGGCTTCGAAGGCGACATGGCGTCGTCGCACGCCGATCGCACGGTCTTCTCGACCGACAACTCGATCTACCAGGTGCCGCCCCAGGTGATCCTGTTTCCGCGCCACGACCAGGACGTGGTGCGCATCGCCAAGCTGGCGGGCGAATCCCGATTCCGCGCCCTGCAGTTCACACCGCGCGGCGGCGGGACGGGAACCAACGGCCAGTCCCTCACGGCGGGTCTTTCAGTCGACCTGTCGCGCTACATGAACGCCATCCTCGAGCTGAATCTGGAGGAAGGCTGGGCGCGCGTCCAGGCCGGGGTGGTGAAGGACCAGCTGAACGCCGCGGTGGCTGCCAGCGGCCTGTTCTTCGCCCCCGAGCTGTCGCCCTCGAACCGCGCCACCATCGGCGGCATGATCGCGACGGATGCCTCCGGGCAGGGCTCGGTACTGTACGGAAAGACCCGCGACCACGTGATGGAGCTGCGGGCGGTTTTCATCGACGGCACTGAATGGCAGTCGCGCCCTCTGAACGCCGCGGAGCTCGAAGCCGCCAAGGGCCGCAGCGACCGCGTGGGCCACGTGCTGCGGGTGCTCGACCGCATCCGCCAGGACGACGCCGAGCTCATTGCACAGCGCTTTCCCAGGCTGAATCGCTGCGTCACCGGGTACGACCTGGTGCACCTTTGCGATTGCAACGGGCGCTTCGATCTGAGCTCGGTCATCTGCGGCGCCGAGGGGAGCCTCGCCTTCGTGACGGAGGCGAAGGTCCGGCTCACGCCCGTCCCGCGCTTTACCGGCCTGCTCAACATCCGCTATGCGACGTTCGACTCCGCGCTGCGCGATGCGGGCGTGCTGATGAAGCTGGAGGCAGCGTCCAGCGAGACCGTCGACGCCACCGTTCTGGCCCTTGCGCGGCAGGACGCCATCTGGCTGAAGGTCCGCGAGTTCTTCCCTGAAGATCCAGAGGGGCCGGCCGAGGGCGTGAACATCGTGGAGTTCGTGGCGGCCGACGAGGCGGAGCTCGAAGCCAAGCTGGCGCGCGTCGAGCGTGCGCTGGCCGGCGGCGGCGCGGGCCGCCGGGGCTACACCGTCGCGCGTGGCTCGGCCGCGGCGGCAGCGATCTGGTCCATGCGCAAGAAATCGGTGGGGCTTCTGGGCAACATGCAGGGCGAGCGGCGACCCATGCCGTTTGTGGAGGACACCGTGGTGCCCCCCGAATGCCTGGCGGACTACATTCTCGAGTTTCGCGCGGCGCTGGACCGCCGCGGGCTGGTGTACGGGATGTTCGGCCACGTGGATGCAGGCTGCCTGCATGTGCGGCCGGCGCTCGACATGAAGGACCCCGAGCAGGAAAAACTCGTGCGCGAGATCTCGGACGAGGTCTTCGCGCTCACGCAGAAGTACAAAGGCGTGCTCTGGGGAGAGCACGGCAAGGGCTACCGGTCCGAGTACGCCGCGGAATTCTTTGGCCCGCTGTACCCGCGCATGCAGGAGATCAAGGCCGCATTCGATCCGCACAACCAGCTCAATCCCGGCAAGATCGCGTCTCCGCCCGGCCTCGCGCTGACGCGGCTCGACGAGGTGCCGACCCGGGGCCGGTTCGACCGGCAGATTCCCATCGCCGTGCGGCGCGCGAACGAGGATTCCCTGCATTGCAATGGCAACGGCGCCTGCTTCAACTTCGACCCTGACGATGCGATGTGCCCCTCGTGGAAGGCCACGCGAGACCGCAGGCATTCGCCCAAGGGCCGGGCCTCCCTCATGCGGGAGTGGCTGCGGCTCCTGGCCGAAGCCGGGGTGGACCCTGCATCCTCGTCACGTGGCACATGGCTGGAGATGCCCGCGCGCGCAGTGAACACGTGGAAGGCGAGGCGAGCGGGCGGCGACTTCTCCCATGAAGTCAAGGAAGCCATGGACGGCTGCCTCGCGTGCAAGTCCTGTGTGGGGCAGTGTCCTGTCAAGGTCGACGTCCCTGCCTTTCGGTCCCGGTTCCTCGAGGCCTATCACGGCCGCTACCTGCGGCCGGCGAGGGACTACCTGGTCGGAGGCTTGGAGGCGATGCTGCCCTGGGCCCTGAAGACCCCGCGGCTCGCCAATGCGCTCACGCACAGCCGCCTGGGCCACCGCGTGGCGCGGAGTCTGGGACTGGTGGCGCTGCCGGCGCTTGGAACGAGCGATTTGCGGCAGGCGCTGCAGGCGCGTGGCGTTCAGGTTGCGACGGCAGCAGCGCTGCGCGCACTTTCCGGGGACGAGCGCCGAAAGAGCGTCGTGGTGGTCCAGGACGCGTTCACGACGCACTACGACACGCGCGTTGTGCTCGATTGGTTCGAGCTCCTGGAACGCCTGGGCTTCCGGCCGTGGCTCGCACCTTTCTTGCCGAATGGCAAGCCGCAGCATGTCCTGGGGATGCTGGGCACCTTCGGGCGCACTGCGCGCCGCAACGCCGGCATGCTCAATGCGTTGGCCGAGACGGGCGTGGAGCTCGTGGGCATCGATCCCTCGATGACGCTGGCGTATCGCGCCGAATACCGGGCCGCACTGGGTGCGGACGCGGCACCGAAGGTCGCGCTGCCCCAGGAGTGGCTGGCCGGGAGACTCCGCGACCTCCCGCAGCGACGCGCAGGGGACGGGGCCGAATGGTCACTGCTTCCGCATTGCACCGAGCGCACCAATGCCCCGGCTGCGACCTCCGAGTGGGTGCGGGTGGCGCGGCATCTGGGGGTGAACCTGCAGGTCGTCGCGAGCGGATGCTGTGGCATGGCGGGCCTCTATGGACACGAGCGGGCGCACCGGGCCACCTCGGAGGCGATCTACGGCCAGAGCTGGAAACCGATCCTGGCGGAGCGTGGCCGTCTCGGCCGCACGGTTGCGACGGGGTATTCGTGCCGCTGCCAGGCCTCCATCGTCGATGGGCTGGACCTGATGCATCCCGTGCAGCTCCTGCTTCGTGCGGTGAAGTCCGAGCCGCCCCCACTGAGAGCGTCCCACGCCGCGTTGGCGCTGCGCACGGCGCAGCATGAGGCGCTCTGAGCTGGCGGGCGCCTGCCTTGGGGCGGCACGCGCGTCGTGAAGCGGCCGGTTCATTGCTCTTGTTTTGATAGCAAGAAATGACCGTGAGACAAGGACATCAGCCTGTTTTTTTTCGAAAATCTTGGAAAATAGGCGTTGCGACACGGTTGCAGGCTTGTGAGCAAGCCGCTGGACTGAGGTGCTTGGCCCGGGAGGCGCGCACAAGGTCTGCGAGGGCGATGGGGGCACATTCCATTGCGGCGTTCAGGGCGCGCGGCTGGCGCGGGGCGCGGGCCGGCGCTCCGGCTCGTTGAGCCACTGGATCAGCGAGCAGCCCGCGGGGCCGGGCGGCGCGTCCTTGCGGTGGACCGCGCGCATGGACAGCACCTGCATCCGCGCAGGCGCGCCTTCGACCCGGATCTTCACGAGGCTGCCCAGGCGGATGTCGCTGTCCACGAGATGCCGCGGCATCTGCCCCCAGCCGAACCCCGCCTTCAGGAAGGCGTGCTTCGACCCGAGGTCGGACAGGCGCCAGGTCCTCTTGGAAAGCACGCCGAAATTGTGGCCCTGCGACAGCTCCGTGGGATCGGTCAGGACGAGCTGCACATGCTTGATGATTTCAGACTCGGGCACGACCCCTTTCCAGCTCGACAGCGGATGCGTCGGCGCCACGACGCTCACGAACGGGATGTCGAGCGAGGGCGCCGACTGGAGCTGATCGGGGATGGTCGGCAGCGTGCCCACGATGCCGACGCGGCAGCGCCCGTCGAGCACGAGCTGCGCCACGCCGCCCAGCGCCTGCACATAGAGCCGCAGCGGCGTGTTCGGATAGCTGGCCCTGAACCGGCCCACGGCCCTGGTGAGAGCGGCCATCGGATAGACCACATCGACCACCACGGAAAGCTCCGGCTCCAGTCCCTCGCGCATGGTGCGGGCGCGCGCCTTGAAGGTGTCGATGTGGTCGGCCACGCCGCGCGCCGCGAGCAGAAGCTCCTTGCCCTGCGCGGTCAGGCGCGGATAGCGCGAACTCCGGTCGAACAGGGGCACGCCGATCTGCGCCTCGAGGTTCGCGAGCGTGTGGCTCACCACCGACTGCGCCCGCCTGAGCTTGCGGCCGGCCGCGGAGAAGCTGCCTTCTTCGGCGGCGGCGATGAAAGTGCGCAGCTGGTCCAGGGTGAGGCCGTCGAGCATCTATCAATCCTGACGATGGAATCCATCGAATGATATCGGCTTCCGGCTATGGAATCGAGGGCGCATTCTCGGCCTCACCTCAACCCCCCAACGGAGACAAGCCCATGGAAACACAGCACAACCCGAAGGCCGGCCTGCAGGCCATGCTCACGCCGGACAACTGCGTTCTCATCCTGATCGACCACCAGCCGTTCCAGTTCGCGGGCCTGCGAAGCCATGACACGCAGACGGTCATCAACAACGTCGTGGGGCTGGCCAAGTCCGCCAAGGCGTTCAACGTGCCGACCCTGCTCACGACGGTGGTCGAGGACAAGGGCGGGCTGCTCCTCAAGCAGCTGCAGGACGTCTTTCCGGAGCAGAAGCCGATCGACCGCACCTTCATCAACACCTGGGAGGACGAGCGCGTCGTGGCCTGGGTGAAGAAGACCGGGCGCAGGAAGATCGTGATGGCGGCGCTGTGGACCGAAATCTGCCTGGCGTTCCCCGTCGTCCACGCGCTGGGCGACGGCTACGAGGTGTACTTCGTCACCGATGCGTCCGGCGGCGTCAGCCTGGAGGCGCACGAGATGGCGGTGCAGCGCATGATCCAGGCCGGCGGCGTGCCGCTCACCTGGACGGTGTTCGCCTCGGAGCTGCAGCGCGATTGGGCCCGCACGGCAACCGTGCCCGCGCTCGGGCAGATGCTGGTCGAGCACATGGGCAACGTTGGTACCAGCCTGTTGTGGGAGCAGCAGTTGCTCAATACCCCGCGGGCGGGCCAGTCATGAAGATCGGCGTCATGGGGGCGGGCGGCATCGGACAGGCCTTTGCGGGCCATGCCGCGAGGGCCGGCTACGAGGTGATCCTCAGCAACAGCCGGGGCCCCGAATCGCTGGCCGCTGCCGCGCGCGAGATGGGGCCGAACGCCCGGGCCGGCACGCGCGAGGAAGCCGCTGCGGCCGACGTGGTGTTCCTGGCGGTGCAATGGCCGCAGGTGCCGGAAGCCCTGGCCGGCCTGCCGGCCTGGAACGGGCGTGTGCTGATCGACGCGACGAATGCCGTCGGCCCGGGGTTCTCCACCCTGGACCTGGGCGGCAAGAATTCGAGCGAGGTCGTCGCCTCGCACGCGCCCGGCGCGCGCGTCGTGAAAGCGGGCAATACGCTGGTGCGCGCCATGCTGGCTGCCGACCCGCAGGTGGCCGGCGGGCGCCGCGTGCTCTTCCTCTGTGGCGACGACGTTGCGGCAAAACAGGCCGTCGGCGAGATCCTCGGCCGCTGCGGCTTCGCCACCATCGACCTCGGAACCCTGGCCAGTGGCAGCCCGCTTCAGCAGTTTCCGGGGGGCGTGCTGCCCACCTTGAATCTGGTCAAGCTGGGCTGAAGGCGGAGCAGGCACATGCCCACCCCATTCGAAGGCAAGGTGGTCCTGGTCACGGGGGCAGGATCCGGCATCGGGCGCGCGGCGGCGCAGCTATTCGCCGCGCGCGGCGCGCTCGTCTATTGCGCCGGGCGGCAGCAGGCGAAGCTGGCACAGACGCAGGCGATGATCGAGGCCGCCGGCGGCCTGGCACGCATTGCGGCGGCCGATGTCTCCCGCGAAGAGGAGGTTGCCGCACTGCTTGCGCGCATCGACCGCGAACAGGCCCGGCTCGACGTCGCCTTCAACAATGCCGGCATCACCGGCGGCGCGCATCGCGTCGAGGACTACCCGGTGCCGGACTTCGACGAGGTGATGCGCGTGAACCTCACGAGCGTCTTTCTCGGCATGAAGTACGAGCTGCCGCTCATGAAGAAGACCGGTGGCGGTGCGATCTGCAACACCGCTTCGGTCGCCGCGCTCACGGGGCCGGGCGGCATGTGCGCCTACGCCGCCTCCAAGCACGGGGTGCTGGGCCTGACCCGCGTGGCGGCGATGGAAAACGCAGCCCACGGCGTGCGGGTCAACGCACTGGCACCGGGCTGGACCGAGACGCCCATGGTCGCCGCCAACAGCGCGCAGAACCCGGCCTTTGCCAGGCTGGCGCTGTCGGCGATTCCGGCCCGACGCGGTGCGCGCGCGGAAGAGGCGGCGGCCGCCGCGGTGTGGCTGTGCTCGCCGGAGGCCAGCTACGTCCTGGGGCAGATGCTGGTCGTCGACGGCGGCATGACCATTGGCGGCTTCGAGTTCTGAGGGCGCACAGCGGCGGCCGCTGACAGGCGCAGGCGATGAGGCAAGCCACTCGCGTCGTCATCGTCAGCGACAGCTCCCGGCCGCCGTATTACCAGGAAATCCAGTGCGGCCGCCACGCGCTGGTCGCGGACGAGCCGGTGGATCGTGGCGGTCTCGATGCCGGGCCCTCGCCGTTCGCCTTGCTGCTGTCGAGCCTGGGGGCGTGCACGGCCATCGCGCTTCGCAGGCATTGCGAGCGGAGGGCCTGGCCGCTCGAGCGCCTGATGGTCACGCTCGAGCTGCGGGGCGCGCCGCGTTCGGCGCACATCGCCCGGGAGATCCACATCCTCGGCGCGTTGACCGACGCGCAATGCGCGCGGCTGGCCGCGGTGTGCGAGCGCACCCCGGTCACGCTGGCGCTCAAAGGCGGCATCAGAATCAAGACCCAGCTGCTGGTGCGGCCACTGGCGTTGTAGAGGGTGCTCGGAGCTTCCGAGTCACAGATCCGTGCGCAGCTTCCATATTTCCGGGAACAGCACCACGTCGAGCATCTTGCGCAGGTAGCCCACGCCGCTGGTGCCGCCGGTGCCGCGCTTGAAGCCGATCACGCGCTCCACCGTGGTCACGTGGCGAAAGCGCCAGAGGCGGAAGGCGTCCTCGAGGTCGGTGAGTTCCTCGCCGAGCTGGTACAGGTCCCAGTACTGCTGCGGGTTGCGGTAGGCCACGAGCCAGGCCTGCTCCACCGCATCGCTGCTCTCATAGGGCCGGGTCCAGTCGCGCTGCGTGTGGCTGGCGGGCACGGGCAGGCCGCGACGCGCCAGCAGGCGCAGCGCCTCGTCGTAGAGCGAGGGGGCCTCGTAGGCGGCCTGCACCTGGGCCAGCAGGTCGGAGCGGTGCGCATGCGGCTTGAGCATGGCCGCGTTCTTGTTGCCCAGGGCGAACTCGATGCAGCGGTACTGCGCGCTCTGGAAGCCGCTGGAGTTGGCGAGGTAGGGCCGGATGGCGCTGTACTCGGGCGGCGTCATGGTGGCCAGCACGTCCCAGGCGTGCACGAGCTGCTCCATGATCCGGCTCACGCGCGCCAGCATCTTGAAGGCGCTGCCCAGCTCGTCCTGCGCCACGCAGCGGACGGCGGCATGCAGCTCGTGCAGCATCAGCTTCATCCAGAGCTCGCTGGTCTGGTGCTGAATGATGAACAGCATCTCGTTGTGGTCGGGCGAGAGCGGCTGCTGGGCGTTCAGGATCGCGTCCAGGTGCAGGTAGTCGCCATAGCTCATCGAGCGGCTGAAGTCGAGCTGGGCCTTTTCGTCGCGGACGATGTCCTCGGGTTTTGGCGATGTCATGTCAGGTCACCGCCTGTTGTTGGTTGAATTCAGGTTGGCGCCACTCGCCGGTTTCGAGCACCTGGCGCAGGTGCTCCACCGCGTGCCACATGTCCTCGAAGCCGATGTACAGCGGCGTGAAGCCGAAGCGCAGGATGTCCTTGTGGCGGCCGCCGTCGCCCGCGCGAAAGTCGCCGATCACGCCGCGCGCGATCAGCGTCTGCACGATGGCATAGGCGCCGCTGCCGGCGCCGTCCACGCCCGCGCCGGGCTCGCGCGTGAGGCAGGCCTGCGAGCCGCGCCGGGCCGGGTCGCGCGGCGTGGCCAGGCCCAGGCCGTGGCCGGCGCAGCGTTCCTCGACGAGGCGGATGAACAGGTCGGCCAGGGCCAGCGACTTGCTGCGCAGCGCGGCCATGCCGCCCAGTGGCGCGGCGGCCAGCAGCGTGTCCAGCCCGCAGTCGAGCGCCGCCAGGCTCATGATGGGCTGGGTGCCGCACAGGTAGCGCGCGATGCCCGGCGCGGGCCGGTAGTCGGGCGTGAACTCGAACGGCGCGGCATGGCCCCACCAGCCGGCCAGCGGCTGCCAGAAGCGGTCGGCATGGCGCGGGTGCACCCAGACGAAGGCCGGCGCGCCGGGGCCGCCGTTGAGGTACTTGTAGCCGCAGCCAACGGAGAAGTCGGCATCGGCGCCGTGCAGGTCCACCGGCACGGCGCCGGCGCTGTGCGCGAGGTCCCACACCGTGAGCACGCCGGCCGCATGGGCCGCCGCCGTGACGGCCGCCATGTCGTGCATGGCGCCGGTGCGGTAGTTGACATGGGTGAGCATCAGCACGGCCACCTCGGGCGTCAGGGCGCCGGCGATCTCCTCGGGCTCGACCAGCCTGAGCGTCAGGCCGTGCTGGCGGCACAGGGCCTGGGCGATGTACAGGTCGGTCGGGAAGTTTGAGCGCTCGGAGAGCACGCAGGTCCGCGCCGGGTGGTCTTCTCTTGCTATCAAAATTGCAGCGCTGAGCACCTTGAAGAGGTTGACCGAAGTGGAGTCGGTGGCCACCACCTCGCCGGGCCGTGCCCCGATCAGGCCGGCGATCTTGTCGCCCACGCGCTGCGGCAGCTCGAACCAGCCGGCCGTGTTCCACGAGCGGATCAGGCCTTCGCCCCATTCGCGCTGCACCACCTCGGCCACGCGCTGCGGCGTGGCCCGGGGCAGCACGCCGAGCGAGTTGCCGTCAAGATAGATCACCCCTTCGGGCAGGGCGAACAGCTGGCGCAACTCGCGCAGCGGGTCTTGCGCATCGAGGGCGCGGCAGTCTTGCAGGGTGGTCATGGCGTGGGGCGAAAAGGAGGGTTCGGTGGCGCGGCGCTCAGGCGAGGGCGCGCAGCACGGCGCGCACCGGCGAGGCGTCGGCCGTCATCAGTTTCAGGGGCAGGGCGATCAGCTCGTAGTCGCCCTCGGGCACGTCGTCGAGCACCAGGTTCTCGAGCACGCGCAGGCCGTGGCGCCGGATCACCTGGTGGCTGTCCAGCGTCTTGCTGTCGGCCGGGTCGATGCTGGCGGTGTCGATGCCGATCAGCGTCACGCCCAGCGCGGCCAGCCGCGCCACGGTGTCGGGCGCGTAGGCCGCGAGCTGCGGGTCCCAGCGGTCCACCGGCATGCGGTCGTAGGTGCGCACCAGCACGCGCGGCGGCAGCTGGTGCAGCGCGTGGGCCAGGTGCACCCAGCGCACCAGCGGGCCGCAGCCGATGGCGTGGATCACGCGGCAGCGGCCGAGGTAGGGCGACAGGTCCACGCTGCCGATGGCGGCGCCCTGCGGGTCGTAGTGCAGCGGCGCATCGGCGTGGGCGCCGACATGGGGCGACAGCGTGAGCGCGCTGACGTTGACGGGGCAGCCGGGGCCGAGGGTGGCGCTCCATCGCTGCGTGTACGGAGTGTCACCGGGAAAGACGGGGCTGCCCGCCAGCACAGGCGGCGAGATGTCCCAGACGGTGAGGGCGGTGCTTGGCATGACGCAAAGGTAGCACCGCGAAAAAAGCCATGGTGTCGGTTATTTCCAACACCCATGAAAATACTTGAAACCTAAAGAATTTTGTCGTCCAGCGGCGGCAGCCCGTGGCGGCGGCGCGCAACGCCGCAGGCATCGCTGCCGGCTTCGAATTCGCGGCAGGGCGACGGGCGCCATTCGTAGATGCCGCAGGCCACCGGCTGGCCGATCCGGCCGGTCAGGGCCGCGCAGCGGGCCGGCGCGTGGTCCGTGCCCCGCATGCGGCAGAGGCTGTCGTTGAGCGCCACGGCCAGCCCGGCCGGCACGGCGCCGCCCCGGTCGTCGAGCTCATGCACCGAGAAGTCGACGCGAAAGCTGGCGCAACAGGCGCCGCAATGCTGGCAGGGGGAGAGGGCGGGCATGCGTGGGTTCAAGCGGGCGGGTTGGGCAGGAGCCGGAATGCTAACGAGAAATCCCAATCCCAGGCCTTCTTTGGCGGCGCTGGAGCAGGGATGCGCCACAATGCGCTGCTTTCTGCATGCATGGCATGAACGTCGAGGGAGGCTTTTTCATGCGTTTGGAGTTTCTGTTTTCGCCGGCCCGAAGCGGGGCGGCGGGCGAGCGGCCGGCTGCGCGGCGCGCCGAGTGGCCGCTGCGCGAGATGCTGGTCACCACCGTGCTGACGCACGCGGTCGCGGCCTCGGCGCAGGGCATGCCCGATGAGCGCGGGGCTTCCGATGCGCCGCAGCTCGAGGCGGTGACGGTCACGGCGCGGCGCTCGATCGAGCAGCGCTTCTTCGCGACCGGTTCGCTGGTGGTGGTGGACCGCAAGGACATCGAGAACCTGGGCGCCTTCTCGGTGGCCGACGTGCTGCGCCAGCTGCCGGGCGTGCAGGTGACGCCCACCGCCGACGGCGGCGTGGAGATCCGCATGCGCGGCATGGACCGCAATGCGACGCAGCTCTTGATCGATGGCCAGCGCGTCGCCAGCGGCAAGTCGCAGCTGCCCATCGACCAACTGCCGTCGGAGCTGATCGA
Organism: Variovorax terrae; assembly: GCF_022809125.1. NCBI lineage: Bacteria > Pseudomonadati > Pseudomonadota > Betaproteobacteria > Burkholderiales > Comamonadaceae > Variovorax > Variovorax terrae. Next base: position 2,847,249 of record NZ_JALGBI010000001.1, on the reverse strand, counting down.
GCGCATCGAGGTGGTTCGCGCCCCGACGGCCGAGTTCTCGGGCGCCACTGGCGGCACGCTCAACATCGTGCTGCGCCAGGCCACCATCCAGCGCGAAACCGTGATCCGCCTGACCGACAACCATGTCTGGGGCCGCAATGCGGGCCAGGCTTTCTTCTCGAAAACCGGGCCGCTGGGTGGCGGCGGCGCTGTGCCTGCGTTGCGGGCGGCACCGGCGGCCCCAGCGCCCGCAGCACCCGCGCCGAAGGCCGCCGAGGCGCCGGCTGCTGCTGCCGATTCCGGCGCACCGGCCACGGCCCAGGCCGAGGAGCGCGCCCCGGCCGCAACGGACACGGCGCCGGCGGCAGCCCTGCCGTCGCTGCCGGCCGATGCGCAGCCCTGGTCGTACTTCCTGGCGGTGTCCAGCACGGGCTACGTGGTGGGCTCCGACACGCACCGGCGCACCGTGGATGGCGGCAGCGTGGTGGCCGAGTCCGACGCCAGCGGGCGCTACCGGCGCTCGGACTTCTCGCTGGTGCCGCGGCTCAACGGCCGCCTGAGCGCCTCGGACCAGCTGGCGCTGCGCGCCACCATCACGCGTGGGCGCTTCTCCGGGCGCTACGACAGCCAGGGCACGGGCGTCGATGCCGGCGGCGCCTACAACGCGCTGACGGCCGAATCCTACGGGTACGAGCGGCGCTACCTGCAGGCCGGCGCGGACTGGACGCACCGCTTCGCGGACAGCAAGCTGGAGACCACGCTGTCGGGCAGCCAGTCCCGGGACGAGGTCGACCGCGCGGGTAGCTTCACCCAGAGCTACGGCGCGGCCTCGGCCACCAGCCCCTACAGCTTCCTGGACAACCGCCAGGAAGACCTCTGGTCGCTCAGCAGCAAGCTCACCGGCACCAGCAGCGCCCTCCTATGGAGCCTGGGCGCGCAGGCCGAGTACCGCAGCCTGGGCGTGAACACGCTCAGCAGCGGCGCGGCGCCGGTGAGCCTGAATGTCGACATGAAGCGCCATGTGGTCTGGGGCCAGAACGAATGGGAGCTGCCGGCCAACACCACGCTGACCGCGGGCCTGCGCGCGGAGACGCTGCTGATCCAGGGCGCCGATGCCGGCCTGCCGGACGGCCGGCGCATGAGCTTCCTGCAGCCCTCGCTGCACACGCGCACGCCGATCAACGACGACCTGCAGTTTCGCGTCAACCTGGCCCGCGTGACGCGCAACCCGAGCATCTGGAGCCTGATCGACCGCAGCACGCCGAGCCAGGGCAGCAACAGCATCAGCAACCCCGACACGATCGGCAACCCGAACCTGCGCTCCGAGGTGGCCTGGACGCTGGACGCGGGCTTCGAGCGCCGCCTGGCGCCCCAGGGCCAGGTGGGCGTGAACCTGTTCGTGCGCAGCGTGAAGGACACCATCGCGGCCCTGACGACGCTGGTGGGCAACCGCTGGGTCGAGCAGCGCAGCAACGTGGGTGACGCCACGGTGTGGGGCCTGGAGGCGGACGCCAAGACCGGCCTGGGCTGGCTGGGCCTGGGCAGCGACTGGACGCTGTCCACCAACGCCAGCCTGCTGCAGTCGCGCATGACCAGCGGCCCGAACCAGGGCAGCCGCATTCCCGGCCAGGCCCGCTACACCGCGAGCATGAACGTGGCCAAGCCGATGCGCCGCACCGGCGGCCTGTTCGGCGGCGTGGCGCTGTCGCTGACCGGCCCCGCGCAGCTCAACACTTCGCCGGGCATCACGGGGCGCGACAACGCGCGCGCGATGCTGGATGTGTACCTGGGCGGCGTGGTGCCCAAGCTCGGCTACTGGCGCATCGGTGTCTACAACATCGGCAACGCCCGCTACGACCGCGAGCGCAGCTACCCGGACGGTGCCGGCGGCTTCGCGCAGAACAGCTCGGTCATGACCCTGACGCCGCGCGTGTACCTGACGGTGGGGACTCAGTTCTGAGCGTCCTGGGCCCGGCCCGGCGTTCTCTTGAGCGGGTTTCAGCAGTTTTTCAAGAAGAATCGCGCCAATGTCCAGGTAAGGCGGTCATTGTTTGCTATCAAATTTGAAGCAATCACCGTGGCCGCCCGGGGCACGGGTGCGCCGGCCCTCAGCGGGCGGCTCTTGCCAGCGCGGTTTGCCGGATGCGCCTCAGCAGCCGCAGGCGGATCAGCCCGCTGACGGGCCGTATCAGGTACCAGTAGGGCGTGAAGCGCCGCAGCATGGCCGCATCGGGGCAATGCACGCGGGTCTGGGTTTCGAGCCAGCAGCCCGCGCCGCGGGGGCTGGCCGTGAAATTCATTACCAGGCGGGGCTGATCGTTCCTGTCGCGAAAGGCCTGGGCGTCGGGCAGGTGCACCAGTCCGTAGTCGGCCTGCCAGAAGCAGCCCGCCAAGCCGAACGCGATTTCGCGGTCGCCATCGCGGCCCAACGCGACAAGGTCGGCCGGGCTGAAGGCGCGTTTGGGCAGCCGGGACCGCCCTCCCAGGCGGGCCAGCAGGCGTGCGGGGAGTTCGCGCAGCGCGATGAAGAAACGGGCCAGCGGGTCGGAGGCGAGCAGCGCGGGTGCGATGGCGTCCAGCACCTGTGCCGGCGGCACGGGCACCTCGATGGCGTGCCGCTCGGCGAACTGGTAGTGCGGCAGGTAGCTGTCGATCAGCGCCATGGAGCGGCGGTCAGAGCCGTCCCAGCAGCAGGTACTCCATCAACGCCTTCTGCACATGCATGCGGTTCTCCGCCTCGTCCCACACCACCGACTGCGGGCCGTCGATCACGTCGGCCTCGACCTCCTCGCCGCGGTGGGCGGGCAGGCAGTGCATGAACAGCGCATCGGGCCGGGCGGCCTTCATCATGTCGGCGTCCACGCACCAGTCGGCGAAGGCTTTTTTGCGCGCCTCGTTCTCGGCCTCGTAGCCCATGCTGGTCCAGACGTCGGTGGTCACGAGGTCGGCACCGGCGCAGGCCGCCATCGGGTCCTTGAACACCTTGTAGCTGTCGCCCGAGCGCAGGCCGGCCACGGCCTGGTCGACCTCGTAGCCGCTGGGCGTGCTCAGGTGCACCGTGAAGCCCAGCAGCTCGGCGGCCTGCAGCCAGGTGTTGGCCATGTTGTTGCCGTCGCCGACCCAGGCCACGACCTTGCCCTTCAGGGAAGCCGGGTCCGGCTTCCCTTCCGAGTTCGTGCCGCGGTGCTCGAGAAAGGTGAAGATGTCGGCCAGGATCTGGCACGGGTGGAACTCGTTCGTGAGGCCGTTGATCACCGGCACGCGCGAATGCTCGGCGAAGCGCTCGATCTTGTCCTGCCCGTAGGTGCGGATCATCACGAGGTCGACCATGCGGCTGATCACCTTGGCGCTGTCCTCGATCGGCTCGGCGCGGCCGAGCTGGCTGTCGCCGGTGGTCAGGTGCACCACCGAGCCGCCGAGCTGGTACATGCCGGCCTCGAAGCTCACGCGCGTGCGCGTGCTGGCCTTCTCGAAGATCATCGCCAGCGTGCGGTCGGCCAGCGGGTGGTGCTTCTCGTAGGCCTTGAACTTCTTCTTGATGAGGGCCGCGCGCTCGAACAGGTAGGCGTATTCGTCGGCGCTGAAGTCGCTGAACTGGAGGTAATGCCGGAGTGCCATGGTCATGCCGCTTCTGCGAGGAACTGCCGGATCAGCGGCGCCAGCAGGGCCACCACCTCGTCGGCCTCGGCGGCCGTCATGATCAGCGGCGGCAGCAGGCGCACCACGCTGTCGGCCGTCACGCTGATGAGCAGGCCCGCGTCGGCGGCGCGCTGCGTCAGCACGTTGCAGGGGCGCGCCAGCTCGATGCCGATCATCAGCCCCTGGCCGCGGATTTCCTTGACGCCGGCCAGGCCCGCCAGCTCGCGCTCGAGCGCGGTGCGCAGGTGCGCGCCCACCGCGGCGGCATTGGCCAGCAGGCCGTCTTCTTCCATGATGCGGATGGTTTCCACCCCGGCGCGCATGGCCAGCGGGTTGCCGCCGAAGGTGGTGCCGTGGTTGCCCGGCTGGAAGATGCTGGCGGCCCTGGGGCCGGCCACCACCGCGCCGATCGGCACGCCCGAGCCCAGGCCCTTGGCCAGCGGCATCACGTCGGGCACGATGCCGGCCCACTGGTGGGCGAACCACTTGCCGGTGCGGCCCATGCCGCACTGCACTTCGTCGATCATCATCAGCCAGTCGTTGGCGTCGCACAGCGCACGCACCTGCTGCAGGTAGTCCACGCGCATCGGGTTGATGCCGCCTTCGCCCTGGATGGTCTCGAAGAACACGGCCACCACGTTGGGGTTGCCCTGCGTCGCCTTCTTGAGGGCCTCGATGTCGTTGAGCGGCACGCGGATGAAGCCCTCGACCAGCGGGCCGAAGCCCTTTTGCACCTTCTCGTTGCCGGTGGCCGACAGGGTGGCGATGCTGCGGCCGTGGAAGGCATGCTCGTAGACCACGATCTCGGGCCGCTCGATGCCCTTGTCATGGCCGAACTTGCGCGCCAGCTTGAGCGCGGCCTCGTTGGCTTCGAGCCCGGTGCAGCAGAAGAACACGTTGCTCATGCCCGACAGCTCCACCAGCTTGGCGGCCAGCTTTTCCTGGTTGGGCACGTGGTAGTAGTTGCAGCTGTGGATGATCTGGGCCACCTGGTCCTGCAGCGCGGGCACCAGGCGGGGGTGGTTGTGCCCCAGCGTGTTGACCGCGATGCCGGCCAGCGCGTCCAGGTAGGGCTTGCCGTTGACGTCCCACACGCGCACCCCCTGGCCACGCGACAGCGCAATGGGCAAGCGCCCATAGGTGTTCATGGTGTGCGGCGAGGCGGCTTCGATGAAGGGGGACACGGCAGCGTTCATACACTCTCTCCTGAGAACTCAAAACAAAGCGGCCCAACGAAAGGTTGAGCCGTTGAAGTACGATTTTAGGCGCAGAGCCAGCCCGGTTTTTTGACAATTCCGCATCACTGCAATGCCCCCGGATGGCCGAGGCCAGGTCTTATATAAGATAGAATACTTGTGCAATGCAGCAATCAGTGATCCTGATGCGCAGCCACCCTGAAAGCACCGCCATCCGATGGTTTCATCCACTGCTAAAGAAGTCTTCATCCAGGGCATCACCCGGGACGGCAGGACCTTCCGCCCCAGCGACTGGGCCGAGCGGCTGGCCGGGGTGATGAGCTCCTTTCGCCCCGGCGGGCCCCAGCCCGGCAGCCACCTGGGCTATTCGCCCTGGTGCATCCCGACCACGCTCAACGGCGTCAAGTGCGTGGTGGTGAACCGCGAGCTGCGCGACTACGAGCCCATGGCCTGGGATTTCTGCATCAATTTCGCCAAGGACAACGACTTGCAGGTGGCCGAGGCCTGCCTGCTGCCTGAACTGCCTCGGCAGGGGTGATTTCCAAGAGAAATCGGGCGGATGTCCTTGTCGGGTGGTCTTTCCCTGCTATCAACTTAGGAGTTCCTGCTCTTTGGCCTGGATGGCTGGCTTGCAGGCCATCCGACCCGGCCATTCAAGCAGCAGGAAACTCCTGAATCGATAGCAAGAAACGACCGCAGGACAAGGACATCTGCCCGATCCAAGCTAGAAACCAGCCGGAAGCCAGCCCTCGGCCAGCTCCCGGCTTATTCGTTCAGGCCACACGTCCCCCCATCGCCTCGGCCATGCGCGCAGGCACGACCGCATAGTGGTCGAACTGCATCGTGAAGCTGGCGCGGCCCGAGGTCATGGCGCGCAGCTGGCCGATGTAGCCGAACATCTCCTGCAGCGGCACATGGGCCTCGATCACGGAGCCGCTGCCGCGCAGCTCCTGGTGCCGCACATGGCCGCGCCGGCGGTTGATGTCGCCGATGCAGTCGCCCACATGCTCGGTGGGCGTGATCACCTCGACCGCCATCACCGGCTCGATCAGCGCCGGCGCGGCCTCGCCCGCGGCCTCGCGGAAGGCGGCGGCCGCGGCGTACTCGAACGCCATGGTGGACGAGTCGCGCTCGTGGAAGCTGCCGTCCTCCAGCGTGGCCTTGAAGTCCACGCAGGGGAAGCCCGCCAGCACGCCGGCCTGGGCGGCCCGGCGGATGCCGGTCTCGACCGAGGGGATGTACTCGCGCGGCACGGCGCCGCCCGTGATGCGGCTCTCGAACACGAAGCCCGCGCCGCGCTCCAGCGGCTCCAGCAGCAGAACCACCTCGGCGAATTGGCCGGGGCCGCCGCTCTGCTTCTTGTGCAGGTAGCGCACGCGGGCGGGCCGCGTCAGCGTCTCGCGGTAGGCGACCTGCGGCTTGCCCACATGGACCTCGACCTTGTAGCGCGTGCGCAGCTTCTCCAGCGTGACTTCCAGCTGCAGTTCGCCCATGCCGGACAGGATGGTCTGGCCGGCTTCGGCGTCCTGGCGCAGATGCAGGCTCGGGTCTTCCTCGAGCAGCGCGTGCAGGCCCTTGAGCAGGTTCTGCTGATCGGCCTGCGTGAGCGGCTCGACCGCGACGTCGATTACCGGCTCGGGCGCCACGATCTGCTCCAGCACCAGCGGATGCGCCGGGTCGGCCAGGGTCTGGCCCGTCACCGTGGCCTTGAGGCCCGCCACCGCGACGATGTCGCCGGCCACGGCCACCTCGCGCTCCTGCTTGCGGTTGGCGTGCATCTCGTACAGCCGCGAGACCCGCTCGCGCTTGCCGGTGATGGTGTTGAGCACGGTGTCGCCGGTTTCCAGGCGCCCGCGGTAGACGCGCAGGAAGGTCAGCATCCCGTGGTCGTCATGCACCACCTTGAAGGCCAGCGCCGCGAACGGGCCGGCGGGGTCGGCCTCGACGTCCTGGCGGGGCACCTCCTCGGGCGCCGGCAGGTAGGCCACGACCGCATCCAGCAGGGGCTCCACGCCCTTGTTCTTGAACGCGGAGCCCAGCAGCACGGGCACGAAGGCGCCGGCCAGGGTGCCGCGGCGGATCGCCGGGCGCAGTTCGGCGGCCGACAGCGGCTGGCCTTCGAGGTATTTGCCGAGCAGGGTGTCGTCCTGCTCGGCCGCGGCCTCGGCCAGCCGCTGGCGCCAGGCTTCGGCCTGGGCCTGCAGCTCGGCCGGGATCGGCAGCACCGCGGGGGGGCTGGTCTCGCCGTTGTGCCAGACCAGGGCGTGCATCTCCAGCAGGTCCACGAGGCCCGTGAACCCGCCTTCGGCCCCGATGGGCAGCTGCAGCACCAGCGGCGCGATGCCCAAGCGCTGGCGGATCATCTCCACCACGCGCAGGAAGTCCGCGCCCACGCGGTCCATCTTGTTGACGAAGCACAGGCGCGGCACGCCGTACTTGTCGGCCATGCGCCAGTTGGTTTCGGTCTGCGGCTCCACGCCGGCCACGCCGTCGAACACCACCACCGCGCCGTCGAGCACGCGCAGCGAGCGGTTGACCTCGATGTTGAAGTCGATGTGGCCGGGCGTGTCGATCAGGTTGATCTGCGTGCCGCGCCAGAACACCGTGGTGGCCGCGCTGTTGATGGTGATGCCGCGCGCCTGCTCCTGCGGGTCGAAATCCATCGTCGCGGTGCCCTCGTGCACCTCGCCGAGCCGGTAGTTCTCGCCGGTATAGAAGAGGATGCGTTCGCTGGTCGTGGTCTTGCCTGCATCCACGTGCGCAATGATGCCGATGTTTCTGAGTTTTCTTGTTTCCATGATGTGCTGCCCCAAAAGACAAAACCCTGGCGCGGGCAAGCCGGCCAGGGTCGTCGTGACGTGAACCCTTCGAAAAGGCTATGCCGAATCTTGCGAGGCGGTGCGGGACGCATGCAGCGCACGCGGGCCGGACACCGCAACTCCGCCAAAGGACGGGCGCAAGCCCCCGTTCCCCTGGCCGGAGTGAATCGTGGCGATCAGCTTGTCGTAGGTACGCATGGCAGGCTCCTGCACGGGCAATCAAAAAACAAAACCCCGGTGGGGGCCTGCCCAGCGGGGTTTGATTGCGGTCCCCGGAAGGCAGTGGCCTCCCGGAGGGTGAGTCCGGAAGGTCAGCGGCGGAACGCCAGCAGCGCGTGCCTGCCCCTGGGGCTGCGGGCGCGCATGTCGGTCTGGCGGATCTGTCGGTTCATGTGGGGTTGGATTGTACGCAATTCAATGCCGGCGCGCAGCAGCCGCGCAGAAACGAAAAAACCGCCCGAAGGCGGTTTCTCGCTTTTTGCTGACAGCGCACCCGTTGCAAACGGCGGGTTGGTTCGTTGGACGAATCAGCCCGGGCGGTTTGCCTGACTCGGTCAGGCGGCTGCGGTGGCCAGGGCTTTCACCTTGGCGGACAGGCGGCTCTTGTCGCGAGCGGCCTTGTTCTTGTGGAAGATGCCCTTGTCGGCGACGGTGTCGACGACGGCCTGCATCTTGCCGAACAGTTCGGCGGCTTTGGTCTTGTCACCGGCTGCGACGGCCTTCTCGACGTTCTTCACAGCGGTGCGGTACTTGGAGCGCAGGGACGTGTTGGCTGCATTCAGCTTGACGTCCTGGCGTGCGCGTTTACGGCCCGACGCGAGGCGCGGGTTCTTTTTCTTGGGTTTGGCTGAGGCCATGTTCGTGTTCCTTGGTGTCTGAGGATGTTGTCAGCAAAGCCGAATATTATAGCTCGCCCCCAGGCTGCGCGCACTTTGTGCGCTGCGCCTCCCCCGGCCGGGGGCGATGCCGATGGGCCGGCGGAGCCGGTTCCATGGCATCCCTGGCGGGGCACGGCGGACCGGCGTGGCCGGGTCCGCCGTGCTTTTGGGGAGGCATGGCCTGATGGGTTCGGGTGGGCGCGGGGCCGGAAGGTGGGGTTCGGCTGCCACTACACTCGCGGCGTGTCCCTGTTCAAATCTGCTTCCACGGTCTCCCTGCTGACGCTGGCCTCGCGCATCACCGGCCTCGTGCGCGAGCTGCTGATGGCCTCGGTGTTCGGCGTCAGCGCGATGACCGACGCCTTCAACGTCGCCTTCCGCATTCCCAACCTGTTCCGGCGGGTGTTCGGGGAGGGCGCGTTCAGCCAGGCCTTCGTGCCGGTGCTCGCGGCCTGCCGCACGGAGCGCGGCGAGGAGGGCGCCCGGGCGCTGATCGACCATGTCGGCACCCTGCTGACCTGGACGCTGGTGCTGCTGTGCGTGGCAGGCGTCGCCGCCGCGCCGCTGATGGTCTGGGCCATGGCCAGCGGCCTGCAGCAGACGCCGCAGGGCGGGTATGACGCGGCGGTCGTCATGACGCGCTGGATGTTCCCCTACATCGGCTTCATGTCGCTGGTCGCGCTGGCCGGGGGCATCCTCAACACCTGGCGCCAGTTCGCCGTGCCGGCGGCCTCGCCGGTGCTGTTGAACCTGGCGCTGATCGTGTCCATCGTGCTGGGCGCGCCCTGGTTCGCGCGCTGGGGCATCGAGCCGATCTATGCCCAGTGCGTGGGCGTGATGGTCGGCGGCGTCCTGCAACTGGGCCTGCAGCTGCCCGCGCTGAAGCGGCTGGGCCTGCTGCCGCGCATCGGCCACAGCCTGTCGGCCCTGCGCCGGGCCTGGGCCGACCCCACCACGCGCCAGGTCACGCGGCTGATGCTGCCGGCGCTGCTGGGCGTCAGCGTGGCGCAGATCTCGCTGCTCATCAACACCCAGATCGCCTCGCACCTGGCCTCCGGCAGCGTGAGCTGGATCGCCTATGCCGACCGCCTGATGGAGTTCCCCACCGCCCTGCTGGGCGTGGCCCTGGGCGTGGTGCTGATGCCGCAGCTTGCCGCGGCGCGCGCCGGGCAGGACGATGCGCGCTACTCGGCCATGCTGGACTGGGGGCTGCGCCTGGTGGTGCTGCTGTCGGTGCCGTGCGCGGTGGCGCTGCTGGTGTTCTCGCAGCCGCTGGTGGCGGTGCTCTACCACTACGGCGCCTTCAGCGACCTCGACGTGCAGCGCACCACCGCGGCGCTGGTGGGCTATGGCGTGGGGCTGCTGGGCATCGTGGCGGTCAAGGTGCTGGCGCCGGGCTTCTACGCCCGGCACGACATGCGCACGCCGATGCGCATCGCGGTCTGCGTGCTGGTGTTCACGCAGGTGCTCAACTACTTCCTGGTGCCGCTGTTCCAGCATGCGGCGCTGACGCTGTCGATCAGCATCGGCGCGCTGGTCAACGCCCTGTGGCTGCTGGTCGGGCTGGTGCGCCGCGGCAGCTTCAGGCCGGCGCCGGGCTGGTGGGCATTCCTGCTGCAGGTGGTGGCCGCCAGCGCGCTGCTGGCGGTGTTTCTGATGTGGGCGGCCGGCGCGGTGCCCTGGCTCGCGATGCGCGGCCAAGGTTTCACGCGCATCGGGATGCTGGCCCTGGTGCTGGCGGCTTCGGCTGCTATCTATTTCGTAGCATTGTGGGCCGCGGGTGTCAAGCTCCGGCAGTTTGTGCGGCGCTGAGCCGGGCCTGCTTGACGCCCGGGCGGACGTCCATTACAAAGCTTCATGCAGTTCAGTTTTCGTGCCTCCACCCCGCTCGAATACTTCGCCTCGCTGGTCCAGAGCGACGAGCACTTTCCCTTGCTGGAGGCCGCCGCCAGCCTGGCCCAGGACGAGTACCCCGAGCTCGACATGCAGCAGGTGCTGGGGGACGTGGACCAGCTGCTGGCGCGCCTGAAGCGCCGTCTGCCGGGCGACGCCACGCCGCTGCACCGGCTGCGCATGCTCAACCAGTTCTTCTTCCGCGACCTGAGCTTCGGCGGCAACATCAACGACTACTACGATCCCGACAACAGCTACCTCAATGCCGTGCTGCGCACCCGCCGCGGCATTCCGATCTCGCTGGCCGTGCTGTGGATCGAGCTGGCCCAGGGCCTGGGGCTGAACGCCCGCGGCGTGGGGTTTCCGGGGCATTTCATGGTCAAGGTCAACCTGCCCAAGGGCCAGGTGGTGATCGATCCGTTCAACGGCCAGTCGCTGAGCCGCGAGGAGCTGGGCGAGCGGCTGGAGCCCTACAAGCGGCGCAGCGGGCTGGTGGATGAATTCGATGTGCCGATGGGCCTGTACCTGCAGGCCGCGCCGCCGCGCGACATCATCGCCCGCATGCTGCGCAACCTCAAGGAAATCCATCGCACGCAGGAAGACTGGCAGCGCCTGATCGCGGTGCAGAACCGCCTGATCGTGCTGCTGCCCGAAGCCTGGCCCGAGTACCGGGACCGCGGTCTGGCCCACGCGGAGCAGGGCAGCGCCGCGCTGGCGGTACCCGACCTGGAAACCTATCTCGCGCACGCGGAAGACGCGCTGGACATCGACGCCATGGCCGACCGCGTGGCCGAACTGCGCCGCGCCAAGAACTGAGAGCCTGTCGGTGGCCTGAAGAGGCGCCTCAGGCGCCGCGCCTGAGGAAGTGCGGAATGCCCGGCCCTGCGCCGCCCGGCAGCAGGCTGCGCGGGAGCGCCGCCCTCGTGGTGGTGGCGGGTGGCGCGCTCGCCGCCGCAGGCACGGCCAGGCGCCCGCCATGCACCAGCGATTCCTGCGCCGGCATCAGGCTGTTCGGGCGTGAGCTGCCGAGCCGGCCGGGCGGGACCGGCTCGGCGGGCGACGGGTCGTTGGCGGCCTGGGCCGCAGAGAGCAGCGGCGCCAGCCACGCCAGGATGGGCTGCCACTGCGCGAGGTCGGCCGCGGCCTGCGAGGCCGGCAGGTCGAAGACCGTCAGGCCGCGCTCCAGGCTGCGCACGTAGAGCTGCGTTTCGCGCAGCACGCCCAGAAAGGGCAGGTTCAGCGCCTCGCTCCAACTGCGCAGCGCCTGCGCGGCATGGGTGCGCGCGTCGATGCGCATGCCCACTGTGGCGAGGCGGCAGCGGCCGCTGGCCACGCGCGGCAGCGTCATCAGCTCGGCGTGGCAGGCCGCGGCGGATTCGCAGTCGAACATCGAATGGCACACCGGCATCAGGATGGCGTCGGCGAACATCACCACGCGGGCCAGCTCGAAGCCCTGCAGGCCGCCGGGTGTGTCCAGCACCACATGGGTGATGCCGGTGGGCACGCGCAGCATGTTCTTCTGGTCGAGCGCCCAGGGGGCGATGGCGGGCAGGGCCGGATCGCGCCGGCGCAGCCAGGCGCGGGTGGATTGCTGGCGGTCCACGTCGCCCAGCATCACGGCGCTGCCGTTGCGGGCGCACCAGGCCGCAACGTGGGCGGCCAGCGTGCTCTTGCCACTGCCGCCCTTGCGGTTGACGACTGCGATCACCGGCATGAGGGCTCCAAAACCTGGGGAGAGTTGCAGTTTGATGCAAAAAGGGCCGGAAGTCCAGGTCCTGCGGTCATCGGGTGCTAGTATTTTTGTAGCAAACCAGTGCGGAGGCCGCGGCGCGCCGCGGGCCCGATCCGTTGCGGAGTGGGCGCGCGATGCGCTATGCTGGCCCGCCGCCCGCGCCGCGCGTGCGCCATTCTCCTTGCCACGGGCTCTCGACCACCGGTGTCTGCCGCACTGATCAACCGCAACGACGACTTCCTGCCGCGCAGTCCATTCTGGATCCGCGACCAGGCGACCGCCGTCGGCCAGCCGCCGCTGCACCGCCACGAGTATTTCCAGATCTACGTGAACTTCGCAGGCCGCACCGAGCATGTGCTCGGCGCCGTGACCCGGCCGATCGTTCCCGGCACGCTGAGCTTCATCATGCCGTTCCGGGTCCATTGCCTGCGCCATGCCGAGCCCGCCGAATTCTTCGTCATCAATTTCAGGCATGACTTCCTGAGGCCCGGCTCGCGCGTGGACGCGCTGGAACTCGAGGAGGTGCCGATCAGCGCGATGCCCGAGCTGGCGCCCTTCCTGTTCCAGGAGCACCTGGATTTCGTGCTCGGCGGCGCCGATCTCGCGGCGGTGCGCGAGCTGTGCCTGCGCCTGCAGGCCGAGCACCGCGGCGGCGGCTTCTACGCCACGGAATTCATCCGCGCCGACCTGTTCCGCCTGATCGGCCTGGTGTGCCGGCGCCACCAGGACGAACTGCAGGCGCTGGCGCAGGCCAACACGCTGCGCGGCAGCCGCCGCGCTTCGCTGGCGCGGGTGAGCCGCTACATGCGCGAGCACCTGGGCGAGCCGATCACGCTGGCCGATGCCGCCGCGGCCGCCTTCCTCTCGACGAACTACCTGGCCCATCTGCTGAAGAAGGAAACGGGCCGCACCTTCGTGGACATCCTGACCGACCAGCGCATGGACCTGGCCTGCCGGCTGCTGCTGGGCTCGAGCCGGCCGATCGCCGAGATCGCCGCCCGCGTCGGCTTCCAGGACGAGGCCTATTTCGCCCGGCGCTTCCGCCGGCTGCAGGGCATGAGCCCGAGCGGCTACCGCAGCGCCGGGGCGAAAGGCGGCGGCGCGCCGCCCCCCGCATAGGCGCACCAAAAAAATCCAAATTGCGGCCAATCCAGTCCATGTTCTTCGCGCGGCCCGCTTCCTATACTTTTCAGCACCGGCCCGCGAACGAACCGCTCCTGCCGGCCATTTGACAAGGGGATTCCATGGACTCTTTGCTGCGCCGCCTGGGGGCCGCCCTGTGCATCGCCATGTGCGGTGCGGCAACCGGGGCCTTCGCCGCCGACGACTACCCGAGCCGGCCGATACGCATGATCGTGCCCTACGGGCCGGGGGGCAGCACCGACCTGCTCGGCCGCATGCTGGCGCAGCGCCTGGGCACGGTGCTCGGGCAGCAGGTCGTCATCGAGAACAACGGCGGCGCCGGCAGCACCATCGGCACCGGCGTGGTGGCGCGGGCCCAGCCCGACGGCTACACCCTGGGCCTGCTGGACACCGCCTTCGCGATCAATCCGAGCCTGTACGCCAAGCTGCCCTATGACAGCCTGCGCGACTTCGACTTCCTCTCGGTGGTGGCCACGGCCACGGGCGTGCTGGTGGTGAATGCCCGGCGCGTCAAGGCGAGAACGGTGGCCGAGATCGTGGCCCAGGCCAAGGCCAATCCCGACCAGCTCAACTTCGCTTCGGCCGGCGCCGGCACCGTCATCCACCTGCACGGCGAGACCTTCAAGACGGCCGCCGGCATCAAGCTGTTGCACGTTCCCTACAAGGGGGCCGGCCCGGCCACCGCCGACCTGCTGGGCGGCCAGGTCGACATGATGTTCTCGCTGCCGGGGCTGGTGGTCCAGCAGGTGCGCACCGGCGTGCTCGCGCCGATCGCCGTGACGGGCAACCGCCGCTCGCCGCTGATGCCCGAGGTGCCCTCGTTCGCCGAGGCCGGCTACCCCAGTGTCGACGCGGTCTCGCTGTGGGTGGTCGCGGCGCCCAAGGGCTTGCCGAAGGAGCGCCACGACCGGCTGGTCGAGGCGATCGGCAAGGCCCTGGAGGGGCCGGACATGCAGGCCAGGCTGGCCGAGAGCGCCTTCGAGCGCACGGTCGTGCCGCATCCGCAGAGCGTGGTGTTCGTGCAGCAGCAGATGAACAAGTTCGCGGCCGCGGTCAAGGCCTCGGGCGCCACCGCCGAATAAGCCATGCGCATCACCCGCATCGTCGAGCGCGCCGTCCCCTTGCAGACGCGGCTGTCCAACGCCCGGTCCGATTTCAGCCAGATGACCACCACCGTGGTCGCGGTGGTGTCGGACGTGATCCACGAGGGCCGGCCCCTGGTGGGCTACGCCTTCAACTCCTTCGGGCGCTACGCCTGCGGCGAGCAGATCCGCGAGCGCATCGCGCCGCGCATCCTGGCGGCCGATCCGGACAGCCTGCTGGACGAGGCGGGCGAGAATTTCGATCCGGCCGCCATCATGGCCTGCGGCCAGCACCGCGAGCGGCGCGGCGGCTATGCCGAGCGCGCGATCCCGATGGGCACGGTCGACGTGGCCGTGTGGGATCTCGTGGCCAAGGTCGCGCAGCAGCCCCTGCACCGGCTGCTGGCCGAGCGCTACAGCGGCGGGGCGGTGCGCGAGCGCGTTCCCACCTATGTCGGCGGTGGCTGGTACTTTCCCGGGCAGACCGCGGACGATCTCAGGGCCGAGATGGCGCGCCACCGCGAGGCCGGCTACACCATGGTCAAGATGAAGGTCGGCGGCCTGCCGGTGGCCCAGGATTGCCGGCGCATCGAGGCCATCCTGAGCGTGATGGGGGAGGGTCGCAACCTGGCCGTCGACGCCAGCTGCTCCTTCGGTCACGAGGCGGCGCACGCCTACGCCCGGGCCATCTCGCCCTACGGCCTGCGCTGGTTCGAGGAGCCCTGCGATTCGCTCGAGTACGGAACCTATGCCGCGCTGGCGCAGGCCTACGAGGGGCCGCTGGCCACCGGCGAGAACATGGCCTGCGCGCTCGAACTCGATCATTTCCTCACCTACGGCGGCTTTCGCCCCGACCGCGACATCATCCAGATCGACCCGCCGCTGGCCTTCGGCATCACCGAGTACCTGAAGGTGGTCGCCGTGGCCGAGGCGCACGGCTTCACGCGCCAGTCCCTGTACCCGCACGGCGGCAACATGATGTGCCTGCATCTCGCGGGCGGCCTCGGGCTGGGGGCCTGCGAGTCGTATCCGGACACCTTCGGCCTCTTCAGCGGCTTCAGCGACGAAGTCCGGATCGCCGACGGCCAGGCCAGCCTGCCCGAGACCCCGGGCATCGGCTTCGAGCGGCAGCCGGCCCTGTACGAGGTGATGCGGGACCTCGCCGCCTGAGGGCGGCCCGGCGCCCCTGTCGCGGCCCCGGCCCCGGGCCGCTCTCCATCCAACCAACCATCCAACAACTCAAGGAACGGGTATGAAAATAGCGCGCATGGCCACGGTGGCCGGCCCTCACGTCTGCGTGATCGAACAGGACCGCGTCGTCGACCTCGCGGTCGCGGCCTGCGAAAGCGGCCTGGACTGGATGGCGCCCTGGTTCCGCGACCTGCGGCTGTTCCTGGCCGGCGGCGACCCGGCGCAGCGCGCCGCCAGGCAACTGGCCGTGGCCGGCCGGGCCCGCAGCCTGCCGCTGGAGGCGGTGAAGCTGCTGGCGCCCATCGAGCCCGGCTCCAAGATCCTGGCCCATGTCGTCAACTATGCCGACCATGGCGCCGAGGGCAAGCTCATCCCGCCCGAGCAGCCCTTTTTCTTCACCAAGCTGCCCGGCACGACCGTGGCCCACGGCGACCCGATCTGCGGCCACGATTTCTCGCACAAGCTGGACTACGAGGTGGAGCTGGCCGTCATCATCGGCCGCGAGGGCCGCGACATCCCGGCAGCCGACGCCTACGGCCATGTGGCCGGCTACACCATCTGCAACGACATCAGCTACCGCGAGCTGCAGGCCAACGAGGCCGCGCCGACCCTGACCGGGCGCTACGGCCAGAACTGGCTGCAGGGTAAGAGCCTGGACCGCTCCTGCCCGCTGGGCCCGGCCATCGCCCTGGCCGACGAGTTGCCCGATCCCTATCCGCTGCAGATCGTCTGCCGGGTCAACGGCGAAGTGCGGCAGAACGCGTCGACGCAGCAGATGATCTTCAGGATTCCCGAACTCATCGCCAACATCTCGCGCGCCATGACGCTGTACCCCGGCGACGTCATCGCCACCGGCACGCCCTCGGGCTGCGGCGTGGCCGACGGCCGCTACCTGCAGCCGGGCGACGTGGTCGAATGCGAGATCGAGAACATCGGCAAGCTGGTCAATACGGTGATGCGGCCCGCCTGACGGCCCGCCTGACGGCCCGCCTGACGGCCCGCCGGCCCGGCCTTTTCGCCTCACCGGACGGAGCTGGCCGGGCGCGCGGTGCGCCTCAAAACCGCCGAGGCCGGTGTCCGCACCGGCGGAATCGGGGCGATGGAAGGGTTCCCGGCGTCTGGCCGGCCGGATGAGGCCGCCCGGCCCGATAGAATTTGCCCCTTGGCTTCAAGGGCCGCCCCCCAACCACCGCATGGAATTCACCACCGCTCAAAAACGCGCCGCCGCCTGGGGCCTGATCGCCATGCTGGTGGCGCTCGTGCTGTGGCTGCTCGGGCCGGTGCTCACGCCCTTCGTGGTGGCGGCAGTGCTGGCCTATGCGCTCACGCCGCTGGTCAACTGGCTGGACGACCTGGGCCGCGGGCGGATACCGCGCGTGGTGGCCGTGCTGCTGGTCGAGCTGCTGTTCATCGTGGCGCTGCTGAGCGTGCTGCTGCTGATCGTGCCCATCCTGGCCAAGGAGCTGCCGCTGATGCGCGAGCAGGTGCCGATCCTGGCCGACCGGCTCAACGCCTGGCTGTCGCCGTGGCTGGCGCAGTACGGCTTCAAGGTGTCGCTCGACGTGGCCAGCATCAAGACGTTCGTGCTCAAGTACCTCAATGCCAATTTCGAGGACGCCTTCGGCTCGCTGATGTCCTCGCTCAAGCTCGGCGGCAGCGTGGCGCTGGCCGTGATCGGCAACGCGGTGCTGATTCCGGTGGCGCTGTTCTACCTGCTGATGGACTGGGACTCGTTCGTCGGCCGCGTGCAGGCGCTGGTGCCGGTGCGCCTGCGCGGGCCTTACGAGAATTTCACCCAGGAAGCGGACCTGGTGCTCGGCCAGTACCTGCGCGGCCAGTTGCTGGTGATGCTCACGCTGGCGGTGTTCTACAGCGTCGGCCTGGCCCTGTTCGGGCTGGACGTGGCCCTGCCGGTCGGCGTTTTCACGGGCCTGGCGGTGTTCGTGCCGTACCTGGGCTTCGGGCTGGGCCTGACGCTGGCCACGCTGGCCGGGCTGCTGCAGTTCGCCTCGCTCAAGGCGGTGGTCATGGTGGCCGTGGTCTACGGCCTGGGCCAGGTGATCGAGAGCCTTTACCTCACGCCGCGCCTGGTGGGTGAGCGCATCGGCCTGCACCCGCTGGTGGTGATTTTTGCCCTGCTGGCCTTCGGCCAGCTGTTCGGCTTCGTCGGCGTGCTGGTGGCGCTGCCGGCCAGCGCCGTGCTACTGGTGGCGGTGCGCCGCCTGCAGGCCGGCTACATGGCCAGCCGGCTGTACCAGGGCTGAGTGCAGGGTGACTGGAAGACGACGTTGGCGGGCATGAAACAGATCGCACTCGACATCGGGCTGGCCACGGGGCCGACGCTGTCCCGTTTTTTCGCCGGCCCGAACGAGGCCGCCCTGAAGCACCTGCAGCTGTGGGCGGGCAATCCGACGCGCTCGCCGGTGCCCACCTACCTGTGGGGCGCCGGCGGCAGCGGCAAGACGCACCTGCTCAAGGCCGCCCGCGAGGCCCTGCGCGAGCAGGGCGCCACGGTGGGCTGGCTGGACGCCGGCACGCACGAGCCGCCCGAGTTCAACGAGGCCTGGGCCGCCGTGCTGCTGGACGAGGTGCACCTGTACACCGCCGTGCAGCAGCACACCGCCTTCAACTGGTTCGTCAACGCGCAGACGCACCAGCGCTGGGTGCTGGCCGCGGGCGAGCTGCCGCCGGCCGACCTCAGGCTGCGCGAGGACCTGCGCACCCGGCTGGGCTGGGGCCATGTGTTCCACCTGCAGGTGCTCAGCGAGCCCGAGCGCCGCGCGGTGCTGCGCCAGGAGGCCGATGCGCGCGGCGTGTTCCTGGGCGACGAGGTGATGGATTTCATGCTCACGCGCTTCTCGCGCGACCTGGGCAGCCTGATGCAGCTGCTGGACCAGCTCGACGGCTATGCGCTGCAGACCAAGCGCGCCATCACCATTCCGTTGATCAAATCGATGCTGGAGAACGAGTGAGCCAAGGCAAACTGACACTGGCGCTGTTCGACCTCGACCACACGCTGCTGCCGATCGATTCCGACTACGCCTGGGGCGTGTTCACCACCACCATCGGCTGGACCGACCCGGTGGCGTTCGCGCAGCGCAACGACGAGTTCTTTGCCCACTACAAGGCCGGCACCCTCGACATCCACGACTATGTGCGCTTTGCCACGGACGCGCTGCGCCAGCAGGGCGCTGCCAACGCGGCCCAGGCGCACGACCGCTTCATGGACACGGTGGTGCGGCCTGCCATCCGGCCCGAGGCGCTGGCGCTGGTGCGCCGGCACCAGCAGGCCGGCGACGCGGTGGTGATCGTCACCGCCACCAACGAATTCGTCACCCGCCCGATCGCCGGCGCCTTCGGCGTGGACGAACTGATCGCCGTGGAGCTGGAGCGCGGCCCCGACGGCTGGATCAACGGCGAAATCCGGGGCGTTCCCTCGGCCCGCGAGGGGAAGGTGGCCCGCGTGGAACAATGGCTGGCGGCGCGCGGCCTGGGCTGGCGCGACGTGGAGAGCACTTTCTACACCGATTCCATCAACGACCTGGCCCTGATGGAGAAGGTGGACCATCCGGTGGCCACCAACCCCGACGACCGGCTGCGCGCCGTGGCCGCCGGGCGCGGATGGCGCATACTGGACCTGTTTCCTAAAATCAGCTGAGGACGCGGCCTGTCCGGACCTGCCCGGGCCCATGGCAGCCAGCCTTTCAAAGTTTCATGATCAAAAAATTCATCGACAAGCTGCTGGGCAAGACCGCAGCGGCTTCCAGGGGCAAGGCGCCCAGGTTCGGCAAGCGCGAGGAAATCGGCCCCGACGTGCACGGCATCGACCCGGCGCTGGTGGACGAACGCGCGCTCAACGTGGTGCACACCCTCAAGCAGGCCGGCCATGAGGCCTACATCGTCGGCGGCGCCGTGCGCGACCTGCTGCTGGGCCTGAAGCCCAAGGATTTCGACGTGGCCACCAAGGCCACGCCCGAGCAGGTCAAGGGCCTGTTCCGCCGCGCCTTCATCATCGGGCGGCGCTTTCGCATCGTGCACGTGGTCTACGGCCGCGGCCGCGAGCACGAGGTGATCGAGGTGTCCACCTTCCGCGCCTACCTCGACAATGCGGCGGCCGAGCAGGTGGCCGGCAACGAGAAGACCAGCAAGAGCGAACTCGCCGGCATGAAGCACGCGGTGGATTCGAGCGGCCGCGTGCTGCGCGACAACGTCTGGGGCCCGCAGGACGAAGACGCCACGCGGCGCGACTTCACCATCAATGCCATGTACTACGACCCCGAGACGCAGATCGTGGTCGACTACCACGGCGGCATCAAGGACGCCAAGAAGAAGACGCTGCGCATGATCGGCGACCCGGTGGCGCGCTACCGTGAAGACCCGGTGCGCATCATCCGCGCCGTGCGCTTCGCCGCCAAGCTCAGCCCGCTGGGCTTCAAGCTCGAGGCCAAGACCGCCGCGCCGCTGGTCGAGTCGCAGGCGCTGCTGGCCGATGTGCCGCAGAGCCGGCTGTTCGACGAGATGCTCAAGCTGCTGCAGACCGGCCATGCGCTGGCCACCATCGAGCAGCTCAAGAAGCTGGGCCTGGCGCGCGGCATCTACCCGCTGCTGGACGTGGTGGTGGAGCGTGCCGAGCAGACCTTCGTGAAGGCCGCGCTGCAGGACACCGACCGCCGCGTCGGCGAGGGCAAGCCGGTGGCGCCGAGCTTCCTGCTGGCCTGCGTGCTGTGGGCCGACGTGCGCGACGGCTGGGCGGCGCGCCTCAAGCAGCGCCAGCATTCGTTCCCCGCGCTGCAGGACGCGATCGACGACGTGTTCAACGCCCGCATCGGCGACGTCTCGGGCCGAGGCAAGCTGGCCGCCGACATGCGCGAAATCTGGATGATGCAGCCGCGCTTCGAGAAGCGCACCGGCAGCACGCCGTTCAGCCTGGTGGATCAGCCGCGCTTTCGCGCCGGCTTCGACTTCATGCGCCTGCGCGCCGATGCCGGCGAAGTGGACGAGGCGCTGGCCGACTGGTGGCAGGAGTTCAGCACCGCCAGCGACGCCGGGCGCGAGGACCTGGTGCAGCAGGCCAAGGCCGGGCAGCCCCGGGCGCCGGCCAGGGCGGCGCGCGAACCTCGCGAGCCGCGTGAACCCCGCGTGCACCGTGTGCCTGCCGACCCCGCTGCCGGCCCGGCGCCAGAGGCCGGCGAGCCGCCCGCCACCGAAGGTGACGCACCGGCCCGCAAGCGCCGCCGCCGCCGGCGCAAGCCGGGCGGCGGCGAGGGCGCAGGCGCCGGCAGCGAGCCGGCCTGACGCCAGAAGCCGGGCGAGGGCGGTGCCGTGCATCGGCCGGACCCGCCGCCCATTCCCTCCATGACCCGCATGCCGCCGCGCGTTCCCGTCACCGCCTACGTCGCCCTGGGGGCCAACCTGGGCGACGCCGCCGCCGCGGTGCGGCAGGCGCTGCAGGCCCTTGGCACGCTGCCGGCCACGCAATGCACGCGGTGCTCGTCGCTCTACCGCACGGCGCCGGTCGATGCCGGCGGCCCCGATTTCATCAACGCCGTGGCCGAGGTGTCCACCGGCCTGAGCGCGCCCGAGCTGCTGCGCGCGCTGCAGGCGCTGGAGCAGGACGCGGGCCGCGAGCGGCCCTACCGCCACGCGCCGCGCACGCTGGACCTCGACCTGCTGCTGTACGGCGACGGCCGCATCGACAGCCCCGCGCTCACGCTGCCGCACCCGCGCATGGGCCAGCGCGCCTTCGTGATGGTGCCGCTGGCCGAGATCGCGCCGCACTGGCGGGCGGCGGCCCGCGATCCGGCGCTGGCCGGCCAGCGCATCGAGCGGCTCTGATCCGGCGGCCGCAGCCGGTGCTGCGGCGGCTCCGGGCGCCGTCCGGCGGCTTTTTCTCCTTTTTTTGAATCAAATAGCCCCGATGTCCTTGTCGGGTGGTCATTGTTTGCTATTGATTTTGTAGCGATGGGTGTACCGCCCCGAGTCTGGCCCCGTCGCGAGCGGATGGTATAAACACAGACGCCCTGGCCGCGTGCCGGCCGCCTGCCTTCACCCCCGTCCCAAGATTTGCCGCGCGCATGCGATTCGTTCTTGCCTTTCTCCTCGCCTGGCAGCTCGCCGCGCCGGCCGCCGCGCAGGACCGCGTGGTGTCGGTCACCATCGACGACCTGCCCTTTGCCACGGCCGCGCCGGCCGGCTCGCTGGCGCAGGCCGGCAGCGCAACGCAGGCGCTGCTGGCGGCGCTCTCGCGCAACAAGGTGCCGGCAGACATCTTCATCACCGGCAGCCTGGTGGAGGTCGAGGGCGAGGCGCCGGCGCGGCGCGCGCTGCTCCAGGCCTGGGCCGACGCCGGGCACCGCCTGCACAACCATGGCTACGGCCACTCGCGTTTCAGCGCCATGCCGGCGGCCGACTACCTCGCGGACGTGCGCCGCGGCCAGGCCGTGGTGGCCGAGCTGCGCCGGGCCGGCGCGGGCGGGGTGGCCTATGACGGCTTCTTCCGCGCGCCCTACAACGACCTGGGGCAGACGGCCGACGACCGCAAGGCCCTGCTCCACGTCCTGGCGGCGGACGGCGTGCGGCTTGCGCCCTTCACCGTGGAGCACCAGGACTGGCTGTTCGATCAGGCCTACCAGCGCGCCCTGGGCCGGCAGGACGAGGCGCTGGCCAAGCGCATTGCCGCCGCCTACCTGGCCCAGCTCGACGCGGCGCTGGCGTTCGCCGAAACGCTGTCGGGCGATACCTTCCAGCGCCATGTGCCGCAGGTGCTGCTGATCCATGCGAACCGCCTCAACGCCGACTACCTGGACGTCATGCTGGCCTGGCTGCGCGCGCGCGGCTACCGCTTCGTGACGCTGCAGGACGCGCTGTCGGACCCGGCCTATGCCAGCACCGACGGCTATGCCGGCAAATGGGGCTTCTCGTGGCTGCACCGCTGGCGCATGGCGATGGGCCTGAAGAACCGGCTGCGCGACGAGCCCGAGGCGCCTGACTGGGTCGGCGCCGTGGCCGAGGGGCGCGAGTAGCCGCGCCGGGGGCGGCGGATAATCGAGCCACCATGCAAGCCCTCCAGTCCCTGCCGGTCCTGCTGCAGACCGTTCTCCTGCTGATCGCCAGCAACGTGTTCATGACGTTCGCCTGGTACGGCCACCTGAAGAACCTGGCGGCCTCGCCCTGGTACGTGGCGGCGCTGGTGAGCTGGGGCATCGCGCTGTTCGAGTACCTGCTGCAGGTGCCGGGCAACCGCATCGGCTACACGCACTTCAACGTGGGCCAGCTCAAGATCCTGCAGGAGGTGATCACACTGAGCGTGTTCGTGCCGTTCGCGGTGTTCTACCTCGACCAGCCGCTCAAGTGGGACTACCTGTGGGCCGGGCTGTGCATGGTGGGCGCGGTGTACTTCATCTTCCGCGGCGCCTGAATTTTTCCGGCGCGGGGCTCGCCGCAAAGCGGGCGGTTAAACTCCCGCCTGTCACAAAAACGTCACATTCCCGACATAACTCCCCCAGGAGCGATTGATGCTGTTTGGCAAGCTGTTGCCGCGCGAAGGCAATTTTTTCGAGATGTTCAACCAGCACGCCGACCGCATCGTGGAGGCGGCGCGAGCCTTCTCCCAACTGGTGGCGAACTACAACGACGCCCATCTGCGCGAGCAGTACAACCGCGATGTGGACAACGCCGAGCGCGCCGCCGACCGCGTGACGCAGGAGGTCAACCGCCTGCTGCACAAGACCTTCATCACGCCGATCGACCGCGAGCAGATCCACTCGCTGATCAACACCATGGACGACGTGGCCGACCTGATCCAGGACTCGGCCGAGACCATGGCGCTGTACGACGTGCGCCACATGACCGACGAGATCACGCGCCTGACCGACCTCAGCGTCAAGTGCTGCGAGCGCGTGAAGGATGCCGTGCGACTGCTCGACAAGATCGCCGATCCGAGCACGGCCGAGGCCGCGCTCAAGACCTGCGAGGAGATCGACCGGCTCGAATCCGACGCCGACCGCGTGATGCGCGCGGCCATGAGCAAGCTGTTCCGCGAGGAGCCGGACGTGCGCGAGGTCATCAAGCTCAAGGCGATCTACGAGCTGCTGGAAACCATCACCGACAAGTGCGAGGACGTGGCCAACCAGATCGAGGGCATCGTCCTCGAGAATTCCTGAAGAACATGGCTTGGGCGCCCGCCGCTGCGCGGCCTTCGCGGATCCCCGTTGGGGCCGCGCATGGCCTGGGGCGGCCCGGCGCGGCGTTCGAGCGAGGCTGAATTCCTATGCAAACTGTGCAAGTCGCCCTGTGGGTTGTGGTGGTGCTGGTGTTCCTGGCGCTGGCCTTCGATTTCATGAACGGTTTCCACGACGCGGCGAACTCGATCGCCACCGTGGTCTCGACCGGCGTTCTCAAACCCACCCAGGCCGTGCTGTTCGCGGCCTGTTTCAATTTCATCGCCATCTTCATCTTCCACCTGAGCGTGGCCGCCACCGTGGGCAAGGGCATCGTGCACCCGGGCGTGGTGGACGTGCACGTGGTGTTCGGCGCGCTGGTGGGCGCCATCACCTGGAACGTGGTGACCTGGTACTACGGCATCCCGAGCAGCTCGTCGCACGCGCTGATCGGCGGCATCGTGGGCGCGGTGATCGCCAAGGCGGGCGCCGGGGCGCTGGTCGCCGGGGGCATCTGGAAGACCGTGGCCTTCATCTTCGTGTCGCCGCTGCTCGGCTTTCTGCTCGGCTCCGTGATGATGGTGGCCGTGTCCTGGGCCTTTCGCAGCGCCACGCCCTCGCGGGTGGACCGCTGGTTCCGCCGGCTGCAGCTGGTGTCCGCCGGCGCCTACAGCCTGGGCCACGGCGGCAACGACGCGCAGAAGACCATCGGCATCATCTGGATGCTGCTGATCGCCACCGGCTACGCGGCCGCGGGCGAGAGCACGCCGCCGCTGTGGACCATCGTGAGCTGCTACATCGCCATCGCCGCCGGCACCATGTTCGGCGGCTGGCGCATCGTCAAGACCATGGGCCAGAAGATCACCAAGCTCAAGCCAGTGGGCGGCTTCTGCGCCGAGACCGGCGGGGCGCTCACGCTGTTCCTGGCCACGGCGCTGGGCATTCCGGTGTCCACCACCCACACCATCACGGGCGCCATCGTCGGCGTCGGCTCCACGCAGCGCGCCAGCGCGGTGCGCTGGGGTGTGGCCGGCAACATCGTCTGGGCCTGGATCTTCACGATCCCCGCCAGCGCCTTCGTGGCGGCGATCGCCTACTGGGTCAGCCTGCAGGTGTTCTGAGGCGCAGCCTCAGCCCGCCAGCGTCGGCGGGTTCGGGTGCAGGCGCGCCATCGAGAGGCTGTCCACGTAGCGGCCATGCTTGAGCGCATAGCCCCTGTGGCGGCCTTCCTCGACGAAGCCCAGGCTGCGGTAGAGGGCCGCCGCGCGCTCGTTGTCGGCATGCACCTGCAACTCGATGCGCAGCACGCCGGCCCAGTGGTCGGCCCAGTCCAGCAGCCGCACGATGAGCTCGCGGCCCAGGCCCCGGCCCTGCCAGCCGGGCGCCAGGCCAATGGCCAGGCTGCGCACATGGGCGCGCCGCAGGCTCGGTTGCGGCGAATGCAGGCTGGCCATGCCGATCACCTGGTCGCTAGCCACCGCCACGAGCCTGCAGCCTGAGGAGTCAACCCGCTGCAGCATCTCCAGGCGCGAGGCGATGGGCATGTCGGGCAGCTGCAGCGTGCCCTCGAAGGTGCCGGGCTGGCCCAGCAGCGCGGACATCGCCGCCGCATCGGCCGGTTCGGCGCTGCGGATCAGCCATGCCGGGGTGCTTGCCGGGTGGGCGGTCTTCTCCATGTCGGTCCTTCGGGGCAGGTCAGGGGCGGGCGGTGGCCCTTATTGTGAGATCTTGCGCGCTTCCTCGATCTGGTATTCGAAATAGCGCTGGAAGCTGAACACGATGCTGGCCATCAGCACGCCTGCGCCGACCATCAGGGCGAGCACGAGCGCGCCGACGGTGAGCCAGTTGGTTTGGCCCGGTGCCGCGTCCGGCGCCGCGGTGGGATTGAATTTCGCGTTCCATTTCTCGGGCGTCATGAGCCCGTAGAGGATGGCCGTGAGCGCGCAGCCTGCGAAGGTGAAGCCCAGCAGGGGGATCAGCACCCAGCTGAACTGGTCGTCCAGCCCGAACTGCTGCACGCGCTGGATGCCATACACCCCCAGCGCGGTGGGGATCGGCAGCAGCCAGCCCGGCAGGTCGCCCAGGCCGTAGAGGTAGAAGCGGTGCAGGCCCAGCGGGCCGCCGAGAAATGCCAGCCAGGCGGCGACGGTCTTGTTTTTCATGAGAGGGATTCCCGGGTTATTGCAGCGGCGGGCGGCTGTCGCCGGCGCCCAGCGCTTTTTCCATCAGCACCACGTCGCGCCACTGGCCGAATTTCCAGCCGCAGGACTTGAGCACGCCCACCGAGGTGAAGCCCGCCGAGCGGTGCACGCCGATCGAGCCCGCGTTGGCCGAGTCGCCGATCACGGCGATCAGCTTGCGGATGCCGGCCGCCTCGGCGCGGGCCGACAGTTCGGCCAGCAGCGCGCGGCCCAGGCCGCGGCCATGCGCGTCGGGCGCGAGGTAGATCGAGTCTTCGGCCGAGAAGCGGTAGGCCGGGCGCGGCTTGAACCAGTTGCAGTAGGCAAAGCCCAGCAGCCGGCCGCCGTCCTCGGCCACGAGGTAGGGCAGGCCCTTGGACAGCACGTCGGCGCGGCGGGCGGCCATGTCCTCGGGGGAGGGCGCTTCGGTTTCGAAAGAACCCGTGCCATGCAGCACGTGGTCGGCGTAAATGGCGGCGATGGCGGCAATATCTTCGTCGCGACTGGGGCGGATGATGGTCATAAAGACTTAAAACGATATAATGGAAAGCTTTTCAGCGTGTCGCTGGCCGGGTGGCCATGTCGCGTGTCTCAACGTTGGAAGAAAACTGCTGGAAGAAATTCCACCACCCGAAGGATAAATCATGGTCGTCATTCGACTCTCCCGCGGCGGCTCCAAAGGTCGTCCGTTCTTCAACATCGTTGTGTCCGACAAGCGCGTGCGCCGTGACGGCCGCTTCATCGAGCGCATCGGTTTCTACAACCCGATCGCCAAGGACAACGAGGAAAGCATCCGCATCGCCCAGGACCGCCTGACCTACTGGAAGGGCGTGGGCGCCCAGGCCTCCCCCACGGTGGACCGCCTGATCAAGCAAGCCGCCGCCAAGGCCGCCTGACTGCACTGATGCTGCCCGGCCTCGAAGCCGCCGCATTGCCGGCGGATGCCATCGAAGTCGGGCGCATCGCCGATGCCTGGGGCATCAAGGGCTGGTTCAAGGTCCTGCCCTACAGCGCCGATCCCGAGGCGCTTTTTTCATCCAAGCGCTGGTACCTGCTGCCGGCCGAGAAGGGCGCCAAGACCTTCGCCGGCACGGCCCTGTTGCGCGTGCGCGAAGCCAAGACGCATTCCGACACCGTGGTCGCCAGCGCCCATGAGGTGGACGACCGCGCCGCGGCCGAAGCCCTGAAGGGCGCGCGCATCTTCATTCCCCGTTCGAGCTTTCCCACGGCAGCGCCGGACGAGTACTACTGGGTCGACCTGCTCGGCCTGGACGTGGTCAACCGCGAAGGCGTGGCGCTGGGCCGGGTCCGGGACCTGCTGTCCACCGGCCCGCAGACCGTGCTGGTGCTCGACTATGCGGGCGAGGACGGCAAGGCGCTGGAGCGCATGATCCCGTTCGTGTCCGCCTACGTGGACGGCGTGGACCTCGCTGCCCGCCGCATCACGGTCGACTGGCAGGCCGACTACTGAGCCGCAGCCGGCCCAGCCGGCCCGCGCCCTGTTTACCATTGCGCCATGCGCTTCGACGTCGTCACCCTGTTTCCTGAACTGTTCGAGCCGTTCCTCGCAAGCGGCGTGACGCGCCGCGCCTACGAGACCGGCCTGGTGCAGGTGCGGCTGTGGAACCCGCGCAACTTCGCCCAAGGCAACTACCGTCGCGTCGACGACCGCCCCTTCGGCGGCGGGCCGGGCATGGTGATGATGGCCGAGCCGCTGGCGCTGTGCCTGCAGGCGATCCGCGCCGAGCGGGGCGACGCAGCGCCCGTGGTGCTGTTCTCGCCGATCGGCCGCGCGCTGGACCATGCGGGCGTGGCGGGCTGGTCGGCCAGCGCCGGCGCCGTGCTGGTGTGCGGCCGCTACGAGGGTATTGACCAGCGGTTCATCGACGCCCATGTGGACCTGCAGATCAGCCTCGGCGATTTCGTGCTGTCGGGCGGCGAGATCGCCGCCATGGCGCTGCTCGACGCGGTGGCGCGGCTGCAGCCCGGCGTGCTCAACGACGAGGGCAGCCACCAGCTCGACAGCTTCAACCCGGCCCTCGACGGCCTGCTGGACTGCCCGCACTACACGCGCCCGGAAACCTGGAAAGGCCAGAAGGTGCCCGAGGCGCTGCTGTCGGGCCACCATGCCCAGATCGAGCGCTGGCGGCGCGACCGGCGGCTGGAGCTCACGGCGCGCCACCGACCGGACCTGATCGCGGCCGCGCGGGCCGCCGGCCGGCTCGACCGCGCCGACGAGGCCACACTGGCCCGCGCCGGCACGGCTGGCCACGAGCGCGCGTAACTTGTTATAATCAAAGGCTTTTCGATCCTCTGGCCGGCCGCCGGCACCTCTGGGTGCAGGCCTTTTGCGTAGCGCGGACATGATCATCTGAGGAAACCATGAACCTGATCCAGACCCTCGAGCAGGAAGAAATCGCCAAGCTCGGCAAGAAAATCCCCGAATTCGCACCCGGCGACACGGTCATCGTGAACGTCAACGTGGTCGAAGGCACGCGCAAGCGCGTGCAGGCCTACGAAGGCGTGGTGATCGCCAAGCGCAACCGTGGCCTGAACAGTGGCTTCACCGTGCGCAAGATTTCCAGCGGCGAAGGCGTGGAGCGTACGTTCCAGACCTACAGCCCGCTGATCGCCAGCATCGAAGTCAAGCGCCGCGGCGATGTTCGCCGCGCCAAGCTGTACTACCTGCGTGAGCGCAGCGGTAAGTCGGCCCGCATCAAGGAAAAACTGACCCTCAAGGCCACGGCGCCGGCAGCCCAGTAATCCACGCTGCCAGCCCCTGTCCGCAGACCGCCACAGCTTGATGCTCGTGGCGGTTTTTTCGTTGTGGAGCCCATGACTTCTTCGCCTTCCCAACCCGTCGTCTCGCTGTCGAAGCTGCCGAATTTCGATCCGCGCCGGATTCCGGTGATCGGCACCGACGCGCACCTGCCGAAGGTGGAGCGCGAGGCGCTCGGGGCCGAGGCGCTGCGCCAGCGCTTCGCCCACCCGCCGCGCTGGCAGCCCGAGGTGGTGCTGGAGAAGAAATTCGCCGACCGCCAGCCCGCCCACGCCTCGGTGCTGGTGCCGCTGGTGATGCGCGAGCAGCCGACGGTGCTGCTGACCGAGCGCACCGCCCACCTGTCCACCCATTCCGGGCAGATCGCCTTTCCCGGTGGCAAGGCCGACGAGAGCGATGCCGACGACGCCGCCACCGCGCTGCGCGAGACGCAGGAGGAGGTGGGGCTGGACGAGCGCTTCATCGAGGTGATCGGCACCTTGCCGATCTACGTCACCGGCACCGCCTTCATCGTCACGCCGGTGGTGGCGCTGGTGACGCCGGGGTTCGAGCTGCACCCCAACCCCGACGAGGTGGCCGACGCCTTCGAGGTGCCGCTGGCGTTCCTGATGGACCCGGCCAACCACCACCGCCATGCGTTCGAGTGGGACGGCATGCGGCGCGAATGGTTCTCCATGCCCTACCTCGACCATGGCCGGGAGCGCTTCATCTGGGGCGCCACGGCCGGCATGCTGCGCAATTTCTACCGCTTTCTTTCGGCCCGCTGAGCGGGCCCGGCCGGCCACCGGGTGGAGCGAGCCGGGGCGTGGCCGCTATCATCACGGGATGAGCTTTCTAGCGATCCTGTTCGCCCTGCTGATCGAGCAGGCCCGTCCGCTGGCCCGCAGCAACCCGATCCATGCCTCGCTGCGTGCCTGGGCGCGCTGGGTCAGCAGCAATTTCGACGCCGGCCGGGCGCACCACGGCTGGGTGGCGTGGGTGCTGGCCGTGGGCGTGCCCTCGCTCGGCGCGCTGGCCATCCACTGGACGCTGGCGCTGACGCTGGGCTGGCCGTTCGCGGTGCTGTGGAGCGTGGCCGTGCTCTACGTCACGCTGGGCTTCCGGCAGTTCAGCCACCATTTCACCGACATCCGCGATGCGCTCAACGCCGGCGACGAGGCCCAGGCGCGCGAGCTGCTGGCCGAGTGGCAGCAGGTCGACGCGAGCGAGCTGCCGCGCAGCGAGATCGTGCGCCACGTCATCGAGTATTCGGTGCTGGCGGCGCACCGCCATGTGTTCGGCGTGCTGGCCTGGTTCTCGGTGCTGGCGGCGTTCGGCTTCGGCCCGGCGGGCGCGGTGCTCTACCGCATGAGCGAGTTCGTGGCGCGCTACTGGAAGTACCGCAGCAAGGCCAAGAACCACCCGGCCAGCGCCGCGCTGCAGGGCGCCGCGGCCAGCGCCTGGACCGTGATCGACTGGCTGCCCGCGCGCATCACGGCGCTGGGCTTCGCGGTGGTGGGCAGCTTCGAGGAAGCGATCGACTGCTGGCGCAACCACGCGCAGCGCTTTCCCAATGACAACGACGGCGTGATCCTCGCTGCCACCTCGGGCGCGGTGAACGTGCGCCTGGGCGGCGAGGCGCTGAAGGCGGCCTACACGCCCAACACCTCGCAGAGCTTCCAGGCCGGCGTGATCGGGCAGGACAGCGAGTCCACCCCGGGGCGCGAGCCCGAGCTGGCGCATCTGGCGCAGATCGTCGGCCTGGTCTGGCGCTCGGTGGTGATGTGGATGGTGCTGCTGGCACTGCTCACGCTGGCCCGCCTGCTGGGCTGAAATTTTCAATCAAAAGCGGCTGATGTCCGCGTGCAGCGGTCATTGGGCGCTATCTATTCAGGAGCATGACGTTGCGCTCGGATGAATCCTTCTGGAGCCCGCAGGTCCGCCAGCTGGTGCCCTATGTGCCCGGCGAGCAGCCGAAGATCCCCCACCTGGTCAAGCTCAACACCAACGAGAACCCGTACCCGCCGTCGCCGCGCGTGGTGCAGGCCATCGCGGCCGCGGCGCAGCAGGGGCTGCAGCTCTACCCCGATCCCGAATCCACGGCGCTGCGCGAGGCGGTGGCCGCGCACCATGGCCTCGACGCGGCGCAGGTGTTCGTGGGCAACGGCTCCGACGAGGTGCTGGCGCATGCCTTCTTCGCGTTCTTCCGGCAGGACCGGCCGCTCCTGATGCCCGACATCAGCTACAGCTTCTACCAGGTGTACTGCGCGCTGTATGAGATCCGCTGCGAGCCGGTGCCGCTGGATGCGGCGCTGCGCATCGACGTGGCGGCCTATGCGCGCCCCGCTGGTGGCGTGGTGGTGGCCAACCCGAACGCGCCCACCGGCGTCGGCCTGCCGCTGGCCGCCATCGAGCAGCTGCTGCGCCTGCATCCGCGCCAGGTGGTGCTGGTGGATGAGGCCTATGTGGACTTTGGCGGCGACAGCGCCATCGGCCTGATCGGCCGCCATCCGAACCTGCTGGTGGTGCACACCCTGTCCAAGTCGCGCTCGCTGGCCGGCTTGCGCGTGGGCGTGGCCTGCGGCCAGCCGCACCTGATCGAGGCGCTGGCGCGGGTCAAGAACAGCTTCAACTCCTACCCGCTGGACCGCCTCGCGCAGGCCGGCGCGGTGGCGGCCTATGAGGACCGCGCCTACTTCGACGAAACCCGCCGCGCCGTGATGCACAGCCGCGAGGGCCTGGCGCTGGCGCTGGAAGACCTGGGTTTCGAGGTGCTGCCTTCGCAGGCCAACTTCGTGTTTGCACGTCACCCGCGGCATGACGCGGCGGCGCTGGCCGCGGCCCTGCGCGAGCGCGGCGTGCTGGTGCGGCATTTCCGCCAGCCGGCGCGCATTGCGCAGTTCCTGCGCATCAGCGTGGGCACGCCGGCGCAGTGCGAGGCGCTGGTGCAGGCGCTGGGGCCGCTGGTGGCTCAAGCCGGCGCCGGGCCGGCCTGAGCAGAGCGCTGGCGGCGGCGCGGCGCCGCCGCCGTTCGCCCGCGTCTTACTTCCAGTAGACGCTGCCGCCGAGGACGGCCGTGGGGGCGGGCCGGCTGGTCGTGGTGCCGTCGCCGAGCTGGCCGGCACCGTTGCCGCCCCAGCAGGCCGCGGAGCCGTCGGCCTTGAGGGCGCAGGTGTGGCTGGCGCCGGTGGCCACGGCCGCCACGCCGCTCACGCCGGCTACCGCGACGGGGGCGGTCTGGTTCGCGGTGTTGCCATTGCCAAGCTGGCCATTGAAGTTGAAGCCCCAGCAGGCCAGCGTGTTGTCGGACTTCAGGGCGCAGCTGTGGGAGTAGCCGCTGCTCAGGGCGATGGCACCGCTCAGGCTGGACACCGCCACCGGCGTGCCGCTGTTGGTGGTGGTGCCGTTGCCGAGCTCGCCGTTGCGGTTGTAGCCCCAGCAGGCGATGCTGCCGTCGGCCTTCAGCGCGCAGCTGTGGGAGTCGCCCAGCGCCAGCGCGATGGCGTTGCTCAAGCCGGTGACGGCCACGGGGGTCGAGGCGGTGGTCGAGCCGGTGACGCCATTGCCCAGCCGGCCATACAGGGTGGTGCCCCAGCAGGCGACGGTGCCGTCGGACTTGAGTGCGCAGCTGTGCGAACTGCCCACGCGCAGCGACACGACGCCGCTCAGGCCGGTCACGGCGACCGGCGCGGACTTGAGCACCTGCGTGCCGTCGCCCAGCTCACCGTTGCCGTTGCTGCCCCAGCAGACCACGGTCGCATCGGACTTCAGGGCGCAGGTGTGGTTGCCGTTGGCGTCCAGCGCCACGGCATCGGTCAGGCCGGTGACGGCCACGGTGCTGGTCCGGTCCACCACCGAGCCATTGCCGAGCTGGCCTTGGGTTCCCGCGCCCCAGCAGGCCACGCTGCCGTCGCTCTTCAGGGCGCAGCTGTGGACGAAGCCGGCCGCCAGGGCCGTCACGTTCGTGAGGCCTGCGACGGCCACCGGGGTGCTGTTGTTGTTGGTGTTCGTGCCGTCGCCGAGTTGCCCGCGGTAGTTGTTGCCCCAGCACGCCACAGTGCCGTCGGGCTTCAGGGCGCAGGCGTGGTCATTCGTGCTGCTCACCGGCTCGCTCACGACCACGGTGGTCCGCGTGCCGGTGAGGGCGGTGCCATTCACCACGGCGCTCAGGCTGCTGTTGAAGCTGCCGGCCTTGGACCAGACATGCGTGGCCGGGTTGGTGGTGCCCGCTGCGCTGCCGTCGCCCCAGTTCCAGGTGATCGAGGTGGCCGTGCCGCTGCTCAGGGAGGCGCTGTTGCTGTGGACCGTGTTGGCCACCACGCGCGCCGGTGCGCTGACGGTGATGGTCGGGGTGGTCACGGTGGGGGTGGTCGGGCCCGGCGGGATGGGGTTGCCGGGCGCCAGCAGCGTGCCGTCGCTCCCGCCGCAGGCGGTCAGCGCCGCGGCGAGAGACAGGTTGAGGAGGAGGAAGGCAGAGTGCCTGCGAAGGAAAGAGAGTTTCATATGGTTGGAAACTTTATGTAAAAAACGACAGCGGATTATGGAAGGGCGCTGTGTCTTCATGGGGGTGTATGCAGGAATTTGCGGTATTTGCCACAAATGGGGCCCGCGCGATGCCGATCGGTCTTGACAAGACCCGATGCCCTCGTTCTCGCGGCACTGGCTGCCGCCGGCGGCATCAGTACGCGGGGCGCGACAGCTCGGCGAACAGGTCGCTGTAGATCTTGTAGCGCCTGGCGCTGATGCTGCCCGGACTGTCGGCAGACTGAACCTCGGCCCTGACGCCGCAGCCCGGCTCGTGCAGGTGGGTGCAGTTGTAGAACCTGCAATTCGCCACATGGGGCCGCAGGTCGGGCATGCAGGCGGCGAGCTGCATCGGGTCGATGTGGTGCAGGCCGAACTCCTGGAAGCCGGGCGAGTCGATCAACGCCGTGCTGCGCGCCGCGTCCACCCAGTACCAGGTGGTGCTGGTGGTGGTGTGCTTGCCCGAATTGAGCGCCTGCGAAATCTCGCCGGTCTGCGCCGTGGCGCCCGGCACCAGCAGGTTGATCAGCGTGCTCTTGCCGGCGCCCGAGGGGCCGAGCACCAGCGTGGTTTTGCCCTGCAGGTGCTGCAGCAGGTGGGCGTGGTCCACGTCCCTGGACAGGCGCAGCGACAGCGGCAGCACGCCGTAGCCCATGCGCTGGTAGGGCAGCAGGCGTTCCCAGGCGCGCTCGAAGGGCTCGACCAGGTCGCTCTTGTTGAGCGCGATCAGCGGCGTGATGCGTTCGGCCTCGGCCGCGATCAGCGCGCGAGAGAGCTGGCTTTCGGAGAATTCGGGCTCGGCCGCGATCAGGATCAGCACCAGGTCCAGGTTGGCCGCGAACGACTTGGTGCGGATCTCGTCCTGCCGGTAGAACAGGTTGCGCCGCTCCTCGATCTTCTCGATCGTGCCTTCGTCCTGCGAGGCCTGCCACAGCACCCGGTCGCCCACCACCACCTGGCTTTTCTTGCCGCGCGGATGGCAGATCACGCGCTGGCCTTCGGGCGTCTCCACCAGGCAGTGGCGGCCGTGGCTGGCGACCACCAGGCCAGGGTCGAGCGTGGCGCGCTCAGTCAAGCGGCCGCCCCGGGCTCAGCGGCATCAGGCCAGCAGCGCATCGATGTGCGAGGCGCAGTCGATATCGGTCACGGAGATGCCCTTCACGTCGTGCGTGTTGAAGCGCACCACGCAGCGGTTGTAGTGCACCGAGAGGTCGGGGTGGTGGTCCTGCGCGTTGGCGATGAAGGCCACGGCGTTCACGAACGAGATGGTCTCGTAGTAGTTGGCGAAGCGATAGGTTTTCTCGATGGCGACGTCGGCGCCGTCGCCGCTGAGCGTCCAGCCCTCCAGCCGGGCCAGGGCCGCAACGACCTCGGGCGCGCTCAGGGCCCGCCGCGTCTGGGTGGACCAGTCTTTTGTCTTCAGCATGGTGCTCATGGGGCCATCCTTGCCAGCCGTTCCGAGGCCGGCGGGTGCGAGTAGTAGAACTTGACGAACAGGGGGTCGGGCGTCAGCGTCGAGGCGTTGTCCTCGTACAGCTTGAGCAGGGCGGTGGACAGGTCGCGCCCGCTGGTCTGCGCCACGGCATAGGCGTCGGCCTCGAACTCGTGGCGGCGCGAGAGCTGCGCGAACAGCGGCGAGACGAAGAACGAGAACACCGGCACGGCCAGCAGGAACAGCAGCAGCGCCAGCGCATCGTTGGGCGCGCCCATGTTGGGCCGCACGCCCAGGCCGGTGTAGAACCAGGTCTGCGTGGACAGCCAGCCCAGCAGCGCGAAGCCCGCCAGGCTCATCGCGAACAGGCTCACGATGCGCTTGATGATGTGCCTGTGCTTGAAGTGGCCGAGTTCGTGCGCGAGCACCGCATCCACTTCGCCGGGCGAGAGCTTGGCCAGCAGCGTGTCGTAGAACACCACGCGCTTGGCCGCGCCGAAGCCGGTGAAATAGGCATTGGCGTGCGCGCTGCGCTTGCTGCCGTCCATCACGAACAGGCCCTTGGCCGCGAAGCCGCAGCGCTGCATCAGCGCCGTCACGCGGGCTTTCAGCGATTCGTCTTCCAGCGGCTGGAACTTGTTGAACAGCGGCGCGATGAACGTGGGGTAGATCAGCAGCAGCAAAAGGTTGAAGCCCATCCAGACACCCCAGGCCCACAGCCACCAGAGGCCGCCCGTGGCGCCCATCAGCCAGAGAATCAGCGCGGCGATCGGCAGGCCGATGGCGGCACCGACCAGCGTGGACTTGAGCAGGTCGGCCAGCCACAGCCGCAGCGTCATCTTGTTGAAGCCGAAGCGCTGCTCGATCACGAAGGTCTGGTAGAGCGTGAACGGCAGGTCGATCAGGCCGCCGATCAGCGCGAAGGCGGCCAGCAGGGCGAGCTGCTGCACCATGCCGCCGCCGAGCCACGCCAGCAGCGCCTGGTTCAGCGCGTCCAGGCCGCCCAGCAGCGTCCAGCCCAGCAGCACGGCCGTGCCCAGGGCCAGCTCCAGCAGGCCGAAGCGCGACTTGACCACGGTGTAGTCGGCGGCTTTCTGGTGTGCCGCCAGGGTGATGGTGTCGGCGAACGCGGCGGGCACGGTATCGCGGTGGCGCGCCACATGGCGGATCTGGCGCGTGGCCAGCCAGAACTTGAGGGCCATGCCGACCACCAGGAAAGCAGCGAACGCCAGCGTCAGGACATCGGGGGAAGACATACGGCCAAGTTTAGGCGCAATTCAGGGGGCTGCCGCGGCATGGGCGACAATCCCTCGCATGCCTGATGCCATTGCCACTCTCCCCAAATCCGACCAGAACCTGGTCTGGCTCGACTGCGAAATGACCGGCCTCGATCCCGAGAAGGAACGCCTGATCGAGATCGCCGTGATCGTGACCGGCCCCGACCTCACGCCGCGCATCGAGGGCCCGGTGCTGGTGATCCACCAGAGCGACGAGCAGCTCGACAGGATGGACGCCTGGAACAAGGGCACGCACGGCCGCAGCGGCCTGATCGGCAAGGTGAAGGCGTCCACGCTGACCGAGGCCGACGCCGAGCAGCAGCTGCTCGACTTCATCAAGCAGTACGTGCCGAAGAACGGCTCGCCCATGTGCGGCAACACCATCAGCCAGGACCGGCGCTTCCTGGTGAAGTACATGCCCAGGCTCGAAGCCTTCTTCCACTACCGCAATCTCGACGTCAGCACCCTCAAGGAACTGGCCAAGCGCTGGCGGCCCGAGGTCTACAACGCCTTCAAGAAGCAGCAGAAGCACACGGCGCTGGCCGATGTCCATGAGTCCATCGACGAGATGGCGCACTACCGGGAGCACTTCCTCAAACTGGGGAATTAGGTAAAAACCCGAATCCATGCGATAATCGCAGGCTGCGCTGCCAAGGGGCGGCACATTTGCACATCTCCCTTCACACACCGGACTCCACGATTCGAGTCCACCGCGCCGGCCCAAGGCGCCGGCTCCGTTTGATGGTTGATGTTTTTTAACCATTGACGGAGCGGCCGCACACCCTGTTGCGGCGCTCGCGTGTGAGTACTTCTCATGACTGACGCTTTCGACGCGAAGGGCGAGGCTTTGCCTTCCCAATCCTTTGACGAATCCTTTTCCGAGCCGGCCGAGATGCTGGCCGTGAACCCCGCGGACACCGAGGCCGCGCCGGCCGTGCCCAACGGCTTCGTGAAGCTCGGCCTGGCGGCCGAACTGCTGCGCGCCGTGGAAGACCTCGGCTACACCCAGCCCACCCTGGTCCAGGAGAAGGTGATCCCGCTGGCCCTGCCGTCGGACGACAGCGCCGGCCAGGGCGCCGCCAGCTACACCGACCTGATGGTCTCCAGCCAGACCGGCAGCGGCAAGACCGCGGCCTTCCTGCTGCCCGTGCTGCACACGCTGCTCACGCAGCAGGCGCAGGCCGAGGCCCGGGAGCGCGCCGATTTCGATCGCGCCGTGGCCGAAGCCGCCGCCAAGGGTGAGCCGGCGCCCAAGCGCCCCAAGCGCAAGGACCCGACCAACGCCCGCAACTTCAAGGCCGCCACGCCCGGCGCACTGATCCTGTGCCCGACGCGCGAGCTCGCGCAGCAGGTGGCGCATGACGCCATCGGCCTGGTGCAGCATTGCCGCGGCCTGCGCATCGCCAGCGTGGTGGGCGGCATGCCCTACCAGCTGCAGATCGCCAAGCTGCAGAACGCCAACCTCGTGGTGGCCACGCCCGGCCGCCTGCTCGACCTGCAGCGCTCGATGCAGATCAAGCTCGACCAGGTGCAGTTCCTGGTGGTCGACGAAGCCGACCGCATGCTCGACCTGGGTTTCTCCGACGACCTGGCCGAGATCAACCAGCTCACCATCGAGCGCCGCCAGACCATGATGTTCAGCGCCACCTTCGCGCCGCGCATCCAGCAGCTGGCCGCGCGCGTGATGCGCCAGCCGCAGAAGGTGCAGATCGACAGCCCGCAGGAAAAGCACGTCAACATCAAGCAGGTGCTGTTCTGGGCCGACAACGCCCAGCACAAGCGCAAGCTGCTCGACCACTGGCTGCGCGACGCCTCGATCAACCAGGCCATCGTGTTCGCCAGCACCCAGGTGGAGTGCGACGGCCTGGCCAACGACCTGCAGCAGGACGGCTTCAGCGCCGTGGCGCTGCACGGCGCCCTGAGCCAGGGCCTGCGCAACCGCCGCCTGATGGCGCTGCGCAACGGCCAGGTGCAGATCCTGGTGGCCACCGACGTGGCCGCGCGCGGCATCGACGTGCCCACCATCACCCACGTCTTCAACTTCGGCCTGCCGATGAAGGCCGAGGACTACACGCACCGCATCGGCCGCACCGGCCGCGCCGGCCGCGACGGCATCGCCGTGACCTTCGCCGAGTTCCGCGACCGCCGCAAGATCTTCGACATCGAGGGCTACAGCCACCAGCAGTTCAAGGCGGAAGTGGTGCCGGGCCTGGAGCCGCAGCAGCGCTTTTCCGACGCGCGCCCCCCGCGCGGCAACTTCGGCGGCCACCGCGACGGCCAGTCGCGCGACCGCAAGTTCGGTGGCGGCAACCGCGGCGGCTTCGGTGGCGGCTTTGGCGGTGGTTTCAATGACAGAAATGCCAGGGGTCCGCGTCAGGTGGGCGCCGGCAGCTATCAAAACAATAGCGGCGGTGATTTCGCCGCGCGCGACGACCGGGGCGGCGAGCGCCGCGAGGGCTTCAGCTACGAGCGCAAGGGCGGCTTCAACGACCGCTTTGCCGGCGCTCCGCGCAACGAAGGCTTCGCACCGCGCGGCGACTTCGCCGGCCGTGGCGGCAAGCCCGCTTTCGGCAAGCCGGCGTTCAGCAAGCCCGCCAAGCCGGGCGGCGGCGGCAAGGTGTTCGTGCCGCGCGACGCCAAGAAGCGCGTGGCCCGCTCCGACCGCTGACCGATCACGCCGCCGGCTGCCCGCCGGCGACGGCAACGCCCGCCCAGCCCTCAGGCTTGGCGGGCGTTGTGCTTTTGAGGAGGCCGGTTCGGCCTACTGCGCGATGGCCCGGCCGATGTCCGGCCAGCGGCGATGCAGCCAGACCCAGGCCACCAGGCCGATGCACATCATCAGCAGCGACCCGAGTGCCAGCCAGAGCGTGGAGTGCATGATCAGCGGCGCCACCACGCCGGCCACCACGCCGTTGGCGGTGGAGCCGATGAAGGCCTGCAGCGACGAGGCCATGCCGCGCCGCTCGGGGTAGAGGTCCAGCACCAGCAGCGTGACCACGGGCACCATCAGCGCCCAGCCGAACGCGAACACCGCGATCGGCAGCAGCGACCAGGCCGGGTGCGGTGGCAGCAGCAGGTTGGCCACCACGTTGACCAGCGAGACCGACAGCATGATCACGAAGCCATGGCGGATCTGCTGCTTGGGCACGACCCGGCCCGCCATGCGGCCGCTGGCCCAGGCGCCCGCCATGATGCCCGCGATGGTGAGCAGGAAGAACCAGAAGAACTGCGTGGGCTGCAAGGCGAGGTGGTCGCCGAGGAAGGCCGGCGCGGCCAGCACGTACAGGAACATGCCGTTGAACGGCACGCCGCTGGCCAGCGCCAGCAGCAGAAAGCGCGGGCTGGAGCCCAGCTGCCAGTAGCCCCGCATCAGGTGCCGCACCTCGAAGGGCTGGCGCTGGTCAGGGTGCAGGGTTTCCGGCAGCAGCTTGTAGTTGGCGCTCCACAGCAGCACGCCCACGCCGGTGAGGAACCAGAAGATGCTGTGCCAGCCGGTGTGCACCAGCAGCCAGCCGCCCACGATGGGCGCGATGGCGGGCGCCACGCCGAAATAGATCGTGACCTGGCTCATCACCTGCTGCGCCTGCGCCGGCGGGAACATGTCGCGGATCACGGCGCGCGACACCACGATGCCCGCGCCGGTCGACAGGCCCTGCAGCGCGCGGAAGAACACCAGCTGGCCCACGCTCTGCGACAGCGCGCAGCCGGCCGAGGCCAGCGTGAACACCGCGATGCCCCACAGCACCACGGGGCGGCGGCCGAAGCTGTCCGCCAGCGCGCCGTGGAACAGGTTCATGAAGGCAAAGCCGAACAGGTAGGCCGACAGTGTCTGCTGCATCTCCACCGGCGTGGCGCCGAGCGAGTGCGCGATGCCCGAGAAGGCGGGGATGTAGGTGTCGATCGAGAACGGCCCGAGCATGCCCAGCACGGCCAGCAGGGCGGCCAGGGCCCAGCGGGGCGCACGCCACAGGGTGTCGGCATCAGGATTCATGAAGCCTCCCAAAACGAAAGGGACTTGACCTCGCGGCCAAGTCCCTGTGAAGGTGGTGGGTCCTGTAGGATTCGAACCTACGACCTACGGATTAAGAGTCAGAATTTTCCACGGGTGATGCTGGTTGATTTTCTCGTCCTTCAGCGGGAGCCTGTTGAAGTTTTCGCAAGTTTTGATAATTACCGGTAAGCTTCACTCCTACGCCAGCCACTTCGCCGATCAGCGCGAAGGAGGCGCGGCGGAGGAGCAAACATGGCCTTTCTTGAGAAAAAACTGACTGACTCTGTCGCGCGTGGCGTCAAACTGCCAACAGCGGGCGAGGTGCTTTGGTGGTGTCCAGAGACACCTGGGCTGGGGCTGCGGGTCTCTGCCACGGGCGTCAAGTCGTACATCATGGAGCGATACATCGCCGGCAAAAACAAGCGCCGCACGCTCGGCCGCGCTGTGGGCGCGGCGGCCATCTCGGCGGATACGGCGCGCAAGCTCCAGATCACGTTCTCGAGCGAATTGCAGTCGGGTGTGGATCGCGTTGTAGACGCCAAGGCTGCTCGCAAAGTGGCGCCGGCCGAGGCGACCACGTTGGCCGAGGCTGTCAAAGTTTACGTGCGCGACAAACGGCGCGCCAAGGATGGGCTGCAGCTTTCGGCTCGCACCAAGGCGGACTATCTCGACATGGTCAAGAAGGGTGGGACGAACAAGAGCGGCGAGCCTTTCATGGATGGCTACCTGTACACGATGGCTCAAAAGCCGCTGACCAAAATCACTGCCACGCAGATCCGCGAGCTGAATACGCGCTTGGCCGCAACGCGCGGCGAGCGGGGACGCCTTTACGCGTTGCAAGTTCTGCGCGCCGTCCTTCGGTGGCACGGAGTCAAGATCCCGGACTCGCCGCTGGACAAGGACACCGCGGGTCGGGATCGGATCGCGATTCCACAAAATAAGGGCAATCCCACACCCATTCCGCCCGAGAGTCTGGGCGCGTGGTGGGCCGCCGCATCGAGCCTTGACGGTGACGTGACGGCTGACGCCTTGCGCTTCCAGCTGCTTACGGGCACCAGGCCCGGCGAGCTTTTCGGAACTAAGCATGACCCTGACGGGCTGCTAGTGCGAGACGTCGACCTCGCCAAAGGCCGTGTTTTTCTTGAGGACACGAAGAACCGAACGAACCACACCATCATGCTGTCGAAGCAGGCAGCTGCAATTGCGGCTCGCCATTGCGAGGGAAAAAAGCAGGGGCAAAAGGTTTTCAAGACCAGCACTGCCAAGAACGTACTCGCAAAGATAAATCTAGTCGCCGAAGTCAAAGGCATCACGCCTCACAAACTGCGCCACACGTTTGCATCCATTGCTGATGATCTCGTGTCCGCCAGCTCGGTCAAACGCATGCTTAACCACGCCACC
Organism: Variovorax terrae; assembly: GCF_022809125.1. Classification (NCBI taxonomy): domain Bacteria; kingdom Pseudomonadati; phylum Pseudomonadota; class Betaproteobacteria; order Burkholderiales; family Comamonadaceae; genus Variovorax; species Variovorax terrae. Next base: position 2,805,975 of record NZ_JALGBI010000001.1, on the reverse strand, counting down.
GCGGGCGATGTGACGGCAAACAGCTACATAGGCAAAAGCGAAAATCAGCTTCGCGCCGCATGGCAAACCGTGGCAGATTTCATAGAAGAGAGCAGCAAGACTGCATAAATTTCTAGAAACCTTGCTATATTCCAGCTACGCCACCTTCCGAGATCGCCTGGACAACCCAGCACACGGGAGGGAACTTGTGGGCAGCAATGCCTGATTGATTTGAGGACCCGCCGGGGCATAGCCTACGTCCCGGCCAGGTACAGATCAGTTTCTGAGAACAGCCTAACGGCTGGGGTGGCGAGTCGGCCTTTGAGCGTTGATCTTTTTCAGCGCAAACCACAAAGGCCTTCCCATGCCCGAAGCATTTGCAGTTGAAGCTGCCCCCATCGCCGTCGACGAAGTACAGGCCGCCAAAGCGATCAGCCTGTCGGTCCACTGGCTTCGTATGGACCGCCGGACAAAACGGCTCATTCCGTTTTACAAGGTCGGCGGTGCCATCCGGTACAACCTCACCCGTGTTCGCGAAGCGCTCGCCGCGCTCGAGGAGGGCGGACCGCCCAAGCAAAAGCGCACACCCTCACACCGGGCGGGGTGAGCCATGGCACCAACCGAAAATGTTCAGATAACAGGGCAAAGCGCGGACCGCCTGGCGCGGATGCGCGCGATGTTCGAAACGCCGGTCGTCTGGCCCGCGGTGCGCAACTTCCCGGCGCTGACCTTGAGACAGCTCGCCGCGCTGTCAGTCGGCCTGTCGCCCCTGTACGTCGCGCAGGTCAACGACTGGAACGCGCTCGATCCTTCTATGACGGCCGAGGAGCTCAATGAGTTCTTGGCCGACGGCCTGATGGAGGATGCACGCGTGGACGAAGCTAACCACAGGCTGCGCGTGGCTGTGATGAACACCGCACCACTGGGCGCGCTGACCGCAGTCGACGCGGCCGCGCTCGGGCCCGCCGCGGTAGTGCGCGTGGTGGACTTTATCCGGTGGGCGCGGGCGATGGACTGGGTGATGCCAGCCGACTTCATCGGGCTGGCCGCGCCGGCCCCGGTAGCCGCAAAGGACCTGGGCCCCCGCCAGCACACCACCTACCTGAACACCATCGCGGTCCTGCTGGAGATGGTCCTGAGCCCCCGCCCAGGGCGTGACAGCGAGGCCGCGGTCATCGCGGAGATGGTGAACAACTACCCGGACAAGCAAGGCATCTCCACTCGCACCCTTGCTGAGAAATTCGGCAAAGCTAAGCAGAGCCTGCGCGCCGATTGATTCTGCAATTGCACTCGGCAACGGGGCAATTGCAGTGCGCTTACTCCCTGTCGCCACGACATTCACTCCATTGCAACAGCGTCCAAGGACGTACAGGAGTGACCAAGAATGTCCATACTCAGAATGTCGGCCGTGCAGGCGGAGACGGGGTACCGTAGCCGCACCAGCATCTACAACGCCGTCGCCGCCGGCACGTTCACGAAGCCCGTGCACATCGGGCCGCGGTCGGTGGGATGGCCATCGAGTGAAGTGCGCTCGATCAACGCCGCACGCATCGCGGGCAAGTCGAACGAGGAGCTACGCATCCTCGTCACAGCGCTCCACGAAAAGCGCACGCAGGAGGTGGCGTGATGCTCACCCCTACCCTCACCGAGAAATGGGCCGGGCTGGGCGCCTGGAGCCCCTTGGCTGCGCTGAAACGCGTTGGCGAGACCAAGTGGCTTGTCGACGGCATCGTTCCCGCAGGCTCGATCAACTGGATGGTGGCCGCCCCCGGTTCGTTCAAAACGTTTCTTGCCTTGGACATGGCCTCCTGCGTGGCGGGCGGCCGAGCGTGGCACGGGCGTGAGACAGATCAGGCGGTCGTGGTCTACCTCGCAGCGGAGGGTGGCAACGACATCCACGTGCGGAGAGCCGCTATTGACTTGGCTGCGGGCGACACCGGGCCCCTGGCGATCGTTCAATGCCGTCCACGGCTAGATGAAGCTCACGGGCTTGCCTCACTGCTCGGCTACGTCAACGGTGCCGCAGGCGGCCCTCTGGGCGGTCTGCCGTTTCCGGAAATGCATGGCGTGAGCGGTGACCTCGGCCGGAAGTACCTCACCCCAGATGAGATTGCGCACGTCGATGAACTTGAGGCGGACGAGGTCACTTTCGACGATGCCTATGATTTCATCGAGAAGGTTGGCCGGCCGCGTTACAACGCATGGGACGAGGCGATTACCCTCGCTTACGAAAATTGTGCCCACTGGGGGCAGTTCGCGACAAATGTGTTTCTCGTCGTCGACACGTACAGCCAGACCAGCGCCGACGATGCCAAGGGCACAGTCTCACGGTACATCAAGACCCTGCGCGATCTTCAGGACAAGGCGACCGCGCTAGGCGGGACCGTGACGGTCCTAGTCGTGGACCACACCACAAAGTCGGGCGACAGCTACATGGGCAGCTTGGCCAAAGAAGGCGACAGCGACACCATGATCGAGGTGGACAGGCCGGGCGACGGCTACTCGGTGACAGTCAAGTGCGCAAAGATGAAGGGGGGCATCCCCTTCGCGCCGATCCACCTGGACATGAAGCCGGTCGCGCTCGATGGGTTCACCGATGCGCTGGGCCGGCCGCTCACCAGCCTAGTGGTCACCGACGGCGAGCAGTCGCACAAGGTGCGCGCCGTCGCCGGCGCCGATAAGGATACGTCGGCTGCCGTTGTTCTCACCGTTCTCACCAGCGCCGGGCCGTGTGGCAAGGACACGCTGAAAAGGCACTTCCTCGCCCACGGTGCCAACGCAGGGAAAAACCCGGCCACCGCAGCGCGCAATTTTTTGCGCGGACTCCAAAACCTCAAAGATGAAGGCGTCATTGCGGAGCAAGCGGATGGGCTGATCGCGCTCGCTGAAGGTGTCGACCTCCCAGCTTCAGACATCGGACACCACCCCCTTTCGTAGAAAGAGGGCGTGTCTGTCTGCCTTGTCGTGTCCGTCTCCAGTGAGCGGACACATCGGACACGACAGGCAGACAACATGTCCGAATTCCAACCTGCAAATGACAACAGATTCATACCCACAGGAACGAACATGCAAAAAATTACGTTTGGGCCAGAGTTGACCAAAGCCATCAACCGCACGGCGCAGGCCTTGGTGACGCAAGCCTTTGCCGCGGTGCGTGCTGACCTTCAAAAGCAAGCGCGCGAAATGTTGACGGCTGGCAAGAGCCGAGCAGAGGTCGAGACCTTCATGGTGCGCGAGGGCCTTCCGCGAGTGTTTCGCCCGCCTGAGGAGCCGTGTGACCTGGCCTGATCGCATTTCCGATGCCATCGCCCGGGCGCGCGCGTGCACGCGCGCGAGGCTTGAGCTTCGCCGTTTACCGAACAGTACGCATTACGCGCGCTCGCATACGCACGCGAGGAGCGTACTCGATGGCGACACGTCGTGCACAAAACTGACACCTGACAAGCACTGCAGTTTTCCGTCGTTCACCGAGCCTAGTGCGGCGCGCAAATTTGACACTGATAGCTGGTTTTCTGACACATCGCCCGGGCGCGCGTACACGCGCACGCGAGGCGCCGGCTCGATCACCGCTGAGTTTCCGCAAGCATCGCGCGTGAGCCCCTCGAGAGGGGTGTGCATAACGCCCGGTCCACGCACGACAGTTCAATCCGTACACCTAAAAGGAGGCACTTTCCATGCCTGTAGCTCTCGACGACATTCCCGTGATCCGTACACCCAACCCTCCGGTTTGTTCATTTCTGCCACCGGACGCAAGGGCGGCCCTGGTGCGCGCCGCCAATACACCGATTGACGGCGACCCGATGGCCAGGGTGAAGGCGATCGAGGCGGTGACAGCACGTGTGAAGCTGCTGCATTCGGAGTTTTTCCAAGCGCCACCTTTGGAGGAGTGAGGGTAGATCGCGCGGGGGCGCGACTTTCATTGCGGCAGCGGCGGGCCCCGCGTGCCCACGGGCTCAGGGCCATCGTAGAGGTGTAGCACCCACGTATGGCCGTACCGCAGCTCGTCGTTTTCAGCAAATCCCTCGACGACTTCCACGCCAGTGATCACCATCCGGTTTTCATCGCAAAAGATGACGTGAGCGTCCTCCAGCGGCGCAGGATCGTCATGCTCGGTGAGCGGGGGCGTGCACTCAAACCTAGCAGTCAAGCTGGGCCGGCACAGAGACATGGAGTTCAACGTGCCGATCCTCAGGATGCCGCGGACCGCCCGTAGGCGCCCCGCCTGCCACCTGGGCACTGTTTTGCCCCCTTGGCGCGCCCGCATCATGTCCCAGATCAACACTTTTTCCATCGACGGAAGGATACTGGATGTATACCCAGTACACTACGACAATCGGCAGGCCTTTACTGCAGGAGACTGCGGTGTGCACACTCGAAAGGGGATGTATGGACGATGTCAACCCGCCAGCACCGCTGCTGGCAGATTTGCGAACCTGCGTGGAGCCAGCTGCGGGTGCGCGGTTCGTAGGCTTTGTCGTGGCCCGGCGCCGCGGCGAGGACGGGCGATACAGTAGGTTCGCTCAGCGCTTCGATGCTCCAGGTCTGCACGCGTCCGAGCGAGCAGCGAAGCAAGCCGCGGAAGACCTCGTATTGCCCATCAGTCGAGGCGAGGTCACAGTGCCAGCTCAATACGCACAGAAAAAATTCGAGGGCTACCGGCTGCGTGCCCATGCCCTGTACGACATCGGGACGATGAAGTGGCAGGGGCGGCTCGAGATCAAAAAGCTTGAGCCGCCAAGGCAAGGTGACGTGCAGCACGTCGGTGGGGAGGGGTCGCCCTTCGCCGCCAACCAGTTCGCCCAGCGCGATCGCGCCATTGGCTTCGCTATCGAGCACGGCGAGCGCATGGTGCTCGGCCTCGTTCAAGGGCTCAAGCAGTAGTGTCGATAGGCAGCTTCACCAGCCGCGTGGGGTCCTCGGCCTGGTGCAGGTAGTGCTCCACCGGCGGCAGATTGGGCGTTGCCATGGCCGCCCGTGGAGGAGTGAGGCACGTCCGCTTGACAGGCTCAAATCAAAAGACTGTCGATCAACTCGCGCGTAAGCTTTATGGCGGCGGCCACATCATCACGGCCGAACTCATCCCACTGAGCGTGTGTAGCTTTCGTCCTTACGCCAGCGGCTGCACGGGCACGCTTAGCTTTGATTTCAATCAACACGCCAGTCTTAACGAGTGTGGAAATCAACTGTTCAAGTTCCACTCCTTTTTGCGGGATCTGCCTCTTTTCGCATGCCTTCCGAATCGTGTCCTCAAACACCACGCCGGCAATGACTCCAGCCTGGGCTGTCTTGTTCCCTTGGAGGTAGTGCTCAGCCTGATCGAGAAAGTCGTCAAAGACCTCAGCCCGAACAGCGTCCGCAACCTTGTTCACAACTCCTGCTTTTACGTCAATGAGTAAGGCGACCAAAATTGCCGTGAGCTTCCCCACTTTGTCGGCCTCACCGTTGGTTGCGAGAGCAAAGATGGCCATTTGCTGATACGACGACGTCGGGTCCGGATAGATGACCTTAATCAAATTCGTTGCTGAAGCAATCCACCCTGAGCACTCTTGGATCATCTGGCGGCCCGAATGGTCCAGGTATTGCGGCGTTGAGGCGCCGATTACTTTGCCGCGCTCGATCAACGCGTGTGCTCTGTCTAAAACCGATTGCTCAACGGACATCCAGCCACCTCAAAAGTTGTTGACGCGGAAACGATACGGCCGTCAAGTTTAAGCCGTGCCATTGCGGACGGTTCAGGCGGACCACCCCCGCCCCCTATGCGCTCCCGCTGGTGCATGAGTCACCTCAGGGGGCTGTCGTTGTGCGAGGGGTGCGCGTAAGTGTGCGAGGGCGGGCGATAGTGAGCCGGGGTGCACGTAACAGCGCACACCGCTGCGACAGTTGCCGAAGGGGTGCAGGTAAGCGGCCCCATCCAACCGAACATCATGCCCATGGTCAAAACAGAAACGCACATCGACCCATTCATTCCGCGCGCCGTTGCACGAGCGAAGTTCCTTGGTGGCATCTCGCGCACGACGCTGCGCAAGTGGGAAGCCTCTGGAGTTCTGCCGCCGTGCATCCGCCTTTCGCAATGCACCCAGGGCTGGCGGCAATCCACACTCGAATCATTCCTCGCGGCAAAACAACGAGACGCGCAACCGTGAACGATAACTCTCCCCCCATCAAAACTGCCTGGCAATGGCAGCGAGCGCCCAGCCGATCTGAAATCCTGGCAGATGCCCAAGCCCGCGCCACCGCAGACGCAGTGCGCGCGACGTTCGGCGCGAGGCCCGGTGCGCCATTGAGCGTACCGCAACCGGAGCTGGATGCTCACCTCGAGGCGCGAGCTGCAATCGATCGCATTGCTGGAGCCCGCAATGCCTAAGGTTCCCAGCTACGACAACTTCCAGAGCCAGGTATCCGCGCAGCCGGCGCCCTTGCTGTCGGCACCCACGGGCCCAGCGGCAGGCGCCATCGCCGCCGACCAGGCCAGCAACATGGGCGCGGCTCTTTCGCGCACCGGGGGCGCGGTGGCCCGACTCGCCCTGGATGCAGATGAACAAGCGAACCAGGTCCGCGTCAATGACGCGATGAACCAGTTGCACGCCGCAGCGCAGAGCCTTGCATACGACACGCAGAACGGCTACACACAGCGCCGCGGCAAGGCTGCGCTCGATCCGGACGTCGACGGGCGGCCACTTGATCAAGTTTACGGTGACCGCCTGAAAACACGGGCATCCGAGCTTGCGATGTCATTGGGCAACGAGGCACAGAAGCGGGCATTCAACATGCACGCCGGTACGCTCGTCACGCAGTTTCACGGCGAGGTTGGCCGGCACATGACGAAAGAGTTCGGCGTCTACAACGACAAGGTAGACGACGGTACGGTAGATCTGGGCACGAACGACGCAATGGTGCACTGGGACGACCCCGACTACATCAACGGGCGGCTTGACCCAGCAACGGGGTCAAGGGGACCTGGCGTGATCGCAGCGATCAAGGCAGCCGTCATGAACAAGGCTCAGCGCGCAGGGCTGACGGGGACTCCGGCCGAGGAGGCAATGCTTGCAGCCGTCAGCAAAGCGCAAAGTGGGGTCGTGCTGACCGCGCTCGCCAAGGGAAACCCGCAATACGCGCTGCAGTACCTTGACGGTGCCCGCAAGCGCGGCGAGCTGTCTGCGGATGACGTGCTGAAGCTGCAAGGACACGTCGACCTGGCTGTCTCAAACAACCTTGCTCAGGCCGCCGTCACGGTGGCGACCACGCGGGTATTGCCAGCAATTGCACCCTCCAGCTTTGACACGATGGTGCAGATCACGGCGATGTCGGAGAGCGGCGGGCGAGAGACGAACCGCGACGGCTCAACTGTCACCAGCCCCAAGGGTGCACAAGGTGTGATGCAGGTGATGCCAACCACGAATAAAGACCCTGGTTTTGGCGTCACGCCTGCGCGCGACGACAGCCCCGGCGAACGCGCCCGCGTCGGCCGCGACTACCTGCAAAGCATGCTGCAGAAATACGGTGACCCCGCAAAAGCATGGGCGGCGTACAACGCGGGCCCTGGTGCGCTCGACAAAGCCCTGAGCCAGGCCGCAGCGGGACGCAGCGGCTCACCCGATTGGCTGAGCTACATGCCGAAGGAAACACAGGCGTATGTCGCCAAGAACATGAGCGCGCTCGAGAAGGGGCGGCCCGTCGCGCCGCGGCCGACCGAGTTGGAGTTCGTCGACTCGGTACTTGCACAACTGCCCCCTGGCGCGCCGGCGCAGACGGTGAGGATTACCCGCGAAGCCGCGGTTGCAAAGTTCAACATGATCAACCGCTCTATCACCGAGCAGGGGGAAAACGCACTCGCCGCGGCGCAGCGGTGGGTGATCGACAACAAGGACACACCGGTTTCGATGCTTCCTCCCAAGCTGCTCGACGACCTACGTCGGTTTGCCCCCGGCAAAGTTGACGATTTGGACAAGTTCAGCAAACAGCTGAAGACCGGGGACACGACGACCAACACGGCGGTTTATCTCAAGCTGGCATCAGATCCGCAGTATCTGGGCGGACTCACCGACGCGCAGTTTTTTCTGCTCCGTCCCATGCTCGCCGAAAAGGATTTTGTCGAGTTCAACAAAACGCGGATGGCGCAGCGCACTGGAACGGGTGCGGGTGGCTGGGGCAATCTCAACACCCAAGCTATTAACGACACGATGAGCTCCCGGCTGCGCAGTTTGAAAATTGATCCCACCCCCAAAGAGGGTAGCGACGACGCGGTCTATGTGGGTTCCCTACACAAGTTTGTGCGCGATGAGATTGCCACCGCTCAGCGCGCCGCAGGCAAGGCATTTTCCGACGTGGAAACAGCCAAGTTCATCGACGGCCTGTTTGCGTCGAACGTGCAATTCAAGAACACGGTGATGGGGGTTGCTGTGGGCAGTAGCAGCAAGTCACTGCTCGCGCTCAAGCCAGATGACATACCTGGCGACGTCAAACAGGCTCTGAAAAAAGACTTCGCTGCGCGCGGTAACTCCAACCCCTCAGACGCCGACTATCTGGGCGCGTACCTCTACCTCAAACGCCACGCGCCTCAGCCGCGCAGCAACACCGGAGCGAAATAGATGGCAGAAAAACTAGACACCCAAGGCGCGGTTGACGCGTACCTGGGTGAAATGGCCACGCCGGCCGCACTCGGTGCGCAAGCCCGGCTCTCAATGAACGCCGTCATCGGCAACCGTCCGGACTACGAGGCGGAGCTCCGCGCTGTCGCGAGACGGACTGGCGTGCCGGTGGACACCGTCCGTAGCTTGCCCGAGGAGATGAAGCGCCAGGCCACGTTGGGCGCTTACGATTTTGATTCGATGGCGGCCCAGTTTCCCCTCGCCACCAAGTTCCTGGCGGACCAGGACAAGGCCGCAATCGCCCACGACGACGTCGGTGTGTTGTCCGGTTTGGAGGGCGCCGCCAAATGGATGGTGAGCGCCCCTGGCACAGACCGCAATCTGGCGAATGCCGGCGAGTACCTTCGCCGTTCTGCGCACGCGGGGTTCCTCAGCTTGACTGGGACGGGGGCAAAACTGCTCAATGCTGCCACCGGCGGCCTGACTGAAGCCGAATTGGCTGTGGTCTACAAAGATGACCCGCTGGCCTTTCAGCGGACCATGAACGAAAGCGCTGCCGCGGCACCGTTGCGCTTCATTCGCAGCCAGCAACAACGTAGCGAACAGGTCATGGCGGAGCTGTCGCCGGAAACCAAGGCCCAATACGGCGGCCTGCGATACGGCACTCTCGAGGAAAATGAGTCCGCTTGGCGCAGTCCGCTCAAGATTGTGGGGGACGCGCTGCAGTCGATTCCTTCTGCCCTCGCCACGGCGGTGAGCGTGTACCTCACGAAGGGGGCTGGCGGCGCAGCGAAGGCCGATGCCCTCGCCGCCGGTTTGACGCCCCAAGCCGCGCAAGCCGCTGCGGTATTGGCAGCCGGGGAGACCATGGCACGTATGGGCGCCGTGACCGAGGGTGCGGTGGGGTATGCGCAGCAGGCGAACCAGACGCGCGAGGACGCGGACAAAGTCAGCGACGAAGTGCTGGCGACCTCGCCGGCGTATCAAAAGCTGCTCGCAGACGGCTACCACCCCAAAGTGGCACGCGTCCTGGTGTCCGCCAACGCCGCCGAACAGGCTGGCGTCATCGCGGGCATCGTAGACGCGGCGGTGAATTTGGTTGGCGGGAAGTTCCTCGGCCGCATTGTTGGTGAAGGCGGCCGCCCCGGTGTCGCTGCCGCGAAAGCCGCCGCGACCGAAGGCGCCACCGAGTTCGTGCAGAGCCCCGGTGAGCAACTGGGCCAGAACATGGCTATCCAGCAGAACATGAACCCCGGCCAGGATCTGACCGAGGGGCTTCTCGAGAGCGCCCTCCAAGGTCTTGCCGTCGGCGGGCTCACCGGGGGCGCTATGGGCCATTTGGCGGCGCGCACAGCCAAAGCGGACACATTCGCCCAGCAGGCCGAGCACAACGCCACCGTGCTGGAGGCGATGCAGAAGACGGCCGAGGCCAGCAAGTTGCTCGAACGCAGCCCCGAGACCCTGACCAGCTACATGCAGGACCTGGCCGACCAGGGCGCCCCCGTGGTGTACGTGGATTCTGCCAAGCTGGTGGAGGCGGGCGTGGACCTGAATGCGTTGGCGCAGGCCGTGCCCGCCGTGGCAGCCCAGCTGCCCCAGGCGGAGACTGGCGGCGATTTCGCCATCCCCACCGGCGAACTGCTGACCCAGACCATCGGCACGGAATTTGCCCAGCCCCTGATCGACCACGCCCGAACGGCGCCCGACGGCATGAGCCGTGAGGAAGCCAAAGCCTACATGCAGGAGCACGGCGACCGGCTGACCGCAGAGGTGGAGCGCGTGTTGGCCACCGAGGCTGACGACGCCGAGTTCAAGGCCGGGCGCGACCAGGTGCAGGCCCAGCTGGTGCAGCAACTAAACGAGATCAAGCGATTCACCGCCAAGGTGAATGAGCAGTACGCGACGCTGGCGGCCAACTTCTACGCCGTCATGGCCGCGCGCACCGGCATGACGGTTCAGCAGTTTGCCGACACCTACAAATTGGGGTTTGCCGCGGGCGAGGCCAAGGGCTCAACCGTGCTGGATCAGGCTCCTACTCTCGATCAGCTACGTGCAGACTTCGATGCCGCCGGGCTGGACCACGCCGTAGCGGAAAAGAATGGCGTGATCACGCTCTCCAAGATCGTGGTGTCGCAGGCCTCACGCGGCCGGGGCGCCGGCACGCGCGCGATGCAGGCCCTGGTGAAATACGCCGATGCGACAGGGCAGCACATCGCGCTCAGTCCCTCGGCCGACTTCGGCGGTAACAAGGCGCGGCTGGCAGAGTTCTACAAGCGCTTTGGCTTCATCGAGAACAAGGGCAAGAACCGGGCTTTCAAAACCACCGAGTCAATGTATCGCCCGGCACCGGGCAAGGTGTTGGAGCAGTCGGCGGTAGCCGGAATGCCACTGCAGGGCGACGAAGTGGTGCCCACGAGCGCGACGCCCGCCCAGGTGCGGGAAAAAGTCACGGCGTGGGCCAAGCAACGATGGAGCGAAGCCAGCGGCGGCGCGCCCGAGGCAGTGCGCAATGCCGACCCGGCGTTCGGCAAGGAGGTCGTTATCACCTGGCAGGGCGCAAAGCATGCGCTCGCGGGCGCCAACGAGCCGGAGCTACGCTTGGTCCCCCACATCCCGGACATCTTGCGTGCGGCGCGGTTCACGCGTACCGAGCCTGCCAAGCCGGGCGCGGCGGTCACTGTCAAGCAGACGCACTTTTTGAGTACGGAAGTGGTGTTGGCCGGGGAGTCTTTGACCGTTGGCATCGTGGTGCACGAGAAGGCCAATGGGCAGATGTTTTATGACCAGTTCATCGTCAAGAATCCAGCCCACAAAAACGCACCCCCGCTTGGTGCTTCTGGGTCCGCTTCATCGGGCGAATTTTCCGATGCGTTGGGATACCAGCCGTCCGGCGGGGGTAGCAGTATTTTACCTCAAGACGCGCGCGGCCAGATCGCCTTTGCGGACGACATCACGCGGCAGGCCAGCATCATCAGCCTGTTCAAGGGCGCCGATCTGTCGACGTTCATTCACGAAAGCGGCCATTTCTACCTGCAAGTCCAGGCTGATCTGGCCGCACGCATAGCACAGCGCGTGGCAGCCGGCGAGCAACTGACCCCGGGTGAGCAGGGCATCGTCGATGACTTCAGCAAGCTGCTGGACTGGATGGGCGTCAAAGCCACCCCCGAGCTGTCGGCGCTGGATCACTGGGCAGCCATGACCGGCGCCGAAAAACGCCCCTTCCATGAGAAGTTTGCGCGCGGCTTCGAGGCCTACGCCTTCGAGGGCAAGGCACCCAGCCAGGACCTCACCAGGACGTTCCAGACCTTCCGCGCCTGGCTGGTGAACGTGTACCGCTCGCTGCTCAGGTCCGTCAGTGCCACGCCCACCGACGTGGCCAGCGCGATGGACGTGGAGCTGACGCCCGAGGTGCGCAGCGTCATGGACCGCATGCTGGCCACCAGCGACCAGATCGCTGAGGCGGAAGCCGCGCGCGATATGGGCCCGTTGTTCAAGACCGCCGAAGAAGCGGGCATGACGCTGGACGAGTTCAAGGCCTATCACGACCAGGGCGTGCAGGCCACCGCCGACGCCATCGACCAGTTGCAAAGTCGTGGACTCAAAGACATGCAGTGGCTGCAGAACGCGCGCAGCCGCAAGCTGAAAGAGTTGCAGAAGCAGCACGATGCGCTGCGCGCGGAAATCACGCGCGAGGTGCGCGCCGAGGTCATGGCCCAGCCGATCTATCAGGCGTGGGCGTTCCTGACCAGCCGCAGCGAATCCAAGGTGGTGCCGGGTGTCACCGACACGGCCACGGCGGATCTGTCGCAGGCGTCGGGCAAGCTGCGCACCCAGGCGCTGCGCGACGCGTACGGCATCGAGGACGACGCCATCTGGCGCAAGCTGTCGGCGCTGCACATGACCAGCGACGAGGTGGGTTCGCACCCTGACATTGCGGCCGAGATGTTCGGCTTCACCTCGGGCGACGAACTGGTGCGCAAGCTGGTCGCGGCGGAGCCCCCGGCCTCGGTGATCCAGGGCATGATCAATCAGCGCATGCTTGAGGAGCACGGCGACCTGTCCAGTCCGGCCGGCATCGAGCGCGCGGCGGACGAGGCCATCCACAACGAGGCCCGCGCCCGGTTCGTGGCCACCGAACTGCGCGCCCTGCAGAAGGCCATGAGCGTGCGCGAGAAGGTGCCCGGCCAGAAGAACACGGTGGACGTGCTGGCGCGCGCCGCTCGGGAGTACGCCAGCGCCACCATTGCCCGGTTGAAGGTGCGCGACATCCGGCCCGGCCAGTACGCCGCGGCTGAGGTGCGCGCGGCGAAGGCAGCCGCCAAGGCCATCGGTGACGTGGCGAAGGCCACGATGCACAAGCGCAACCAGTTGATCAACATGTACGCCGCCAAGGCCGCCTACGCTGCGCAAGACGAGGTCGGTGCCATCGTCAAGTACCTGCGGAAGTTCGATGCGTCCGCGACGCGCCAGGCGCTGCCCGGTGAGTACTTGGCGCAGATCGACATGCTGCGCGAGAAATACGAACTGCGCGAGCAGTCGGGCGCGGAGATCGACCGCACGGTGGCGCTGCGCACCTGGGTGCAGTCGCGGTTGAACGCCGGCGAGATCCCCGCCATTTCCGAGTCGCTGCTGGCGCCGGCCGAGCGCCGCGCGTACACCGCCGCGATCGAGGCGCGCGACGAGGAGGGCAATCTGGTCTACCCGGACGACGAGGAGCGGATCAAGCTGCTGGCCGACGCCATCGAGCGCGGCGCGCGCCGGCCGTACAAAGAGATGACGGTGGAGGAAATCCGGGGCTTGCGCGACACGATCAAGCAGATCGAGCACCTGGGCCGCCTCAAGGAAAAGATGCTGACCGCGCGCGACGGCGCTACCTACGCAGCAACGCGCGACCTGCTCGCGCAGACCGTGGTGGACAACGCCAAGAAAAGCGGCAAGAACGTCCGCACGAGCAACACGCTCACCGGCAAGGCCCTCGACAAGGTCAAGGAGTTCGGTGCCAGCCACATCAAGGTTGCCACGTGGACGCGCATCTTCGACGGGGGCAAGGACAACGGGCCCTGGTGGTCGGCGGTGATCCGGCCCGCCAATGAACGCGCCACCTTTGAATCGACGCGGCGCGCGAAGGCCACCAGCGAGCTGATGGAGATCATGGGCCCGGTGCTCAAGGACGTGTCCGTGATAGACCAGATCGGGAAGGGGCAGTATTTCCCCGAGCTGGGCACCAGCCTCAACTGGGAGGAGAGGTTCGCCATCGCGGCGAACTACGGCAATGAGTCGAACCTGCAGCGGCTCATGGGCGGCGGCATCGAGGGCGCCACCAAGACACTGAGCGAGGCGCAGATCCAATCCGTGCTCCGCACGCTCACGGCGGCTGAGTGGCATGCCGTGCAGAAGGTCTGGGACCACTTCGAGAGCTACCGGCCCGAGATCGCGGCCAAGGAGCTGCGCGTCAACGGCGTTGAGCCCGAATGGATCGCGCCGCGCCCCTTCAGCGTGCGGACGGCCGACGGCCAGGTGGTCGCGCTGCGCGGGGGCTACTTCCCGGTGGTGTACGACCCCAAGACCAACATGAAGGCCCAGCAGCACAGTGACGCCGAAGCGGCCAAGAACGCGATGAAGGCGGCCTACAGCGTGGCCACCACGCAGCGCAGTTTCACCAAGGCGCGCGTCGAGGAGGTCACCGGCCGGGCGCTGCTGCTGAATCTGCGCGGTCTGTATTCCGGTGTGAACGACGTCATTCACGACTTGGCCTGGCACGAGTGGGTCATCGACATGAACCGGCTGATGAAGAGCAATACTATTGACACCGCTATCCGCGAGCACTACGGGCCCAACGTCAAGCGCGAGCTGACGAAGTGGCGCGATGACATCGTGGCGGGCAGCAAGCGGCTTGACCACGGCATCGAGAACGCCGCGGGTTGGATGCGCAAGTTCGTCAGTGCTGGCGCGCTGACCTACAACGTCATGAGCGCGATGATGCAGCCCCTGGGCATCACCCAGTCATTCACGCGCGTAGGCACGGGCTGGGTGGCAAAGGGCATCGGCCAGTACGCGGCCGGCCCAGTGGAAGCGACGCGGATGGTCAAGGAGAAATCCGACTTCATGGCCAACCGGACGCGCACGATGTTCCGCGACCTGAACGAACTGCGCAACCGCGTCGCCGGGCAGACCACCGGCCGCGAGCTGATGGGCCGGTACGGCTACTTCCTGACCATGCACCTGCAGATGGGGGTGGACATCCCGACCTGGATTGGCGCCTACGAGAAGGCCACAGCCGCCGGCCACGACGAGGCCACGGCTATCGCCTTGGCCGACCAGTCAGTGAAGGACTCGCAGGGCGGCGGCGAGGAGGTGGACCAGGCGGGCATCACGCGCGGCGGGCCGTTAGTCAAGCTGTTCACCGTCTTCTACGACTTCATGAACACCCAGGCCAACGTGCTGTACGGCAAGGCCGCCACGAGCGAGTCCAAAGCCAGCACCTTCATGCACTTCGCGCTGGTGGGCGTCATCACGCCGATCCTGGCCGCCGCACTCAAGGACGCGTTGACGCCCGGCGATTCCGGCGACTGGGACGACTGGGAGAAGGCGCTCAAGAAAATGGGCGTGGAGGCCATGTCCAATCTGCTGGGCATGGTGGCCTTTGGCCGCGAGTTCACTACGGCTGCAAAAGCGCTGGTGGGCGAAGACAAGGGGGTTGGCTACACCGGGCCCGCCGGCCTGCGCATGATCCCGGATACGTTCAAGCTGGCCCACCAGGGCGAGCTGGACGACGCATTCCGCAAGGCGTTCGTGAACCTGATGGGCGACCTTGCCGGTATCCCGGCGGTGCAGATCAACCGCACCGTGACGGGCATCGAAGCCCTGCGGGACGGCAAAACAACGAACCCAGCCGCGCTTGCGTTCGGGTATCAAGTAGCGCGGTGACGGCGTAGATGAGTGGTCACTAACATAAGTGCGCATCGCGTTGCGGTTGTTTGTTGTGCGTGTTTGTGTTTCGTTGTTCGTTGTTGCGTTTACTGCGTTTGTTGCGCATAATTCGTTTAGGCCCGCCTAAACAAGAGGCCACCACTGGCAACTGCGAAACGATCAAGGAGAAACATGACCAACCAAGTACTGGAGCCGGCAAATGAAGCCGAGGCCGAGATGGCTGCCGTAGCCACCGCGTGCCTCGTGAAAGCACTGGATCACTCGAAGGCAAAAACGATTCGGATGACCATGCTTTTTGACGACGGGCAAGGTGATTGCCCTGAACTACTGCTGCCCCCGCGCGCCCTGCGTTTTTTCGCGGACGTGTTAAGGCAGATGGCCCGGCGCGAGCCCATGTTGCTGATGCCTCAGCACACTGAGCTCACGACGCAGGAGGCCGCCGCGATGCTGAACGTGTCGCGCCCTTTTGTTATTAAGGAAATCGACGCGGGCCGCATCAAATGCCGCATGGTGAATCGTCATCGACGAATCCTCTTTGTTGACTTGGTCCAGTACCAGGCGCAGCAGAAGAAGGATTCGGCAGCAGCATTGAAAGAGCTCAGTCAAGTCAACCGCGAAATCGGTCAGGAGCTTTGAATGTCTGGAGCAGCGCGTTACACAGGACTTTTGGACGCCAACGTCCTATACCCAGCACTGATGTGTGACGTGCTGCTCAGCTTGGCTCATGTTGATCTTTACTATGCCCGGTGGTCGCCACACATCGAAGAAGAGGTGCGGCGAAACCTCGTGAAGAACTACCCCGGCACCGACGCGGCCGTCGACAGGCGCCTGACGCTGGCCCGTAACGCAATCCCTGATTGTTTGGTGACGGGCTACGAGCCGTTGATCGATACCCTCAAGCTGCCGGATGTTGACGACCGGCACGTCCTGGCCGCGGCCATCGTGGGCCACGCCGATGCGATAGTCACGTCGAACGTGAAGCACTTTCCATCCGAAGCGCTTGCGCCTTACAACATCGAGATCCAGACACCTGATGAATTCATCGTCAACCAGCTCGACCTGCGCAAGGTCACGGCGTTGACGGCCATCAAAAACATGCGTGAACGCTGGGAGCGGCCGGAAATCACCGCCGAGCAGCTGCTGCAGTTGCTGGCTGATCGCGGCATGCCGTTGACGGCAGCACACCTGGCCGATGCGGTCGGGCTGATCTAATTTGTTTTACACAGCCCGTACTGCTCGATGATGATGGGCTGGGGAGAAAGCTCACAAAGAGCAGCCGTACTTTGCTGCCACGGCCTCGCGCGCTGCGACGCCAAACGGTGCGGTGCCCTGTCTAGGGTGGCGGCTCATGTACGTCACGAAGGCCTCCACCACATCGGCTACTTTCGCGTCGCTCGGTATGCACCGGGCCCGTGGGCGGATGGCGTCGAGTCGTTTACCTAGATCTGCCACGCCGCGCGTGGTAAGCATAGCCTCGCGGTCATGGATAAGAACAGCTGCCGCGCCGCTGTCCGCCCCTTGTGCGTACCCCGCCATGAACCCCCAGGTGGCAAACGCACACAACTCGCCGCGATCGGCCGCGCCAGCCCGCGAGAGAGTGCAGTCAAGATACACGCGGCCGGCGTCTGGCATCTCCTCCCCGATGGGTGCCGCGAACGCGCCCAGGCAAATTGAGACCGAACCGGCCAGAACGACAAAAAGGCGAAGGGGGTCCATTAGACGCTCCAAGTGGATAGATCAGTTTTGACCTGACGGGTCTGGGTACCGGGTGATGATGGCCTTCAACTGCTCCTGGCGATAGGGGAATACCTCGTTCGAGTCGCTGAAGTCGTTTTGGAAATCGTGATCACCAAAGCGGCGCCGCGCTTCTTCGTAGTACGGGATCTGAACACGTCGAACAAAGTCGACAAACTCATTCATGTCGAGCACCCTGCCTTCAGGTGTTCCAGGATCCGGTTCCTGCACGGGGCCACGGCTGAGTTTGGTCAGCAGATAAGTCAAGCCGTCCACGCCAAGGAAGTCGGTAAGTGCAGCGGATGAACTGAAGTTTTTGTTATCGCAAATCTTCTGGTGAATTATTTTGAAATCGTGGGCCTTGTGGAAGCCATCCACACCCCCCGGAGTGGACTGCCAAATCACGTAGCCCCGTTGATTTGGCTCAATGGGTTTGTGGCAGACGTCGCAATACCAGCGGGTTAGGGGCTTGTCCATGATGTGCATCCTGTGGGTCGAGGTCGTAAATAAATTCTAGTCCGACCGCCAATCGGAGCGTTGTGATTTCTCGCACAAGGATTTGCGCAAAATTGATTATGGGAGTACCATAATCAATATGAAAAATGAACTTGCTGGGCGCGGCGGCGCGGGCAGAGGTCAAGGGCGCAAAGCGTTGCCCGAAGACCTGGTGCTGAAAGCTGTGACGATAAAGCTGAGCGCCGCTCAACGCGAAAAGCTTCAACGCCTTGGCGGCGCACCGTGGGTGCGCAAGAAAATCGACAAGGCAAAGGTATCGGAATAACCGCTTTGCCCCGCGGCGGTCTATGCGGGGCACAAAAGACGACGGCCAAGGTGCTTGGAACCACCCTGACCGTCTGACCATAACCGATCGCTGAAAGGATCAACCATGGCTGACGCAACTGTAAATCAAACCTCGCGGGCTCGCGCGCCCACAATCACGCCTTTCGAATTTCACCGTGGTGCGGTGGACAACGTCAGACTGCCCGGCCGTATGGCGATGGCTTTCGCGGAGCGAGCCCGTAGCATCGCAGCCGGCGCGGCGACGGTCGCGACCATCCTTCACCACAACGACATGGCCGAGAACGGCGGCGATCTCGATAGCACGCCGCTCTTGTCACCCAGCGATAGGGAATCGCTGATGCTCATGCTCAGCTGCAGCTTGAGCTATCTCGTTGAAGACGCCGACCAGCACATGGATGAAGCCTACGAACAGCACACTTCCGAAGGCGAGGCCGAGCGCCTCCGTTTCGCAGCCCATACGGTCGCTAGGGGCTAGCGCGGCCACTTTTTAAAGGCACACCGTACCGCCCCGAGTGCCGGGGGCATTTCCAATGAGGTATCCAAAATGACCGTAGGCCACGCGCCGCATCGGGGGACGCCCCCGTGCGAGAGGCACATCCGTTTCCGCACGAAGCGCTCTCGAGGGGCTAAGGGACAGGACTACATCTACTATTTTTACGACATGCGCGGCACGGGCAAACCCGACGTTTCGCTCGGCCGTGACCGGGCCGCAGCGCTGGCGAAGTGGGACAAGCTGCACAACAAACAGCCCCTTACCGTCGGCACGGTGCAAGAGGCCATTGACCGGTGGCGCGAGCGCGAGCTGCCCGAATACGAGAATGCAGAGACGCGCAAGGCATACACAAAGCAGCTGGCCAAGATCGAGGCCTGGTGCGGCTCGATGGCTTGGCACGAGATTACTTTGCCGATGATGAGGGCCTACCTCGACAAGCGCAGCGCCATGACCCAAGGCAACCGCGAGATGTCGGTGCTGTCGATCGTTTGGGGCAGGGCGCGGCTGTGGGGTATGACCGCGCTTCCGTGGCCGGCGGCCGGCGTCAAGAACTGGAAAAACGAGGAGGCAGCGCGAGAGTCGCACGTCACCGACGAACTGTTCGAAGTGCTCTATGCCCAGGCCGATCAAGTACTCCGTGACTGCATGGACATCGCGACGGCCACCGGGATGCGCCTGACGGACGTTCGCACCATCAGGTTACCGGTGGCTGGCCTGCTGCGTTTCAAGGCGAGGAAGACGGGGAAATGGGCAGAGTTCGACGTCGCCCGTTCGCCCGTGCTCTGCGCGCTGGTGGAGCGGCGCCTGGCCATGAAGGCGTACAGCGTGATGCTGCTGGCGACGCACACCGGCCGGCAGGTGTCTTCCCGAATGCTCAGCGACCGCTGGAACGCCGCCCGGACCGCTGCGGCCAAGGCCCACCCCGAGCTGGCCGACCAGATCGCGGCGATGTTTCTTCGGGACATGCGCAAGCGCGCGGCGGATCTGGCCGAGGACATGGGCGCCGCGTCGACGCTGTTGCAGCACAGCAGCACCAGGTTGACTGAGGCACACTACCGGACCAAGGCCACGAGGCTGAAGGCCGTGCGATGATCGCAGCAGCATCGCCTCCGCAAAGTGAGTTTTTAGCCGCCACGGAGCTTCGGGATCTCACTGGGTTTGCGCGGTCGACGGCCCAGATCGCCTGGTTGCAGGTGAAGGGCGTGCCGCACCGGGCCGACGGCCGGCGCGTTATCGTGTCGCGCGTGCTGGTGCGTGAGTGGCTGCAGGGTCGGCAAGCAGTCACCAGCAAGGGGCCGAACTGGTCGAGCGTGAAGTAGCTCCTACGCCATCCACTTCGCGGCAAAAACACAGCTCGGCAAAAAGTAAAGCCCGCTACCAATTCGATAGCGGGCTTTCCAATGCTCCTGCGAGCTTACAAGTGGTGGGTCCTGAGTGACTCGAACACTCGACCTACGGATTAAGAGTCCGCTGCTCTACCAACTGAGCTAAGAACCCGAATTGAATGCCTGTTGCCGTGAAGGCTTCAGTTCAATTTCAGACAAGCCTCAGATTATAGCGTAATCATTCTGGCCGATGGGTCTGCGAGGCAGATTTTTTCGAAGCGGGCCGAAAATACCAGCGGCCGGAAAAATAAAAGGCCAGACACCGGGGTGTCTGGCCTTTGGGTCTTGGTGGAGAGGAGGAGGATCGAACTCCCGACCTTCGCATTGCGAACGCGACGCTCTCCCAGCTGAGCTACCCCCCCAAGAGAACTCAAGTATAGCAAGCCGCGCGGGGAATGTCAGTTCCGGCCCGGGGGCGCGGAGGTCCCCGCGCCGCGGCTACTGCATGCCGTTGCGGCTGGCCAGTTCCACGAACAGGCCCGCGTGGTCGAGATCGGTCAGCCCGTGCTCGATGCCGTCGGCATAGAGCTGCTCGAACAGCGCGGTGATCGGCGCGTCGAAGCCGCTTTCCTCCATGGTGGACAGCGCATTGCGCAGGTCCTTGAGCTGTACCGACATGCGCGCGCGTGGCGCGAAGTCGCGCTCCACCATGCGCTGGCCATGCACCTGCAGGATGCGGCTGTCGGCAAAGCCGCCGGAGATGGCCTCGCGCACCTTGGCCATGTCCGCGCCGCCCCGGGCCGCGAACAGCAGGGCCTCGGCCACCGCGCCGATGGTGATGCCCACGATCATCTGGTTGGCCAGCTTGGCGAGCTGCCCGGCACCGTGCGGGCCCACATGCGTGGCGCGGCCCAGTGCCTGGAACACCGGCTGCGCGCGCTCGAAGTCGGCCGCCTTGCCGCCGGCCATGATGGCCAGCGTGCCCTGTTCGGCACCCACCGTGCCGCCCGACACCGGGGCGTCGAGGTGGGCGATGCCCAGCGCGCCGAGCCGTGCCGCGTGGTCGCGCGCCTCGCGCGGCTTGATCGAGGCCATGTCGATCAGCAGCGCGCCCGCGCGCATCGCGGCGGCCACGCCGTGCTCGAACAGCACGTCGTGCACCACCGCGCCGTTCTCCAGCATGCTGATCGCCACCTCCGCCTCGCGCACGGCGTCGGCGGCCCGGCCGTGCACCGTGGCACCACAGGCCGCGACCCGCTCGGCCTTCTCGCGCGAGCGGTTCCACACATGCACCTCGTGGCCTGCTTCGCACAGGCGCCTGGCCATGGGAAAACCCATGAAGCCGATTCCCAGGACGGCTATCTTCATCGCTATTCCCCTTGTGGAAAGAAAACGGCCCGGACGATGGCCCGGGCCGCCGTGCCAGCGGACCCATCATGGGTCCGCGCGGCGATCTGGAGCTGAAGGTTTCCTGTCAGGCCGCCTTCAGCGCCGGCGCGGCGAACATGGCTTCCATCTCGCGGCGCACCCGGTACGCCTGCGTGGAGGTGTCCATCGCCACGTCGGCCCAACTCAGGCTCTGGCCCTTCTTCACGGGCCGTACCAGCTTGACGTCGTGAGCCAGGCCCAGTGGCAGGCCGCCGGCGGCCTGTGAGGTCTCGGCCGGCAGCAGCTTGCCCCAGACCGTGTAGCCGCCTTCACCGTCCAGCACCTCGCCGGGGGCCAGGTCGCGCTTGGCAGTGGCCACCACGTCGGCGTTCCAGCCGGTGGCCACGCCCGTGGGCTCGCCGCGCAGCGCCACGCTGGCCACGCTCACGCCCACTTCCAGCCCGATCAGGTGCCAGCGCTTGTACAGCGTGAAGTAGCGCCCGCTCGGATCGGTGTGGGCGTTGTACTCCTCGAAGCAGTTCTTGATGTACTCGGTCTCGGCCTCCACCGTAACCCACACGCCCATGCGGATGTCGTAGGGGATCTTGCGGCCGTCGGCCTCCAGGCTGGAGATCACCTCGACCATGCCCTTGCGCTCCAGCACGCCGCCTTCGCTGATCGGGCGCGTGACGTAGGGGATGTCCTCCACGCTGGCGGGCGGGTAGAGCAGGCCGTTGCTCGGCACGCCGAGGCCGGTGGCGTTGCTCACGGCCGTGCTTTCGATCGAGGGCTTGGAGCCGTCGAGGAAGCTGTTGAACATCTTGGGGTTGAGGCCGCCGCGCGCCGCCTGCTCGGGCGTGAGGCCGTAGTGGCCCCACACCGTCTCGGGCGTGGACTCGCAGAAGTGCGGCAGCCACTTGTGGCCGCGCCCGGCCGCCACCACGGGAAAGCCGCAGGTGCGGGCCCAGTCCACCAGGTCGCAGATCAGCGCGGGCTGGTCGCCGAAGGCCAGCGAATAGACCACGCCGGCCTGCTGCGCGCGGCGCGCCAGCAGCGGGCCGCAGAAGGCGTCGGCCTCCACCGTGACGTTGACCACGTGCTTGCCATGGGCGAAGGCCTCCAGGCAGTGGTCCACCGCGGCGATGGGGTGGCCGGTGCACTCCACGATGATGTCGATGGCCGGATGGCGCACCAGCGCCTGCCAGTCGTCGCTGATGTGGGTTGCTCCTGTTTTGATAGCATTCTCGATCGACGTGGCCTGGACCTTCGCCGGATTCCATCCCACACGGGCGAGGTTGGCTCGGGCGCCGTCGGGCGACAGGTCGGCAATGCCCACCAGGTGCACGCCCGGCGTGCGCGGCACCTGCGCGAGGTACATGGAGCCGAACTTGCCGGCGCCGATCAGGCCGATGCGCACCGGCTTGCCGTCGGCCGCGCGCTGCTGCAGTTTGCTGTAGAGGTTCATGGTGTCAGGCGGCCAGCTTGAGTTCGTCGAGCGAGGTCTGCAGCGCGCTGGCGGGCAGGCCGTTTTTCCACGGCAGGTCCACCGGGTAGTCCTTCAGCAGGCAGTCGTCGGGCAGGCACTCGATGGGTGTGAAGTCGCGATGCGCGATGTACTCGGGCCGCTTGTGGCGGCGGATGTGGTTGCTCACGGCGCACAGGCTCAGGTAGACGCTCACGCGGTTCCAGGGCGAGATGTTGCTGCTGGAGGCATGCACCAGGCAGCTGTGGAACAGGATCATCGAGCCGGCCGGGCCCTTGGGCGCGACGATGCCGCCCTGCTTGCCGCCGGCGCGCTCCACCAGCTTGCCGATGAGTTCGTTGTCCACCGTCCACAGCGGGTAGCTGGTGGTGGTGAGGTCGTGCCTGGCCTCGACCACGCCTTTCTTGTGGCTGCCGGGGATGAACATCAGCGGGCCGTTGTAGTCGTTCACTTCGTCCAGGAAGATGGCCACGTTCATCGCGCGCTCGGTGGGCATCAGGTCGTCGTTGAGCCAGGTGCCGTAGTCCTGGTGCCACTGCCAGACGTCGCCCTCGAAGGCCATCTTGCCGTTGATCTTGAACTGGTGCATGTAGAGCTTCTCGCCGAACAGGTCTTCCACCGGCTCGATCATGCGCGGGTGCCGCGCCAGCCGCGCGAACGGCTCGCTGTACATGTGGGCGGCGAAGTTGGTGCGCACGGCGTCGCTGCCTTTCTCGCGCACGTTGTAGGCCTCGCGGCGGTTGTACAGCTCGGGCACGGCGTCGTTCAGGTTCCTGGTTTCCTCGGGCGTGAACAGGCCGGGGAAGAACAGGTAGCCGTCGCGGTCGAACTGCTCGAGTTGCTGTTGGCTCAGTCTCATGGTGTGTCTCCTGTGGTGGTGTTGAGAACGCGGGACAGCCGCTGCGCCAGATCGTCGCTGGCCTGCTGGCTGTGGTGGTCGATCAATTGCACGGCCCGTTGGGCATCGCCCGCGGCGATCGCCCGGGCAATGGCCTCGTGCTCGTCCCAGACGCTTTCGCGCTGCCGCGAGGACTGCAGCACCGCGCCCATCACGCGGCGCAGGTGGCGCCAGTGCTGCTGCGCGCTCTGCTCGAGCAGCGGGTTGCGCGAGGCGGCATAGAGCGCGTTGTGGAAGGCCATGTCGGCGTCGATCATGGCCTTGACGTTGCGCCCGCGCGCGGCCTTGCGGCCCTGCTCGATCAGCTTCGGGTCCACCCGGTAGCGGTAGCCGGCGGCCAGGCGCACGGCCAGCGCGTCGAGCGCGCCGCGCACCTGGTAGACGCTGGCCGTCCAGGCGGCGTCCAGCGGCGCCACCAGCAGGCCGCGGCCCGGGGCGTCGAGCACGAAGCCGTCCTTCTTGAGCAGGCGCAGCGCCTGCAGCACCGGCTGGCGCGACACGGCGAGCTGCTCGGCGATGTCTTCCTGCGTGATGCGCTGGCCCGGCGCGAGCGAACCCTCGCAGATGGCGTCGAGCAGGGAGCGGTAGACCTGGTCCACCAGGTCGGGGGCGGTTTCGAGCTTGACGAGATGGGCGGTCATGGTTTTTTCTGGATTCCGTATACAGAGTACGGTGTTCGGCGAACGCTGTCAAGCCGGCCCGCCGGCAGGATGGGCCGGGCGGCTGCGGCGCGCGTTGTGCCAAGATGGCGCGCATCCAAGGAGACACTGATGGCAGCCTACGACGGCGACTGGCTCGACTGCATGTACAACAACCGCGCCCGCGTGCCCGAGCACGTCGAATCCCTGCGGCGCTGGGCCGCGGACTCGGCCGAGGTGTTGCGCAGCCAGCCGCGCGAACTGGACATCCGCTACGGCGGCGGGCCCAATGAGCATCTCGACGTCTTTCCTGCCGAGGGCGGCGCGGCCGGGGCGCCCGTGCTGGTCTTCATCCACGGCGGCTACTGGCGCGCGCTCGACAAGCGCGACCATTCCTTCATCGCGCCGGCCTTCACACGCGAGGGCGTGTGCGTGGTGATTCCCAACTATGCGCTGTGCCCGGCCGTGACGATTCCGCAGATCACGCTGCAGATGGTGCGGGCGCTGGCCTGGACCTGGCGCCATGTCGCACGGCATGGCGGCGACCCCGGCCGCATCACGGTGGTGGGGCATTCCGCGGGCGGCCAACTGGCGGCGATGCTGCTGAACTGCGTCTGGCCGGCCCACGCCGGCGACCTGCCGGCCGACCTGGTGAAGAACGCGTTGTCCATCTCGGGCCTGTACGACCTCGAACCCCTGATGCACACGCCGCACCTGCAAAGCGTGCTGCGGCTCACGCCGCAGCAGGTGCAGATGGCCAGCCCCGCGCGGCTGCCCCGGCCCGCGCGCGGCACGCTGCAGGCCATGGTGGGCGGCGACGAGAGCGCCGAATATTTGCGCCAGAACCAGTTGATCCGCGAGGTCTGGGGCCGCGAGGCGGTGCCGGTCTGCGAGGTGCTGCCGGGCCTGCACCACTTCAGCATGCCGCAGACGCTGGCCGAGCCAGGCAGCCGCCTGCACCGGCAGGCCCTGCAACTGCTGCGCTGATCAGCGGATCGCGGGCCCGTGCCGGACGGGCTCAGCCAAAAGCGCCGCGCAGGCCGGGTGCGAATCCGTGCTGCCGGTCTTCCTGGCATGGCCTTGCGGATCACCCGTTCTTCTTGGCAAGGCAGCTTGCTCAGTCACAAAAAAGTCTAAGATCATTTTTGACTATTGTAGATTTAATATAAGACTGAAGTAGATATAATGAAACGGTATTCCGATAAAGTCGTTTCATGTCCACCCATGAAATGGCTTCACAGGCTGAGAGCTTTGCCGAGCGCCTGCGCATGGCACTGGAGAACAAGGGGAGAAAACCCAGCCCGACCGTCCTGGAGCGCGAATTCAACCTGCGCTGGCGTGGCAACCCGGTGTCGGTCCATGCCACGCGCAAGTGGCTGCTGGGCCTGTCGATGCCGACCCTGGACAAACTTGCGATCCTGGCACGCTGGCTCGATGTTTCGGAAGACTGGTTGCGGTGGGGCGTGGCGGCCGACGGCGCGGCGCTGGTGGCCGCCGAGCCCGGGGCGCGCCGGCCGAGCGCGGTGCAGACCGGCAGCCGCCAGGCTCAGGAAGAAAGTTCGCTGGTGCAGGACTACTGGCTGCTCACGCCGGCCGACCGGCAGGTGGTGCGGGCCCTGTTGGAAGCCTTGCTGCGCGAGCGCCGCAAGCAGGCTGCCGGCAGCGGGCCGGCTTGAGCAGCCGCTGCCGTCCGGCGGCGCGGAGTGTACCCACACCTGCCGGTGACGGCCCGCGGAGGCTGCGGGCCGCGCCGGTTCACATCAGCAGGTGTTCGCCCGCGTTGTCGCCGCCCAGGATCACGTAGTTGACCTTGCGGATGTCCATGAGCTTCTTGCCGCCGGCATAGGAGATCGAGGACTGCACGTCTTCTTCCATCTCGCGCAGCGTGTCGGCCAGCTTGCCCTTCACGGGTTCCAGGATGCGCTTGCCCTCGACGTGCTTGTACTCGCCCTTGTTGAAGTCGGAGGCCGAGCCGTAGTATTCCTTGAACAGCTTGCCGTCGACCTTTACCGTGGCGCCGGGCGATTCCTCGTGGCCGGCCAGCATGGAGCCGATCATCACCATGGTGGCGCCGAAGCGCACGCTCTTGGCGATGTCGCCGTGCTCGCGGATGCCGCCGTCGGCGATGATGGGCTTGGTGGCCACGCGCGCGCACCACTTGAGCGCCGAGAGCTGCCAGCCGCCGGTGCCGAAGCCGGTCTTCATCTTGGTGATGCAGACCTTGCCCGGGCCGATGCCGACCTTGGTGGCGTCGGCGCCCCAGTTCTCCAGGTCGATGATGGCCTCGGGCGTGCCCACGTTGCCGGCGATCACGAAGGCCGCGGGCAGCTTGTCCTTGAGGTAGGCGATCATGTTCTTCACGCTGTCGGCATGGCCGTGCGCGATGTCGATGGTGATGTACTCGGGCACCAGGCCGGCCGCGGCGAGGCGGTCCACGGTGTCGTAGTCGGGCTTCTTCACGCCTAGTGAAATCGAGGCGTAGGCGCCCTGGGCATGCATGTCCTTGACGAACTGCACGTTGTCCAGGTCGAAGCGGTGCATCACGTAGAAGTAGCCGTTCTGCGCCATCCAGGTGCAGATCGGCACGTCCACCACGGTCTTCATGTTGGCCGGCACCACGGGGATGCGGAACTTGCGCCCGCCCAGCTCCACGCCGGCGTCGCATTCAGAGCGGCTTTCCACGCGGCACTTGCGCGGCAGCAGCAGAACGTTGTCGTAATCGAAGATTTCCATTTACCAAGCTCCAGAGGATTCGTTGAAAAACGATTGAGCGCTTGGACTTCAGGCCCGGTGCTGTTTCAGGCAGGGCAGAAACAAAAAAACCGGGCTGCAAATACTTGGGCCCGGTGATTGATTCTACCCGTTTCCAATGGGCTCAGTGGCCGCCCGGGCAATGCGACTGCGCCGCCGCCACGACGCGGCCGCGCGCATCCTCCACCCAGCCGACCACGCGCAGCCGCCCGGGGTTGGCGCCCTCAGGGATGCTCATGGGGCGCCATTCGACGAACTTCGCCTGCTCTGATTTCGATAGCGCTCCACGACCATCCCACGCGGACATCAGCATGTTTCTGACCAGATTTCTCGGCACGGGCGTGCCTTCGGTGCCGGCGGGGATGGTTTCCACCAGCAGCAGCCAGGCGCGCCAGGGGCCGCCGGTGCCCGGCTTCATCTCGATCGAGGTGCCGATGTAGTCGTTGAACGGCAGGCCGTGCGCCACGCGCAGCCGGCGCCCGTTCGCGGCGCCCACCGCATGCGTGGCGAGGCGGGCGGTGTCCTGCGGCGCCCCCTGGCCCAGCGCTTCAAGCCGGGCCAGGCTGTCGCGCGTGGCGGCGGCCGACAGCGGCGCGTCGTCGCCCCGCGCGCTCGGCACGATCCAGTCGATCGCCAGCTCGCGCGGCCCGGGGCGGGCGCTGCGTGCGTCGGACCAGCAGGCCTCGCAGTCGGCGCTGATGAAGCGCTCCACCAGCGCAACGGGCGCGCGCTGGCCGTCGCTGGCGCAGAACGATTGCGCCAGGGCGGGGGGCGGCAGGCAGACGGCCAGGCCAAGCAGAAAAAGGGAAGGCTTCATCGGTGGGCTTTCTACAATGGGGCATATGTTCCCAGAAGTCGCAGCCGAGCCCCCCCTCTTACAGAATCTCAACCCCGAGCAGCGCGCCGCCGTCACCCTGCCCAATGAGCATGCGCTGATCCTGGCCGGCGCGGGCTCGGGCAAAACCCGCGTGCTGACCACGCGCATTGCCTGGCTGCTGCAGAACGGGCAGGTCTCGCCCGGCGGCGTGATGGCCGTCACGTTCACCAACAAGGCGGCCAAGGAGATGATGACGCGCCTCACGGCCATGCTGCCCGTCAACGTGCGCGGCATGTGGATCGGCACCTTCCACGGCCTGTGCAACCGCTTCCTGCGCGCGCATTACAAGCTGGCCAACCTGCCGCAGAGCTTCCAGATCCTGGACACGCAGGACCAGCTCTCGGCCATCAAGCGCTTGATGAAGCAGTTCAACGTAGACGACGAGCGCTTCCCGGCCAAGCAGACGCAGTGGTTCATCGCCGGCTGCAAGGAAGACGGCCTGCGCCCCAACATGGTGGAGGCGCGCGACGAGGAAACCCGCAAGAAGATCGAGATCTACCAGCTTTACGAGGAGCAGTGCCAGCGCGAGGGCGTGGTCGATTTCGGCGAGCTGATGCTGCGCAGCTTCGAGCTGCTGCGCGACAACGACCCGATCCGCGAGCACTACCAGCGGCGCTTTCGCCACATCCTGATCGACGAGTTCCAGGACACCAACAAGCTGCAGTACGCCTGGATCAAGCAACTCGCCGGCCCCGGCAGCAGCGTGCTGGCCGTGGGCGACGACGACCAGAGCATCTACGCCTTTCGCGGCGCGCGCGTGGGCAACATGGCCGACTTCGTGCGCGAATTCAACGTGCAGCACCAGATCAAGCTCGAGCAGAACTACCGCAGCTACAGCAACATCCTCGACTCGGCCAACGAACTCATCAGCCACAACAGCAAGCGCCTGGGCAAGAACCTGCGCACCGATCAGGGCCCGGGCGAGCCGGTGCGGGTGTACGAGGCCACCAGCGACTTCGCCGAGGCGCAGTGGATGGTGGACGAGATGCGCCAGCTGGTGCGCGACCACGGCACCGAGCCGGGCTTTGCGCGCAAGGAGATCGCCGTGCTCTACCGCAGCAATGCGCAGAGCCGCGTGATCGAAACCGCGCTGTTCAACGCCGGCGTGCCGTACCGCGTGTACGGCGGCCTGCGCTTCTTCGAGCGCGCCGAAATCAAGCACGCGCTGGCCTACCTGCGCCTGCTGGAGAACCCGCGCGACGACACCAGCTTCCTGCGCGTGGTCAATTTCCCGCCGCGCGGCATCGGCGCGCGCAGCATCGAGCAGCTGCAGGATGCCGCGCGCGCGATGGGCGCCTCGCTGCACGACGCCGTGAGCACGATGAGCGGCAAGGCCGGCGCCAACCTGGGCGCCTTCGTGGCGAAGATCGACGTGCTGCGCGAGCAGACCCAGGGCCAGACCCTGCGCGAGATCATCGAGCTGGTGCTCGACCACAGCGGCCTGATCGAGCACTACAAGGCCGACCGCGAAGGCGCCGACCGCATCGAGAACCTGGAGGAGCTGGTCAACGCGGCCGAGAGCTTCGTCACCCAGGAGGGCTTCGGCCGCGACGCGGTGGCGCTGCCGGTGGACGAGCTGGGCCGCCCGCTCACGCAGTCGCCCGCCAGCCAGGGGCTGGACCCGAACCTGCCACCGGCCGGCGAGCCGCTGGCGCCCGATGCCGACACCGGCGAGACCCTGAGCCCGCTGGCGGCCTTTCTCACGCATGCGGCGCTGGAGTCGGGCGACAACCAGGCCCAGGCCGGCCAGGACGCGGTGCAGCTCATGACGGTGCACTCGGCCAAGGGCCTGGAATTCGACTGCGTGTTCATCACCGGCATGGAAGAGGGCCTGTTCCCGCACGAGAACTCGATGAGCGACTACGAGGGGCTGGAGGAAGAGCGCCGCCTGATGTACGTGGCCATCACCCGCGCGCGCAAGCGCCTGTACCTGAGCCACTCGCAGACGCGCCTGCTGCACGGCCAGACGCGCTACAACCTCAAGAGCCGGTTCTTCGAGGAACTGCCCGAGGCCGCGCTCAAGTGGATCACGCCGAAGCACCAGGGCTTTGGATCGGGCTTCGGGTTTGCTCCTAATTCTGTAGCTAAGAATGACCGCTACACAAGGACCTCCGGCGGATTTAACCAGGATTTGACGCGTTTTGCGAGCCCGCCGGTGCCGGCGCAGAAGACCGCGCCCGCGCATGGCCTGCGCTCGGGCATGCAGGTGTTCCACAACAAGTTCGGCGAGGGCACGGTGCTCACGCTCGAAGGCTCGGGCGACGATGCGCGCGCGCAGATCAACTTCCCGCGCCACGGCGTGAAATGGCTGGCGCTGAGCGTGGCGAAGCTGACGCCGGTGTAGCGGGCTCTCTGGGTGCGCAGGAAAAACCTCTGACCGGGGCACGGGCCGGGCCGAAGGCTGGGACCATCTGAGGCCCTGATGGCAAGCGCAAGGCCTCAAGGCGACCGGGGATCCGACGGGCGAGCCGCCTGGAGGGGACGGTGAAAGCGCTGGACGAGCTTGACACGCAGATGGTTGATGAGGTGGTAGATCAACTGGAAGCACACGGTGAACATCACCATGACCAAGCCGATCAGGAGCAGCCTGTCGCTCACCTTGGGCAGGGTTTCGATGGCACGCAGCGTGATCGTGGTGGCCTCGACCACGCCCACCGCAGCGCCAAACCCGGACGACAGCACCATGACAAAAAGGGCGCGTACCAGGCCCATCAGAAAGAGCATGGCGGCGACTGGCGAACCATTTCGCCACTGCCGCATGGCCTCGACAGCGTTGTCGGACACATAGGCCGCCGCATACAGGGCGAGTGACACCACCATGGCCAGCCAGGGCGTCATGACAAACTGCCAGCGGCCGACGGAAAAGCCGGCGGACGCGACGTTGACCAAGAAAAACATCACGACAAAAGTGGGCACGGTCCGCATCACCGAGACCAGCCAGGCAGCCGGTGCGGCGGCAAGGCCGTTCCGAAACCGCGCAGCCGCCAGCGGCGCCCCCAGCAGCAGGCCACCCAGCAGGGCGCAGATGGCAATCTGGAAGTTCACGACCAGGCCGGACAGAAAATCCGGCAAGAACCGGGGAAGCAACTCAAGCATGGGCGCCTCCCCTGAGGGCCAGCCGCGCCTGCCACAGGTTGGCCAGGCGATGCACCACGGCAACCAGCAGCATGTAAAAGAGGAGCAAAAAGGTGTAGGTGGTGATGCGCTCACTGGAAAACGACGCAACGTCAGTCAGTGCGGACAGGAGTTCGGGTACACCCATCACCGATGCGGCGGGGCTGCCCCGGGTGGCGTTCACGACGAACGCCACCACTTGTGACCTGGCCCGGTAAACTGCGGCGCTCAAAGCGGGCTGCGATGGCGCACGCTCCTCGCGCAGTGTGAGCATCGCTTCCGCAACGGCCTGCCCTGCGTTGCAGCCGTTGAACAGGCCCAGCACCAGCACGGCGGCGGCAAGCGCCACAAACGGCGAACTGGCACCGGCGGCGCCGACCAGCACACTCGCCAGAATCATGAGCAAAATCAGCGGCGTGGACTGCATTGGCCACAGCAGGCCGCGCATGGCCCAGCGCAGCCACGGCTTATGGGAAGTCAGGCCCGCGCCAAAGGCCAGCGCAAAAGCCCAGGTCGCCAACACGGCACCCAAAACCAGCAAGATGGAAAACCAGATGCCTTCGAAAAGAAGGTCCAGCGCCACCCATGTCTTGAACATGGCCAGGGTGACCTTGATGCCGGTGGCCTGGTGGATGAATTTTTCCAGCCGGCCAACCAGCGGCGCAAATGATGTTGGCTCCAGCTGGTTGTCAGGCGGCGCCAACACGCAGGCCGGGTCCGTCAATGAGGTCATCTGCGCACAGCGGCTGCTTGCCCACAACAGGCGCTGCTGCTCCAGAAATGGCGAGTTCACCCCATATTTTTTGGCCAGCGCCTGCAACGCACCCGAATTGTGCAGGTGCCGCATCGACAGGCCCAGCACGTCTGCAAGGCGTTCACCACCTTCACGCGCCACGGCCGCCCCCCATGGCAATGGTGCAAAGCCAAACTTGGTGTCGTAGGCTGCGGCAAACGCGGGCTGCTGCAGATAGGACGCGAAAAAACTGTCGTCCTGCGCGACCAGAGAGCAGCCGCCCAGGCGAAGTTCATCGACGAGGCTCGAGGCTTTGTCGAAAAGCTTCAGGCGCGCGCCATTGACCGACAGCTCGGCATTGGTGCTGTTACCCACCGTCACGCAGACAGTGTTGCCGCGCAACTTGGCCAGGCCATCGATCGCAAGCTCCTTGCGCCCCAGCACAATGGTCTGCGACTGGTAGTAGTGCGGCCGCACAAAGAGGGCTTCCTTGTCTCTTTGCGAGGTGTGCCCCATGGTGGCAATGACCAAATCAACGCGCCCTTCACCCAGCAGGGCAAGGCGGTTGGCAGGCGTGACCACCACAAACACGGGCGCAACACCCAGCGAATCCGCAAGCTGGCGCGCCAGGTCAATTTCAAAGCCCTGCAGCAGGTTTGCGTTCTCGAAGGCAAATGGCGGGTAGCCGGTGCGCACGCCCACTCTCAGGGTTTTGGTGCAGATGACGCGCGACCACACATCCGCCGCACCATCGCAATTTGTGCTTCTTTGCGGACTGGCCTGTGTTGCCGGTGGCATCGGCGGCGACGGCCGGGTGTCTTGGCCCGCCGCGCTGAAACACAGCAGCGCCAGGCCGATGGCCAGCAACCGGCGCATCGATATCGTCCTGAATGCCGGCACAAGCGCCGAAGTACAGGCCACGACTTGCGCCAGCCTCCGCATGGCGAGGCTGCTTTCATCCACGCGGCAGGTTCGCATCAAGCTTTCTCAGGCTTCCAGCTGATTTCAACAAGGTCGAAATCGACAAACCAGTAGTTGCCCATTTTGTGAATGCCTTGGCCCGTAAAACGCGCCAGCACGGGAGGACTCAGGCTTGCCAGCTTATGCGCGGGCAAAGGCGCCGAAGCACAATAGGCGACGCGGGCTTGCAGGCCCAGGGCATCGGCCATCGCCTGCGTCTTGCCGATGTCGAGAAACACGTTGTGGGTCATCACAGCCAGGCCGCCGGGAGCCAGGTGGCGGCTCAGGCCCGTCAGAAATGGATCGACACAGCGGCGGCCGTCGGCGCCGCCCGCGCTCCAGCTCGCCAGGCGACCATCGCCCTCGATGTGCTCAGCCGCAAACTGCGGCAGGTTGGTGACCACAAGATCAAAGCATGCATCTCCACATGCCGCCCACATGTCACCCTGAACCAGGTTGGCCTTTTCAAGCAAGCCCTCTTGATCCAACAATTTTTGTGTCGCCTGAACTGCCAGCGGTTCGAGCTCCACACCCAACGCACTTTGCGCGCCCAGGGCCAGAAGCGTCGCCATCATCACGCCACTGCCGGTTCCCATGTCGAGCGCCCTGGACGATTGCACACGCGCCGCGTGCTTGCGTACGTAAAGCAGCAAGGCGGCGGTGTACTCGCTCGGGCTGAACAATGATTCGGTGTCGCTCAAAGTCGTTCAAAAAACGGTTTTATGGCATCACAGAGCAGTGGCTCCCCGGCGTCGGGCGAACGGCCGGAAGCACGGGTCGAGCGATAGTAACCTATGGATACACCTTGTAACGAAGCCGTGCGCCGGCGGCCACCTCGCCAGACAGGGGCTGCGCACCGATTGACAGAGGGGGCGAATGGGTTGAAACTTTTTGGTTAATTTCCACTCAAGTGGTTTTTCATAACCGGAGAGCGTTCATCATGATCAAGACCCTCATTGCCTGCCTGGCGCTGCTGGCCGGCGCGGCCTTCGCCGCCGACACGCCTTCCGGCCCGACTGCCAGCGAACGCATGGCCACGGCCCGCAAGGCCATCGACGCCAAGGACTGGAACAAGGCCCTGTTCGAGCTCAGCCAGGCGGCGCGCGAAGAGCCGCGCAACGCCGACGTGCACAACCTGCTGGGCTACACCTACCGCAAGAAGGCCACGCCCGACCTGCCCAAGGCCTTCGAGGAATACAACACGGCGCTCAAGCTCAACCCGAAGCACAAGGGCGCACACGAGTACATCGGCGAGGCCTATCTGATGGACAAGAAGCCGGCCGAGGCCGAGAAGCACCTGGCCGCGCTGGAGCAGATCTGCGGCAACAAGACCTGCGAAGAATACGAAGACCTGGCCAAGGCCATCGCCGACTACAAGGACAAGAACAAGTGAGGCGTGGCCCACCCATGAAAAAGCCCGGCTCGGCCGGGCTTTTTCATGGGCGGCCTGCGGTCAGCGTTGGCGCTGGGTGTCCGCCGGGTGCATCTGCCCGGGCTTGTCTTCCATGTAGCCCTTGCCGTCCTTCACGCCCTTGTGGCCCGAGATCTGCCAGGCCGTGCGCTGGTCGACCAGGCCGGCCAGGTATTCGAGTTCCTCGTCGGTGTGGTTGATGGCCTTGGCCGGCGTGAGGAAGCGGCCTTCCTTGGGCCGGACCTCGCCCCAGAAGGCCTGGTGGTAGTCGGACTGGCTCAGCGCCCGGTCGGGGCCGGCGCCCATCTCCACCGTGCCATAGCAGTTGCAGAAATAGCTGCGGTTGTCCTGCTCGGGAAAGACCTCGGCGTAGACGCCCGTGCCGCGGATGCCTGCGGTCAGCGTGGGCGTGACGATCTGGCGGCTCGACCCCTTGCCCCAGACGCTGGCCACCGCTCCCGTGACCAGGCGCAGCACGCTCACCACGCTCAGCGTGCTGCCGCGCTCCACCGTCAGGCGCGAGTTCTGCCGCACCAGGAACGAGGTGTTGCCGATCACGAAGACCAGGTTCGTGCCGGGCCCGGTCTGCACCTGGTCGCCGGTCATGATGGTGTGCTGCGGCAGCAGCCGGCTGCCGTTGAGCAGCGCGTCGCCCCGCAATTCCACGATGTTGCTGCGGGCCTGGGCCAGCGCGGCGGCCGAGCCGCCCACGGCCGTCCAGGCCGCCGCAGCCTGCAGGAAGCTGCGTCGGCGGAACCAGAGCAGTTCGTTCTCGGTGCGGCCTTGCAGGATGTGCTGGGTCATGCGCTCTCTCCGGGTGGGGTGGGGTCGTCGGCAACGAAGCTGTCGCGGAAGGTGAAATAGGTCGAGGTGAAGAACATGGCCGCCAGCACCAGCGCCACCGGCATCATGAGCAGGGAGGCCAGCTCGGCGCTGCCGCTGAGGGCCGCCATGCTGGTGATCACCGTCAGCGACAGCACGAACACTGCGGCCCAGGTGAGGCCGTAGAGGGTGAAGGCGCGGAAGTTGCGCAGGCATGCGACGAAACTGAAGAACAGGCTCTTGAGCGGCGGCACGCCGTGCCAGTGCACCAGCGCCGGCGCATGCCAGAACAGCAGCGACAGCGGCAGGTACAGGCCCATCGCCACCCACATGGCGAGCTGGAAATCAGGCGCCATCACCAGTTCGCGCGTGAGCTGGCCGCCCACCAGATAAAGCCGCGCGAACTGGCCGCCGTCGAACAGCGCCGAGACGCCCATCACCAGCAGGAAGCCCGCCGCGTAGAGCGCGCCCAGCACCATCATGGCCTGTGCGCGTTGCTGGCCGGCCCGGAAGGCGCTGACCAGGATGGACGGCATCGGGAACTTGCCCTTGGTGGCCTCCAGCGTGGCCGCCATCAGCCCCAGCGAGGCGGCCGGCAGCAGCGCCAGCGCGAGCGCGCCGCCGATGAAGGGCAGCAGCGTGGCCAGCGACATCACGGCCATGAACATGAAGAACAGGCCCGCCAGCGCGAGCGGCTGCTTGAAGAAGGTTTGGATGCCGAGCTTGACCCATTGGATACCGGTACGCGCGGGAACGATGTTCAGTTTCATTGGCGATGCATGAATGAGGGCAATGGGACACGAAGGTTCTGGCCAACCGGGGGGCCCCAGTTTGCGTGACAAATCCAGTGCAGGCAAGCGGCTCAGGCCGTCACCGGCTGGCGGATGCGCTGGCGCAGCACGCGCTCGAAGTGGCCGGGGTCGTGCGGCTGCAGCATGGCGGCTTCGCGCGGCAGGTGGAAGTCCCACAGCCGCGAGATCCAGAAGCGCAGCGCGCCGGCGCGCAGCAGGGCGGGCAGCAGCTGGCGCTCGGCGGCGGCCAGCGGCCGCACGGCGGTGTAGGCGGCAAGGAGGCTGTGGGCGCGAACGGCGTCGTGCGCGCCGGTTTCCAGCTCGATGCACCAGTCGTTCAGACACACGGCGATGTCGAACAGCCAGGCGTCGACGCCGGCGAAATAGAAGTCGAAGAAGCCGCTGAGCTGGCCGTCGTCGAACATCACGTTGTCGCGGAACAGGTCGGCATGCACCGGCCCGCGCGGCAGCGCCGCGTAGGCGGAGGAGGCCGCGACGTGGTTCTGGAACGCCAGCTCGGCCAGGATCAGCGTGCGCTGGCTGTCGCTCAGGTGCACCAGCACCACCGGCACCGTTTCGTTCCACCAGGCCAGGCCGCGCAGATTGGGCTGGCTGCGGTTGAAGTCGCGCGCGGCCAGGTGCATGCGCGCCAGCGTCGTGCCCACGGCGGCGCAATGCTCGGGTCCGGGCGCCAGCACGCTCCTGCCGCGCAAGCGGTTCACCACGGCGGCGGGCTTGCCCTTGAGCCGGTGCAGGATGTCGCCGTCGCGGTCGGCCGCCGGGTCGGGCACGGGAATGCCGCGCTGCGCCAGGTGCTTCATCAGGTGCAGGTAGAACGGCAACTGCTCGGCGCTCAGGCGCTCGAACAGCGTGAGCACATGCTCGCCCTGGTCGGTGGTGGCGAAGTAGTTGGTGTTCTCGATGCCGCCCTCGATGCCGCGCAGCTCGCGCAACTCGCCCAGGTTCAGCTGGCGCAGCAGAGCCTGCGCCTCCTCGAATGAGACTTCGGTGAATACGGCCATCTGGCAACAGTCGTGTGAACGGGCCCTGGTCCCTAGAACTTGATGACGTTCCACACCCGCTGGCCGGTCGGCCCGGGTGTGTCGAGGCCGTTCGGCCGGCTGCGTGCGCCGTCCAGCGGCAGTACCTCGTACTCGGGCACGTTGGCCTTGGGCTGCACGGTGATGCTTTGCGTCTCGCCGCCGTAGCGGACCTCGTCGATGCGCGAGCCGCCGTCTTCCACCCGGATGCGCTCGATGCGCTGGTCGCCGCGCAGCGCGGCCGGCCCCGAGCGGGTCAGCGGCTCCTGCCCGCCGGGCGGGGCCGGCAGGGCGTTGGGCGCCGGGTTCTGGGCCAGGGCCGCAGAGCCGGCGGCCACCAGCAGCAGGGAGAGGAGGACGGCACGCATGGCCCGATTGTAGAGGCGGGGCGCGGCGTGCGGCTGCGGCCGTGCACAATCTGCCCATGAGCGACGAAAAAGCAACTGCAAGCCCGAAAACCCTGGTCCTGGTGGACGGTTCCAGCTACCTGTACCGCGCCTTCCATGCCATGCCCGACCTGCGCGCCGTGCCGGGCGACCCGGCCAGCCCGGCCACCGGCGCCATCCGCGGCATGATCAACATGATGCAGGCGCTGCGCAAGGAAGTGCAGGCCGACTACGCCGTCTGCGTGTTCGACGCCAAGGGCCCGACCTTCCGCGACGCGCTGTACCCCGAGTACAAGGCCAACCGCTCGCCCATGCCGGACGACTTGCGCGGCCAGATCGAGCCGATCCACGAGGTGGTGGGCCTGCTGGGCTGGAAGGTGCTGGCCGTGCCCGGCGTGGAGGCCGACGACGTGATCGGCACGCTGGCTGTGACGGCCGCGCGCCAGGGCGTCGAGGTGGTCATCTCCAGCGGCGACAAGGACTTGTCGCAACTGGTGAACGAGCACATCACCATCATCGACACCATGAACGGCAAGAAGCGCGACGTGGCTGGCGTGACCGCCGAGTTCGGCGTGCCGCCGGCGCTGATGATCGACTACCAGACCCTGGTCGGCGACGCCGTGGACAACGTGCCCGGCGTGCCCAAGGTCGGCCCCAAGACCGCCGCCAAGTGGCTGCAGGAATACGGTTCGCTCGACGCCCTGGTGGCGCGCGCCAATGAGGTGAAGGGCGCCGCCGGCGAGAACCTGCGCCAGACGCTGGACTGGCTGCCCAAGGGCCGCGAGTTGCTGACCATCAAGACCGACTGCGACCTGGCGGCCTATGTGGCGGGCCTGCCGTCGTTCGAGGCGCTGACCTTGGCTGAACAGAACAACGAGGCGCTCAAGACCTTTGGCGAGCAGTACGGCTTCAAGGGGCTGGTCAAGACACTGGCCGCGCAGGCGCCGGCCGAGGCGCCGCCGGCCCGCAAGAAGGCCGACAGCGGCGCACCGGGCCTGTTCGACGAGCCCGAGCCGGCCGCTGCCGCCCCGGTGGCCAGCCACCTGAAATACGACACCGTGTTCACCTGGGAAGCCCTGGAGGGCTGGCTGCGCCAACTGGAGGCCGCCGAGCTGGTGGCGCTGGACACCGAAACCACTTCGCTCGACGAGATGCGCGCCGAGATCGTGGGCATCAGCTTCAGCGTGGTGCCTGGCGAAGCGGCCTACATTCCGCTGGCCCACAACTACCCCGACGTGCCCGCGCAGCTGCCGCGCGACGAGGTGCTGGCGCGGCTGAAACCCTGGCTGGAGAACCCGGCCAAACACAAGCTCGGCCAGCACATCAAATACGACCGCCACGTGTTTGCCAACCATGGCATCGAGGTGCAAGGCTATGCCCACGACACCATGCTGCAAAGCTACGTGCTCGAGGTGCACAAGCCACACGGCCTGGCTAGCCTGGCCGAGCGCCACCTGGGCCGCAGCGGCATCCAGTATGAGGACCTGTGCGGCAAGGGCGTGCACCAGATTTCCTTCAGCCAGGTCGATATCGCCAAGGCCGCCGAGTATTCGTGCGAAGACTCCGACCAGACGCTGGACGTGCACCGCGTGCTGTGGCAGCGGCTGGAGGCCGACGAAAAGCTGCGCGGCATTTACGAGTTGGAGATCGCCAGCAGCGAGGCGCTGTACCGCATCGAGCGCAACGGTGTGCTCATCGACGCGCCCACGCTGGCCGCGCAAAGCCATGAGCTGGGCCAGCGCATCGTGCAGCTCGAAACCGAGGCCTACGAGATTGCCGGCCAGCCCTTCAACCTGAGCAGCCCCAAGCAACTGGGCGAAATCTTCTTCGACAAGCTCGGTATGCCGGTGGTCAAGAAGACTGCCACGGGCGCGCGCAGCACCGACGAAGAGGTACTGGAGAAGCTGGCCGAGGACTACCCGCTGCCGGCCAAACTGCTGGAGCACCGCAGTTTGAGCAAGCTCAAGGGCACCTACACCGACAAGCTGGCCCAACTGGCCAACCCGGCCACGGGCCGCGTGCACACCCACTACGCGCAGGCGGTGGCGGTCACCGGCCGGCTGGCCAGCAACGACCCCAACCTGCAGAACATCCCGATCCGTACGCCCGAAGGCCGGCGCGTGCGCGAGGCCTTCGTCGCGCCGGCCGGCAGCCTGATCGCCAGCGCCGACTACAGCCAGATCGAGCTGCGCATCATGGCCCACATCAGCAGCGACGAGGCGTTGCTCAAGGCCTTCCATGACGGCATGGACGTGCACCGCGCCACCGCGGCCGAGGTGTTCGGCGTGGCGCCCGACCAGGTCAGCAGCGAGCAGCGCCGC
Source organism: Variovorax terrae (assembly GCF_022809125.1). Classification (NCBI taxonomy): domain Bacteria; kingdom Pseudomonadati; phylum Pseudomonadota; class Betaproteobacteria; order Burkholderiales; family Comamonadaceae; genus Variovorax; species Variovorax terrae. Next base: position 2,766,532 of record NZ_JALGBI010000001.1, on the reverse strand, counting down.
TACGCCAAGGTCATCAACTTCGGGCTGATTTACGGCATGAGCAGCTTCGGCCTGGCGAAGAACCTGGGCATCGAGACCAAGGCCGCGGCGGCCTACATCGACCGCTACTTCCAGCGCTTTGCCGGCGTCAAGCGCTACATGGACGAGACCAAGGTGTCGGCCAAGAGCCGGGGCTACGTGGAAACCGTGTTCGGCCGCCGCCTGTACCTGCCCGAGATCAACTCGCCCAACGGCCCGCGCCGCTCGGGCGCCGAGCGCGCCGCCATCAACGCGCCAATGCAGGGCACGGCCGCCGACCTGATCAAGAAGAGCATGGTCAAGGTGCAGCAGGTGCTGGACGCCGAGCGGCGCGGCACCAAAATGATCATGCAGGTGCACGACGAACTGGTGTTCGAGGTGCCGCAGGCCGAGGTGGAGTGGCTCAAGCTCGAAATCCCGCGCCTGATGGCCGGCGTGGCTGACCTCAAGGTGCCGCTGCTGGCCGAGGTGGGGGTGGGGGAGAACTGGGACAAGGCGCACTGAGCGCGCCGAGGCACCCTCGTTCGCCGGGCGCTGGTGCTACTGTTTCTCCGACCACAGCTCCCCACCGGTCGCCCAGTCGCTGCGCTTGACCTCCTGCAGGATCACGTCCACCCCTTCGGGCTTGGAGCCCAGGGTGTCGACCACGGCCTGGGTCAGGGCCTTGACGAGGTTTTTCTTCTGCTCGTGCGTGCGGCCTTCGAACATTTCGACATGGATGGTGGGCATGGGTTTTTTCCTGTGGAGGTGGATGGTTCCGGGCATTGTGCCGTGATCTGTGCCGCGCCCGTTCCGGGGGCCGAGGGTTTGTAAATCTGTCGACAGAACTTGGGTAAAGACTTGCTGGGGAGCAAGATTTTGACCTAAACTGTCGACATAATGAGCCCCGATTGCCGAAATACCCCAAGGAGTCTTGGAAAACAAGACTTAGTTTTTCATGATTTGAAATCGTCTGTCGACAGCCTGAGGCTGTCCAGATTGCCCTTCTGCCTGCGGATCCTCGCGGAGAACGTCCTGCGCCACATCGGGCACAACGATGTGAGCGATGCGGATCTGGAGCGGCTGGCTGCGTGGCAGCCGGACGGGGCCTTGATCGAGGTGCCGTTTCATCCGGCGCGCGTCCTGATGCAGGACTACACGGGCATTCCGGCGCTGGTTGACCTGGCGGCACTGCGCGACGCATCGAGCCAACTGGGCGTCGATCCTCTCGCCGTGAATCCGCAGATTCCTCTCGACCTGGTCATTGACCATTCGCTGATCGTCGACTACGCGGGACGGCCCGACGCCGTCGCCCTGAACCTGGGGCGCGAGTACGAGCGCAATGCCGAGCGCTTCAGCCTGGCCAAGTGGGCGCAAAGCAATTTTCAAGACATGCGCGTTGTTCCTCCCGGCAGCGGCATCCTGCACCAGGTCAACATCGAACATATCGCCTCGGTGGTCCGCACGAAGAAGTTGGACAGCGGCGTGACTATTGCTTACCCCGACACCATGGTCGGCACCGACAGCCACAGCACCATGGTGAACGGGCTGGGGGTGCTGGGCTGGGGCGTCGGCGGCATCGAAGCCGAAGCGGCGCTGCTGGGGCTTCCCTTGCTCGTGCCGGTGCGCAGGGTCATCGGCGTGCGCCTGAGCGGCAAGCTGCGCGAGGGCGTCACCACCACCGATCTGGTGCTGACGCTGACGCAGAAGCTGCGCCAGTTCGGCGTCGTGGACGCTTTCGTGGAGTTTTGCGGCCCCGCCCTGGATGACTTGTCGGTGTCCGACCGGGCCACCGTGGCCAACATGGCGCCGGAGTTCGGCTCCACCTGTGCGTTCTTTCCGATCGACTCGCAAACATTGCGCTACCTGTCCATGACGGGGCGCGATCCCGGCCAGGTGGCGCTGGTGGAGGAATACGCCAAGGCGCAAGGCCTGTGGCGCGATGACGCCGTGACGCCTTCGTACAGCGCCGAGCTGGCGCTCGACCTCGCCGAGGTCGAGCCCTGCGTGGCCGGGCCGCGGCGCCCGCATGACCGGGTGGCCTTGGCGCAGCTTTTCAGCACCTTCGAGGCGGCTGTTCCGCGCGCGAGCGCCGCCACGCGCGCGGCCTTGTCGCATGGCAGCGTCGTGCTCGCGGCCATCACCAGCTGCACCAACACGTCGAACCCCTCGGTCATGCTGGCGGCTGGCCTCGTTGCCGAGAAGGCCATGGCCCGTGGGCTGCGCGTACCGCCATGGGTCAAGACCTCGCTGACACCCGGATCGCGCGTGGTGGCCGATTACCTGAAACAGGCCGGGCTGCAGCGCTCGCTGGATGGGCTCGGCTTTCATGTCGCGGGGTATGGCTGCGCGACCTGCGGGGGCAACTCGGGCAACCTGAGTCCCGACGTGGAGCGGGCCATCCAGGAGCAGGACCTCACGGTCTGTGCGGTGCTCTCGGGCAACCGGAATTTCGAGGCGCGCATCCACCCGCTTGCCAAGGCCAACTATTTGATGTCGCCGCCGCTGGTGGTGGCGTTTGCGCTGGCGGGTCGCATCGATCTCGACTTCAGCGCGGAGCCGCTAGGGCATGACAATCAGGGCGCGCCGGTCTTCCTGCGCGACATCTGGCCTTCCTCGCAGGACATCGCATCGGTGGCCGAGAAGGTGCTGTCCGCGCCGCTGTTCGTCAGCGGGTATGCGGATCTCTTCAAGGGCGACGGCCAGTGGTCCGCGCTGGACGTGCCGCAAGGCGTGCAGTTTCCATGGCAGCCCGAGAGCACCTACATCCGCCGGCCGCCCTACCTCGACGCGTTCGATCCCGGCGCGGCATTGGCAACGCCGGATGTGCAGCAGGCACGGGTGCTGGTCATGCTGGGGGACGCCGTCACGACCGACCATATCTCACCCGTCGGGGCGATCGCCGCTGCTTCGCCAGCCGCGCGCTACCTTGAAGAGCGGGGCGTGCGCCGCATCGATTTCAACGCCTATGGTTCGCGCAGGTCCAACCACGAGGTGATGGTGCGCGGCACATTTGCCAACATCCGCCTGCGCAACGAGCTGCTGCCCGGCAGCGAAGGCGGCGTGACCCGGCATTTCGACAGTGGCGACATCATGCCGATCTTCGACGCTGCGCAGCGCTATGCGGCCACCGGCACGCCCCTGGTCATCATCGCGGGCAAGGACTACGGAGCCGGGTCATCGCGCGACTGGGCCGCCAAGGGCACGCGGCTGCTGGGGGCGTGCGCGGTGATCGCACAGAGCTTCGAGCGCATCCACCGCTCGAACCTGGTCAACATGGGCGTGCTGCCGCTGCAGTTCCCGGAGGGTGTTTCGCGGGAATCCCTGGGCCTGGACGGCTCGGAGACCCTGGATCTGGTGGACATCGGCGCTCCCATCGTGACCCTGCGCATCCACCGCCAGGGCGGCGGGGTTGAGGCCGTACCGTTGCATCCGAGGCTGGATACGGCCAATGAGCGCAGCGTCTGGCGCCATGGCGGCATGATGCCCTTCGTCATGCGGCGCATGGTCAGCGCTGCCGCCGTGGAGGCTGTGCAATGAACGCCTTGCCGCAGAGGGCCGTGCGCGCGGTCTATGTCCGTGGCGGCACGAGCCGGGCACTGGTGTTCCACCGTGCAGACCTGCCGGCGGATCGCTCCCATTGGGATGCGATTTTCCTGGCCGCGCTGGGCAGCCCGGACCCGGGTCGGCGCCAGCTCGATGGCCTGGGCGGAGGGATATCCTCGTTGTCGAAAGTGGCCATCGTGGGCGCTCCGTCGCGGCCGGATGCCGATGTGGACTACACGTTCGCCCAGGTGCCGATAGACGGAGGCCCGGTTCAATACCGCGGCAATTGCGGAAACATCTCGTCGGCCATCGGTCCGTTCGCGCTGGACGAGAGGCTGGTCGCCGCGGCCGGCTCCGAGGCCGTGGTCCGGATCCACAACACGAACACCGGCAAGATCATTGTCTCCCGGTTCCGCACGCAGGGCGGCAAGGCCGCCGTCGAAGGCGGCTTCAAGCTCCAGGGCGTCGCCGGCACGGGTTCGCCGATCCGCCTGTCATTCCTCACGCCGGGCGGCGCGGCCACCGGCCAACTGCTGCCCACCGGCCAGCGGCAAGACCGGCTGGCGCTTGCTTCGGGGCAGCAGATCGACTGCTCGCTGATTGACGCGGCCAACCCGGTCGTCTTCGCGGCGGCTGCCTCGCTCGGGCTGACTGGCATCGAGTCGCCCGCAGAGCTGGAGGCGCATCCGACCGCCCTGAGGGATTGCGAGGAACTGCGCATCCAGGCCGCCGTGCGCATGGGGCTGGTGCAGACCGAGGCACAGGCCCGTACCGAGCTGCTCAATCTCCCGCAGGTCGGCTTGCTGTCAGCGCCCACCGCAGGCGCCGGGGCGAACATCGTGGCCCGGATGATTTCCACGGGCCAGCCTCACCGCGCAACGCCACTGACGGGGGCCATGTGCCTCGCGGCCGCCATCCGCATTCCGGGCACCGTCGCCGCCCGGCTGGCGGTGTTGCCGGGAGATCCGGCCGCTGACCTGATGATTGCCCACCCGACCGGCACGCTGCCGGTGGCGGCGACCGTACGGCTAGCGCAAGACGGGCAGGTCGTCGTCGAGGAGACGGTGGTCTATCGCACGGCAAGGCGCCTGATGGAAGGCAGCGTCCTCGTTCCCGCAACCGTTGGAGAAGACCATGGCTAGAACGCCGCGCGAAACAGCCGAATACCCCGAAGCCGCCGAACCGGCCGCGGCCGGCGAGCCGGGCGCCTGGGCCTCCGTGGCCGACAGCGTGCTCGGGCACCTGGAAGAGGCCATCCTCTGCGGCGAGCTCAAGCCGGGTGCCAAGATCAGCGAGCCGGAAATGGCCAAGCGCTTCGGCATCAGCCGTGCGCCGCTGCGTGAAGCGATCCGCCGCCTTGAAGAGCGCAAGCTGGTCACCCATGTGCCGAGGCAGGGGGCCAGGGTCATCGTCCTGCCGCCCGAACGGGTGCGGCAGATCTTCGTGATACGGGAAGCCATCGAAGGCATGGCGGCACGCGAGGCAGCCTTGCGCATCAGCGAACAGGACATCCAGCATTTGCGCGACAGCCTGAAGCGCCAGAGCGAGCAGTTGAATGGGCCTGAGCCGGTGGGCTTGCCCCATGTGAGCTTCGACATCGATTACCACGCGGCCATCGTCCGGGCGAGCGGCAATGAGTTTCTGATCAGATTCCTGAGCGAGGATTACCACGCGCTGATCGAGCTGTGCCGCAGCCGCCAGCGCAGGCGTCCCGAGCGCGTTCAGAGATCCCTGCAAGAGCACGCCAGGATCGTCGATGCCCTGGCAGACCGCGATCCGGAGCTTGCCGAAATGATGATGCGCCGCCACATCGCCGGTGCCCGAGACGATGTGCTGAATCACATGCCCCAACCCTGAGAGAGACAACATGAACACCATGACAAGCGGGGCGCAAGCCCCCTTTTTTCGCCGAACTTTCGTCCTGTCGATGCTGGCCCTGAGCCATGCCGCCGCAGCGCCCGCCTGGGCCCAGGAGGCCTGGCCGAGCAAACCCGTCAAGGTCGTCGTTCCCTTCGCCGCCGGCGGCGGCTCCGACATCATCGCCCGGTTCGTCGCGACCAAGCTGGGCGCGGCACTGGGCCAGCCCTTCGTGATCGACAACAGGCCCGGCGCGGGCGGCAACCTGGGCACCGAACAGGGCGCCAAGGCGGCGCCTGACGGCTACACGCTCACGCTGATCGCTTCCAGCTACAGCGTCAACCCCTCGGTCTACAAACTCGGTTTCGATCCGATCCAGGACATCACACCCATCGTGCAGATTTCGGGCGGCCCGCTGATCATCGTCGCCAACCCCCAGACGCCGATCAAGACGGTGCGGGATCTGGTCCAGGAAGCCAGGAAGCGGCCAGGACAGCTGAACTATGCAACGTCCGGCGCCGGGGGCATCGCGCACGCTGCCACCGAGCTGCTGCTGGACCAAGCCGACATCAAGATGACGCACATCCCCTACAAGGGAACGGCGCCTGCGCTGAACGACACGATCGCGGGCACCACCGACATCTACTTCAGCAGCGTCACCAGTGCCCTGCCCCAGATCAAGGCCGGGAAACTCAGGGCCATTGCCGTGACGGCCTCGACGCGCCTCAAGGTGCTGCCGGAGGTGCCGACGGTTGCCGAGTCCGGCCTGCCTGGCTACGATGTGCCGCACTGGCATGCGCTGATCGGGCCCAAGGGGATGCCGCCGGCCGTGGTGGCGAAACTCAACCAGACGGTGAATGCCTTTCTGAAGCAGCCGGATGCCGATGAGCACCTGCAGCGCGATGGCGTGTCCGCGGTGGGAGGCACGCCGGCCCAGCTCAATGACCGGATCGTCCGGGAGATCGGGCGCTGGAAAAAGCTGGCCGCCGCAGGCAATTTCAAGGTCGAATGACAAAAAAACAACCCAGGTTGAACAAGCATGCCTGATTCCATCCGCCGTCTGTTCGCGCCCGCCGGGCGCCTGCGCGCCTCCATCAACCTGGGCAACCCGATCCTCGCCGGCAAGAACGCGGCGGGGCAGCCGATTGGCGTGTCGGTCGACCTGGCACGCGCCTTCGCCGCCCGGCTCGGTGTTGACTGTGAGTTGGTGGTGTTCGACACCGCGGGCAAATCGGTCGATGCCGTGAAGGCCGAGCAGGCCGACATCGGCTTCTTCGCAATCGATCCGCTGCGCGGCGACGGCATCAGCTTCACCGCCCCTTATGTGTTGATCGAAGGGGCCTGCCTGGTGCGCATGGATTCGCCGCTCCAGGACAACCGCGAGGTCGATGCCGCCGGCCGGCGGGTCATGGTCGGCAAGGGCAGCGCCTACGACCTGTACCTGACGCGTGAGCTGAGGGCCGCGACCATCCTGCGCGCGCCTTCTTCGCCAGCCGTGGTGGATACCTTCCTGGCTGAAGGTGCCGATGTCGCCGCGGGCGTCAGGCAGCAGCTCGAAGCCGATGCGGCACGCTTGCCCGGCCTGCGCCTGCTGCCGGGCCGCTTCATGGTGATCCAGCAGGCCATGGGCACGCCTGCGGGCCGCGGCCAGGCGGCGCAAACCGCGCTGGCGGCTTTCGTTGAGGACATGAAGGCGAGCGGCTTCGTGGCCGAGGCGCTGGCGCGCCACGGTATCCAAGGGGCCACGGTGGCGCCGGCGCGCTGAATCCGGCGGGCGAACCTGCAGACTTTCGCCTGGGTCTGCCGATCATGGGCGCTTTCTCAGGCGCTCATGCCGCCGTCCACCATCAGCAGGCTGCCTGTGGTGAAGCTGCTCTGGTCCGAAGCCAGGTACAGCGCCGCGTTGGCGATCTCGGCGGGCCGGGCATGGCGCCCGAGCGGGATCAGGCCGTCGAAGAAGGCCGTGGCATCGCGCTGCAGCACCTGCGAGAGTTCGGCCTCGATGCGTTCCTGAAAGCCGTTGTCCACCGGCCCCGGGTGCAGCGTGTTGACGCGGATGCGCCGCGCTGCCGCCTCCTTGGCCACGGCGCGCATCAGGCCCACCTGCGCGTGCTTGGCCGTGATGTAGCCATACACCCCCGCGTCGCCGCGCACGCCGGCCACGCTGGAGGTGATGATGACGCTGCCGCCGTCGTTCATGGCCGCGATGCCGTGCTTGCAGGCAAGAAAGGCGCCGCGTACGTGCACGGCCAGCACCTGGTCGAACACGTCCTCGGGATAGTCGGCCAGCGGCGCGATCACGCCGGTGTTGCCCGCGTTGCTGAACAGCACGTCGATCGCGCCCCAGTGCCGCACGGTGTCGAGCACGTAGCGCTGGACGTCGGCGCTCTGGCTGACGTCGGCAGTGGACACCGCCACGCGGTCGCTGGCCAGGGCGCCGGCAGCGTGGCGCAGGGCGGCTTCGTCCCGGTCCACCAGCATCAGCCTGGCGCCCTCGTCGAGAAACAGCCGCGCCGCGGCCAGCCCGATGCTGCCGGCGCCGCCGGTGATGACGCAGACCTTGTCGCTAAGCCGGCCCATGTCAGTCCACCTTGATGCCGCGTGTGCGGATGAGTTCCGAGCGGGCCTGGGTTTCGCGCCGGATGCGCGCCTCGAAAGCCTTGGCATCGGCGTTGATCAGGCGCATGCCCTGGGCTTCGAGGCGCGGGCGCAGCTCCGACGCCTCGCGTGCTTTCAGCGCGGCCGCGTTGAGCAGGTCGATGGCGGCCTGGGGCGTGCCCTTGGGCGCGAGGATCGCGAACCAGCCCGTCTCCTCGAAGCCCGGCCAGGTTTCGGCCAGGGCCGGCACGTTGGGCAGAGTGTCGAAGCGCGTCGGCGTCGTGATGCCCAGCAGGCTGAGCCGGCCCGAACTCACGTAGGGCGCAATCGACGGCCAGGTGCTGAAGGCCGCAGGCACCAGGCCCGCAGCGACTTCGGTGATGGCCTGCTGTGCGTCGCGGTACGACACGCGCGTCCAGTCCAGGCCGTTGAGTGCGGTGAAGCGTTCGCCCGCGAGATGGTGCGGCGTGCCCGTGGGCGCCGAGTAGTTGAGCTTGCCGGGCTCGGACTTGACGAGCGCTACCAGGTCCTTGGCGCTGCCGAGCTTGAGGCTGGCGTTGCTCACGAGGAACAGCGCGGCTTCGGCCAGCGGCGTGACCAGCACGAAGTCGGTGCTGGCGTCGTAGCCGGCCTTGGGGAACAGGAAGGGGTTAAGCGAGTACAGCGAATCGGTGCCCATCAGCAGGGTGTGGCCGTCGCGCCGCTCGTTCAGCACGGCCAGGGCCGCCACGTTGCCGCCGGCGCCCGGCCGGTTGTCCACCACCACCTGCTGGCCCAGGGCCTCGCTCATCTTCGGGGCGATGCTGCGGGCGATCGTGTCCGGCCCCGAGCCGGCCGGGAAGGTCACCACCAGCCGCACGGGCCGGGAGGGGAAGGCCTGGGCCCCGGCGGGCATCGTGGCAGCGCAGCCGGTTGCGGCCAGCAGGCCGGCCAGGGCCAGCCGGACCATCGTTCTTTTGGTCATCATGGGTCTCGCTCCTGGTGGGGGGTGTCAGTGGGTGTCGGCGGTCACGGATTCGTCGGGTGTGGGCTCCACCGCCTCGAGGTCCGAGTGGTCCCAGTCCGCGTCGAGCAGGGGCAGGGCGAAGCCCAGCAGGAGCAGCTCCTGCGCGGCGGTCACCTCGCACGCTTCGCCGGCATCGAGCTGCGCACCGAAGTGCTGCCCCAGCGCTTCGGCGCCGAAGCGGCCTTCGCCTTCGAGCACGAAGAACAGCCGGATCGCTTGCTCAGGCAGCAGCCGCAGCGTGGCGCCCGCGGGGATGCGGTGGATGTCCGCCACCACCCCGCGCTCGCTGAACGCACCCAGCAGCTTGCGCTGCACGCCGCGCTGCTGCGGCACCGGCGTCCAGCGGTAGGCGCGCGGGTTCATCAGGATCGGGCGGCTGTAGCGCGGCGCCGGAATCAGCATGCGCGCGCCCATGGCCTGCTCCCAGATGGCGTTGATGCTGAACTTCTTTGTGGTGCGGCCGTCCGCGCCTTCGCGCAGGTAGACCGGCCCCTCGAAGCGGCCGGCGCGGCCCAGTGCTTCGCGGCCGGCCAGGTACTGGTCTGGGCTCATGTAGCCGTAGCCATTGCTGCCGCCGAACTGCATGGTCAGCACCACCGGGCCGGCGCCGTCGTCCTGCGGGCCGTAGGGCGTGCCTTCGGGGAAATAGCACAGCTCGCCCGCGCGCAGCACGTCGCCGTCGCCCAGGTTCATCTGGCCCGAGATCACGTAGCGGAACTGGTCGAAGTTGTGGCGGTGCCGCACCATCTGGAAGTGGCCCAGATTCTCGGCAATCAGCATCACGAAGTTCTCAGGCGTGTTCTCGGCGCCGCGCAGCAGGTAGCGAAAGCCCAGCACACCGGTAGGGTGGTCGTCGGTGCGGACTTCGCTGTCGGCGGGGTTGGCAACTTGCATCGTTTGTCTCCTTGTCGATCGTCGCGTTTTAATTATTACACTGATTGGTGTAGTAATTCAAGCGATTGCAGCATGAACTTAAGATGGCGGCATGTCCGCATCTGCATTGCCGCCTGTGTCCGCCCGCTCCCCGGCCGTTGCCGCCAGCCGTCCGGGGCGGCCGGTGTCGCTGGAAAAGCGCCAGGCCATCCTCGAGGCCGCCATCGACGAGTTCACCGAGCACGGCTACGACCATGCCAGCGTGGACGCCATCGCGGCGCGGGCCGAGGTGTCCAAGCGCACGCTGTACAACCATTTCGGGAGCAAGGAAGGGCTGTTCGCCGCGCTGGTGGACGAGGTGGCGCAGCGCATCAGCATGTCGGCCAGCATCGAATACGAAGCCGCCGAGCCGCTGCGCGCACAGCTGCTGCGCTATGCCAACGAGTCGCGCCGCCTGATGAGCCGCCCCGCCAACCTGCGGCTGCTGCGCGCCGTGCTGGCCGAGCACATCCGCCACCCGCAGCGGGTGGAGCCGGTACTGGAGAAATACTGGCGCACCGAGTACGGCTTCACCGACTGGGTCGAAGCCGCGCGCCGCGACGGCCGGCTGGCCGGCGACCCGGTGCGCCTGGGGCAGGTGATGAGCTCGATGATGAAGTCCATCATCTTCTGGCCCACGGTGCTGGGGCGCGGCACGCCCAGCCACAAGCAGACCGATGCCGCCATGTCGGATGCGATCGAGATGTTCCTGCAGTTTTACGGCGCTGCCCGCCAGGACCGCTGATCAGTGAGAATCCTGCCCATGAACACGACTTTCAACTTCACCCGACATGCCCTCGCCGCGCTGCTGGCCGGTGCCGCCCTGGTGGCGGCGCAGGCTGCCCCGGTCGAGCCCATCCTCGCGCTGGCCGCCAAGGAAAAACCCGTGCTGCTGGACAACCTGCAGCAGTTTGTCTCGATCGAATCGGGCAGCCGCGACCTCGAAGGCCTGGACAAGCTGGCCACCCTGATCGCCGGCAAGCTGCGCGAGCAGGGCGGCCAGGTCGAACTGATCGAGCCCACGGCCGAGACCACCTACCGCATGGAGGACACGCCCGAGAAGATCGGCAAGATCGTGCGCGCCACCTTCGCGGGCGCGGGCACCAAGAAGATCATGCTGATTGCGCACATGGACACGGTCTACCAGCGCGGCATGCTGGCCAAGCAGCCGTTCCGCATCGAAGGCAACCGCGCCTACGGCCTGGGCATCGCCGACGACAAGCAGGGCATCGCCGTCATCCTGAGCACGGTCAACATGCTCAAGGCGCTGAACTACAAGGACTATGGCACGCTGACCGTGCTGATCAACGCCGACGAGGAAATCAGCTCGCCCGGCTCGCGCAACCTCATCGCCAAGCTCGGCGGCGAGCACGACGTGGTGCTGTCGCACGAGGGCAGCTACGTTAACGACGACAAGCTCTCGCTGGCCACGGCCGGCATCGGCGCCGTGTCGCTCAAGGTGCAGGGCCGTGCCTCGCACGCGGGCTCGGCACCCGAGAAGGGCGTCAACGCACTGTACGAGCTGTCGCACCAGGTGATGCAGATGCGCGACCTGTCCGACCCGGCGACCGGCCTCAAGATGAACTGGACCATCGCCAGCGCGGGCAGCAACCGCAACGTGATCCCGGCCAGTGCCACGGCCGCGGCCGACGTGCGCGTGCTGCGCGTGGCCGACTACGACCGCCTGGAGCAGCAGATCCAGGAGCGCGTGAAGAAGCAGCTGCTGCCCGAGGCCAAGGTGGAGGCGCGCTTCGAGCGCCGCCGCCCGCCGCTGGAAGCCAACGACGCCGCGCGCGCCGTGGCCAAGCACGCCCAGGGCATCTACCGCGAACTCGGCAAGGAGCTGGGCGCCGATGCCTCGGCGGCCGGCGGCGGCACCGATGCGGCCTTTGCCGCGCTGCAGAACAAGGCGGCGGTGATCGAGCGCTTCGGCCTGCAGGGCTATGGCGCGCACTCGGCCGATGCCGAGTACGTGATGCTCGATTCGATCGAGCCGCGGCTGTACCTGATCACGCGGCTCATCATGGACATCTCCAGCGGCAAGGCCGGCGCGCCCTGAGCACCCGGCCGGCGTGCCGCACGGCGCCGTGCGGCACGCCGGGGCCTACTGCATGAACCAGCCGTGGCTCACCACCAGCGACTGGCCAGTGAGCGCATTGCTCGGGAACGAGGCGAACAGCAGCGCCACCTCGGCCACATCCTGCACGGTGGTGAATTCGCCGTCCACGGTGTCCTTGAGCATCACGTTCTTGATGACGTCCTGCTCGCTGATGCCCAGGGTCCTGGCCTGCTCGGGAATCTGCTTTTCCACCAGCGGGGTGCGCACGAAGCCCGGGCAGATCACGTTGGCGCGCACGCCATGCTTGCCGCCTTCCTTGGCGATGACCTTGGCCAGGCCGATCAGGCCGTGCTTGGCGGTGACGTAGGGTGCCTTGAGCAGCGAGGCTTCCTTGGAGTGCACCGAGCCCATGAAGATCACGCTGCCGCCGCGCCCGCTGGCGTACATGTGCGGCAGCACGGCCTTGGTGGTGAGGAAGGCGCCGTCCAGGTGGATGGCCAGCATCTTCTTCCAGTCGGCCAGCGAGAACTCCTCCACCGGGTGCACGATCTGGATGCCGGCGTTGCTCACCAGCACGTCCACGCCGCCCCAGGCCTTGACGACCTCGGCCACGCCGGCGTTGACCTGTTCTTCGTTGGTCACGTCCATGGCCACGCTCATGGCCTGGGCGCCGCTGGCGCGCAGTTCCGCGGCGGCCGCTTCGGCCGCGTCCTTGTTCAGGTCGGCGATCACCACCTTGGCGCCCTCGCGCGCATAGGTGTGGGCGATTTCCTTGCCGATGCCGCTGGCCGAGCCGGTGACGAGGGCGATTTTGTCCTGGAGTTTCATGGTCGTTTCCTTGTGACAGTGGATGAACAGCAGTGAGCGGCTCGCCGTGCGGGCCTCAGGGAGCCAGGTAATCGTGTACCACGCGGCCCAGGCCGAGCGTGAGGTCGGCCACCAGGTGCACGCACGACACCACCTCCCGCACAGGCAGGTCGGCCACCGGTGCCAACGCGTGGTGCGACAGTTCGAGCCGGGAGGGCCCCGTCCAGGCGCCATGGAGGTCGATGTCCAGCAACTCGTATTGCACCAGCTCGCAGATGCGCGGCGAGCCGTCCACGTGCGGGATGATCTTCAACAAAAAGCCCGGCGCCTGCAGCGTGTGCAGCACCTGGGCGGCGTCCAGCGCGCGGTGCTTGTAGCCCATGGTGGCCGTGGCCACACGCACCGCGCCGTAGTCCAGCGTGCCGACCAGGGTGTCCTTGTCGACGGTCAGCGAGGGCGAGGCCAGCTTCTTGGGAAAGCCCCAGAGCTCGCGGCCGCCGGCGATCGGCGCGTCGTCGTTCAGGTACATCGAGTGCGTGTAGCCGCCGGCCACGCCATCGAGCGTGACCGGGATGACCTGGCCCGACTCGGTGTAGTCGCCAAAGCCGGTGGAGTCGGGCATGCGGATGAACTCGTACTTGACCAGCGGCTCGTCGAACGCCAGCGGCTCGGGCACCACCGCGCGCAGTGCCTCGGGGTCGGTGCGGTAGGTGATGATGAGGTATTCGCGGCGGCTGAACCGGTACGGCCCCGGCGGGTAGCTGGGGCTGGTCAGCGGCATCGAGAAGGCCTTTTTTCGCACATCGCTGATGTTCATGGCGTGCTTTCTCTTGTGGGGGTCAGGCCTTGAGGGGCGGGGTCAGGTCCAGCGTCCGGATGCCGGCGGCGGGCCGGCCGCGCGAGATCCAGTGCTCGTCGGCCAGGCTGCGCCGGACGTCGGCTACGCCGGCGGCCCAGTGCTCCTGCACGGTGGCGCGCGAGAACTCGTAGTCCTTGGACTGCGTCTCGTACAGCTTGCTGCGGTGGATGAGGTGCAGGATGGTGATGGCCGCCGGCGAGCCGGCCTCCAGCAGCGCGCGCAGGTCGGGATCGTCGGCAAATCGGGCCGGCAGCTTGCGGGCCAGCCGCTGGGCGGCGTGGGTGAGTTCCTGCCGCTGCGCGATGACATCGGTGTTGAGCCGGGTGCGGCTGGCGAAGCGGATGTCCTTCTCGCGGCCGGCCACTTCGCTCAGGTTGGTGGGCAGCGGGCCGCGCGCGCTGAACAGGTCAACCTGCACGACCAGCATGTCGTGCTGCAGGGGCTGGTCCAGCACGTACTGCAGCGGCGTGTTGGAGACCAGGCCGCCGTCCCAGTAGTGCTCGCCCTCGATCTCCACCGGCGCGAAGCCGGGCGGCAGCGCGCCGCTGGCCATGATGTGGCGCGGGCCGATGAGCCGGGTCCGCCCGGAGCGGGGCGTGACGGTGTCCTGGCCGTCGGAATCGAAGTAGACGAAGTTGCCGGTGCGCACGTTCACCGCGCCCACCGACAGGCGCACGCGGTGGCGCGGGTCGGGCGAATTGATCAGGTCGAAGTCCACCAGCCGCTCCAGGGTTTGCTCGAGCGGGGCGGTGTCGTAGTAGCTCAAAGCGCCCGGGGTGCCGGCCGGCTGGAAGGGCGCGGGCGGGACGCGCGGCGTGAAGAAGCCCGGCACGCCCAGGGCCGCCACCAGGGCCGCGCTGGATTCATTGAACAGTTCGCGCGCCGCGATGCCATAGCTGCGGGGCAGGGTGGGCGCCAGCAGGTTGGAGGAGACGCCCTCCCAGAACTCGCGCAGCCGCGCCACGCGGCGTTCGGGCGGGTTGCCTGCGATGAGGGCGGCATTGATGGCGCCGATCGAGATGCCGGCCACCCATTGCGGCTGCAGGCCGTGCGCATCGAGCGCCTCATACACACCGGCCTGGTAGGCCCCGAGGGCGCCGCCGCCCTGCAGCACCAGGGTGCGCTGCTCCTGGCTCGCGCCAGGCTTGGCTCTTGCTGCAGATGCTGTCACGCGATCTCCTTGTGTGGCAAGCCGATGCTGCAGTGCAGTATAGGCCTGCGGCCCATGGTTGAGGGGCGGTGGGGCGGGCAAGACCCTGCCAGTGGCGGGAACCCCAAGCCCTGCCTAGAATCCACCACCGTTTTATTCATAAGGAGACTCGCATGCGCCAAGACTTCGATTCCCTGCTGCCCGGCACCACCACGGAAGAAGGCCCGACCCGCCGCACGGCCCTCAAGGCCGCCCTGGGGGCAGGCTACGCCGCCGCCGCGGGGCCGCTGATGGCGCAGACCGCGATCAAGACCTCGTCCGACGGCCTGACCGTGGGCGAGATCACCTACGAGGTCAACGGCTTCAAGGTGCCGGCCTACCGCGCGGCGCCCGCCGGCAAGACCAACCTGCCCGTGGTGCTGGTCGTCCATGAAATCTTCGGCGTGCATGAGTACATCGCCGACACGGCGCGCCGCTTCGCCAAGGCCGGCTACCTGGCCATTGCGCCCGAACTCTATGCGCGCCAGGGCGACCCGAGCCAGTACAACGAGATGGCCAAGCTGATGTCCGAGGTGGTGTCCAAGGTGCCGGACGCCCAGGTCATGGCCGACCTGGACGGCGCCGTCAAGTGGGCCGGCGCCCATGGCGGAGACCTCGCGCGCGTGGGCATCACCGGGTTTTGCTGGGGCGGCCGCATCACGTGGCTGTATGCGGCCCAGGGCCCGGTGAAGGCCGGCGTGGCCTGGTACGGCCGGCTGGTGGGCGCGCAAAACGAGCTCACGCCCAGGAACCCGATCGACCTCGCCGCCAGCCTGCACGGGCCGGTGCTGGGCCTGTACGGCGGGGCCGATCCCGGCATCCCCCTTGACACGATTGATAAGATGAACACAGCTCTTGCCGCGGGCAATGCCGCTTCCAAGGCCTCGCAGTTCGTGGTGTACCCCGATACGCCGCACGCCTTCCACGCCGATTACCGGCCCAGCTACCGCAAGGAAGCCGCCGAGGATGGCTGGAAGCGCGCGCTGGCCTGGTTCCAGGCCCACGGCGTGGCCTGAGCCGCCGCCGCCCGCCTGCAGGCCGCGCAAGCGGCCTTTTTTTGTCGTTTTATAAGGAAAATGGCCAGAGGTCCTTGTCCCCTGGTCTTTTGTAGCTATGACTTTGATAGCAACCCTCCTCGCCACGCTGGCCGCCGGCATTGGCAGCGTGTGGCTGGCCGCGCTGCTGATGCGGCTGGGCCTGCAGGCCGGCCCGGCCCGCCCGGGCGCCATCGGCCCGCAGCATCTGCTGAGCCTGGCCGCCGGCGCGCTGCTGGCCACGGCCTTCATGAACCTGCTGCCCGAGGCCTTCGAGTCCCCGGCTGGCGCCAAGGAGCTGTTCGCCACGCTGCTGGTGGGCGTGGTGTTCTTCTTCCTGCTGGACAAGGCCGAGCTGTGGCACCATGGGCACGAGCACCACCACGACCACCACGGGCAGGGCCATGACCACGATCAGGGTCACGAGCACGGCCATGCGCATCCCCCGGCCAGGACCGGCGGCTGGGCCGTGCTCACCGGCGACAGCGTGCACTGCTTCGGCGACGGCATCCTGATCGCATCGGCTTTCGTCGCCGACCTGCGCCTCGGGCTGGTGGCCGCGCTGGCCGTGCTGGCGCACGAGGTGCCGCACCACATGGGCGACCTCGTGGTGCTGCGCCAGAGCTCACGCAATTCGCGCGCCGCGCTGGTCAAGGTCTCGCTGGCCGGCACCACCACGGCGCTGGGCGGCCTGGTGGGGGTGTTCCTGGTCGGGCAGCTGCACGACTACCTGCCGTACTTTCTGGTGGTGGCCAGCAGCAGCTTCATCTACGTGGCGCTGGCGGACCTCATCCCCCAGCTGCAAAAGCGCCTGAGCGCGCGCGAGACGGCGGCGCAGATCGTGTGGCTGCTGGTCGGCATCGTCCTGGTGAGCCTGGTCGGGGGGCTGGCGCACCACGGACACTGAGCGCCGGCGCAGCAGCCCCAGGGCGGCTTGCGGGCGGTCAGCGCGCCGCGTAGCCCGTGACGCGCCACTGCCCGTCGGTTTCGCGGGCCATCGTCACGATTTCTTCCGCATCGGGCTTGTTGGCGAACTTGCTGGCGAACACCACCGTCACGTACTCGCCGTCCGGGCGGCCCGGCAACTGGGTCTTGTAGCCCACGGTCTCGGGCTGGCGCTCCTGCAGCGCACCCAGCGGCGCGCGGGCCTTGGGGATGCCTTCTGTCCACTGTGCCAGCGGGATGGTGCTGCGGAACAGCTGGCCGGCCTGCTGCCAGGCCTGGTTCCAGCTCTGCGTGTCGAGCAGCAGCAGCCAGTTCGCGGCGGCGCGCAGGCCGGCGGCTTCCTTCTCGGCCGTGGCAGCCGCGGTGGCGTTGTCCGCGGCCGGCGCGGCGGGGGCGGATGCCGAGGGCGAGGTCGACGGCATCTTCAGTTGTGCCGCCGCCGGCAGCGACAGCAGGGAAAGCGACAGGGGCAGGGCAAGGCAAAAAGCGCTGAAGTTCATGGAATCTCCGAAAACGGGTGAGCCGGTAGGACTGCAATGGTGGCGCCAGGTGCCATGCCATCGTGTAAAGATGGCTGTTACATCCATCGCGGCGGGGCGGCCCGGGGGCCGTTGCCCCCTATTGTGCCGGCAGGTGATCCCCGTAAAACGCAGTGACGCACCCATGGCAAGGCTTGCCGCTCAGGGCCGGCCGCGGTCGCCGCGGGCCCAGCCGCCGCGCTGCATGACCCAGCCGCCATTGCGCTGGACCCAGTGGGGCTGCATGTAGCGATAGCCGGGCCGGGCCTGCACGAAGTAGCCGCCCATCCAGATGTAGCGATGGCCGCGCCACTCCCAGTGGCCCGGCACCCACATCTGGCCGCGGCGCGGGTGGGGCATGGCTTCGAAGCGCGGCGGCGGTGGCGCCACCTGGACCGAGATGGCCACCGCGGCCGAGGCCGGGGTGGCGGTGATGGCGGCCAGCGAGGCCAGCGCGAGGCAGAGGGCGGCGACGGGGGTTTTGATCATGGTGAGCTCCTGGACATGAAGTGGCTCCATCGTGGCCGGCGCGGGTGAACGGCCGGTGGCGCGCCGTCGCAGTTTTGTGAAGCCTTGTATCCAGCCTGGCCGAAGGCCCCTTGTGGCGGCTGGGGGCGGGCGCTAAGCTGGCACTCCATGGCCACTGCACTCTCCACCCGTTGCTGCATTGCCGGCGGCGGCCCCGCCGGCCTGATGCTGGGGCTGCTGCTGGCGCGGGCTGGGGTGGATGTGCTGGTGCTGGAAAAGCACGCCGACTTCCTGCGCGACTTTCGCGGCGACACCGTGCACCCGTCCACGCTGCAGGTGATGCGGGAGCTGGGCCTGCTCGAAGCCTTCCTGGCGCGCCCGCACGATCCGGTGCGCGAGCTGCGCGCCGTGGTGGGCGGCACCGAGGTGGTGGTGGCCGATTTTTCGCACCTGCGCACCGGTTGCCGCTTCATCGCTCTGGTGCCGCAGTGGGAGTTCCTGGATTTCCTGCGCGACGAGGCCGTGCGCTACCCGAACTTCCGCCTAGTGCTGAATGCCGAGGCCGTGGGCGTGCTGGAGTCTGCCGTCGGCCGCGTCAACGGGGTGCGCGCCGCGCTGCGCACGCCGGCGGGCGAGCCCACGGGCGAGGTGCTGGAAGTCGCCGCCGACCTGGTCGTGGGCGCCGACGGCCGCCATTCCGCCCTGCGCGCCGCGGCGGGCCTGGTGGTGCGCGACCTCGGCGCGCCCATCGACGTGCTCTGGATGCGCCTGCCCCGGCAGCCGGACGATCCGACCACCACGGGCATGCGCATCGACGCCAGCCGGTTTCTGGTGATGCTCAACCGCCGCAGCTACTGGCAGTGCGCCTACGTCATCCCCAAGGGCGGCATGGAGGCGCTGCGCGCGCGCGGGCTGGCGGCCTTCCGGGACGAGCTGGCCGCCATCGCGCCGCTGCTGTCGGCGCGCCTGGGCGCGGCGCTGGCCCATTGGGATGACGTCAAGCTGCTGAGCGTGAGCGTGGACCGGCTCGAGCGCTGGTGGCGGCCCGGCCTGCTGTGCATCGGCGATGCGGCGCATGCGATGTCGCCGATCGGCGGCATCGGCATCAACCTCGCCATCCAGGATGCGGTGGCCGCGGCCAATCTGCTGGCGGCGCCGCTGGCGGATGCCGCGTGCACGGCCGACGCGCTCACGCCGCTGCTGGCGCGCGTGCAGCAGCGGCGGCTGTGGCCCACGCGGCTGACACAGGCGGTGCAGGTGGCGATCCAGGACCGCGTGCTGGCGCCGGTGCTGGCGGCCGGCCAGGCCGCCGGCAGGCCGCCCCTGGCCGTGCCCTGGCCGCTCAGGCTGCTGAACCGCTTCCCGCGCCTGCGCACCTTGCCGGCCTGGGCGGTGGGTGTCGGCGTGCGGCCCGAGCATGTGCGCTCGCCGCAGCGGCCGCCCGGTTGAGGGGCGGGCCGCCCGCCGTTCCTAGAGACTGCGAACAGGCTCTCAGGCCCGCAGTGCCCCGGCCAGGTGCTCCAGGCAGTCCGCCACGGTCGGGCTGCGCAGCTGGGCCGGGCCGCGCGCCATCAGCACGATGCGCCGCGTGATGGCCGGCGCCCCCAGCGCCTTGACGCTCAGGCCGTCGGCGCGCAGGCCGTGGGTGTACAGGCGCGAGATCACGCCCACCGCCAGGCCGCTGCGCACCAGGCTGAACAGCGACTCGCTGTACAGCATGCGCTCGGTGCCCCCCAGCGCCACGCCCTGCTGGCGCAGCGTGGCCATTGCCAGGTCGTAGGTGCTGCCGCGCGCGAACAATGCCAGGCGCTCGCCCAGCAGGTCGCGCCAGCGCAGCGTGGCGCGCGCCGCCAGGCGATGCTGGCGCGGCAGCACCGCCACCAGGTTGTCGCTGGCCACGGCCACCGTGTCGATGCCGGTGGGCAGGTCGAGGTCGGTGCCCAGGCCGATGTCCACCTCGCCGGTATGCACGGCGGCCACCAGGTCGTCGTTGAGGGGGTCGCGCACCGTCAAGGCCACGTCGGGGTTGCGGGCGTGCCACGTGGCCAGCGGCGGCGCCAGCAGGTGCATGGCCGAGGGCAGGGCGGCCACGCGCAGGCTGCGCGCCTGGCTGGCCAGCGTCTGGTGCAGGGCGGCCACGCCGTGGCCGTAGCTGTTGACCAGCCATTCGACCTGCGGCAGCAGGGCCTCGCCGGCCGGCGTGAGCGCCACGCGGTGGGTGCTGCGCACGAACAGCGTCACCTCCAGCAACTGCTCGAGGTCGCGGATCGCGGCCGACAGCGCGGGCTGGGTCAGCGCCAGCGCATCGGCCGCCCGGCTGAAGCTGGCATGCCGCGCCACGGCCTGGAAGCCGCGCAGCTGGCGCAGCGTGGGCTGGCGCGAAGGGCCGCCATGGAGCGGCGCGGGGGCAATCTTGCTCATAAATTCATGTGATGAACGTATCAAATTAAACCATTATCTTTATGGCGCGGGACGGCCTGGGCGGCGGTATAGTCGTTGCTCGCCGCCACGCTGCGCGGTCCGTTTGCCAAGACAAGAGGTTGCCATGAAGGCTGTCGTTCGTTGTGGATTGGGCCTGGCGGCCGCCGTGCTGCTGGCAAGCGGCGCTGCCGCGCAGGAGCGCACCCTGGTGCTGTCGGCCTTCGGCGTGAGCCAGGACCTGCTGCGCAAGGACCTCTATGCGCCTTTCGAGGCCAAGTGCAAGTGCAAGGTGGTGGTCAACGTCGGCAACAGCGCCGACCGGCTGGCCAAACTGGAAGCACGCAAGGGCAACCCCGAGGTGGACGTGGCCGTGCTGGCCGACTTCTCGGCGCTGGAGGCCGCGCAGAAGGACCTGATCGAGCCGATCGATGTGAGTCGGCTGTCCAACTACGGCAAGCTGTATGACCTCGCCAAGGACCCGATCGGCAACCACTACGGCGTGGGCTACACCTATTTCGCCACCAGCATCATCTACCGCAGCGACAAGGTGAAGATCAACTCCTGGGCCGACCTCTGGAAGCCCGAGCTGAAGGGCCGGCTGGCGCTGCCCAACATCACCACCACCCAGGCGCCGCTGATGCTGATGATGGTGGACAAGGCTTTCGGCGGCACCTCGCCCGATTTCTCCACCGCGATCGGCAAGGTCGCCGGCATCAAGGGCGACGTGGTCACCTTCTACGAGCGCTCGGCCCAGCTCGTGCAGCTGTTCCAGCAGGACGAGATCTACGCCGCCGTCACCGGCCGCTTCAACTGGCCGCTGGTGCGCAAGCTCAACATGCCGCTGGCCTGGGCCACGCCGAAGGAAGGCCTGACGGGCGGCACCAATGTGCTGGTGATCCCCAAGGGCGCGAAGAACAAGGACCTGGCCTATGCCTTCATCAACGAATGGATCTCCACCGAGGCCCAGACCCGCATCGCCATGGACCTGGTGGACAGCCCGGCCAACAAGGACGTGAAGCTGCCGCCCGAGGTGGCCGAGGTGCTGACCTACGGCAAGGACACGGTCAAGGCGCTGAACCTGATCCCGCCGACCCAGATGCTGCTGCATCGCAAGGACTGGGTGAACGGGTGGAACGCCAGAATTGCCCGTTGAGGGCGGCGACTGACATCCGGGAGCCCTGAGCGTGTTCGACAACCGACGCATCGGCATGGCGCTGGCCGCGCCCGCCGTGCTGTTCGTGGCGCTGGCCTTCCTGTTGCCGGTAGCGGTGCTGCTGTCGGGCAGCTTCACGCTGGAAGGCGGCGGCTGGGGCCTGGGCCGCTTCACCGGCTTCTTTGCCGAGCCGCTGTACCGCGAGGTGATGTGGCGCACGCTGCGCCTGGGCGCCGTGGTCACGCTGGTTTCGGCGGCCATCGGCTATGCGGTGGCGCTGGCCATCGTGCAGGCCGGGCCGTCCTGGAAGGGGCGCTTCGTCGGCCTGTTCGTGCTGCCGCTGATGATCTCGCCGGTGGCGCGCACCTATGCCTGGATCGTGATCCTGGGGCGCACCGGCATCGTCAATCAGGCCATCGTGGGGCTGGGCTTGTCGCCGGAGCCGCTGCGCCTGCTGTTCACCGAGACCGCGGTCTTCATCGGCCTGGTGCAGCTGTTCCTGCCGCTGATGGTGCTGTCGCTGGTGAGCGCGCTGGAGAATCTGCCGGCCGATGTGGTGCCGGCCGCGCGCGTGCTCGGGGCGGGCTGGCTCACCGTGTTCTGGCGCGTGCTGCTGCCGCTCACGCGCGAGGGCCTGGTGATCGGCGGCACGCTGGTGTTCACCGGTGCCATCACGGCCTACATCACGCCGGCGGTGCTCGGCGGCTCCAAGGTGCTGATGCTCGAAACCCTGCTGTACCAGCGCGTCTCGGTGGCCAATGACTTCGTCTCGGCCAGCGTCATCGCGGTGATCCTGATCGTCATGAGCGTGGTCGCCCACGCCGTGCTCAAGCGCGCGTCCGCCGCGCGCGGGAGGTGATGCGCATGCGCGCCGCCGGCCTGACTGTTCTGTTCGCCGTCCTGCTGTTCCTGCTGGGCCCCTTCGCGGTGATCGTGGCCGCGGGCCTGTCAGCCGGCGACACGCTGGCGTTCCCGCCGCAGGGCCTGTCGCTGCGCTGGGTCGAGGCGGTGTTCGGCATGGAGAATTTCCGCGCGAGCTTCGTGCTCTCGCTCGAACTCGGCGTGGGCTCGACGCTGCTGGCGCTGCTGCTGGGCGTGCCCGCCGCCTACGGCCTGGCGCGCTACCGCGTGCCGGGGCGCGAGGCGGTGCGCACCGTGGTGCTGACGCCGGTGATCGTGCCCGGCATCATCGTGGGCCTGGCGCTGCTGCGCCACGCGGTGGTGCCGCTGGACATGCCGGTCACCCTGGCGCTGGTGCTGGCGCACACGGTGCTGGTCGTGCCCTATGCGGTGCGCGTGGTCACCGCGAGCCTGGAGAACCTGCGCACCGACGTGGAGGAGGCGGCCGTGATGCTGGGCGCCAGCCGCCTCGACACCTTCTTCAAGATCGTGCTGCCCAACATCCGCAACGCCATCCTGGCGGCCTTCATCCTCGGTTTCGTGACCTCGTTCAACCAGGTGCCGGTGTCGCTGTTCCTCACCGGGCCGGGCATCACCACGCTGCCGATCGACATGCTGGCTTCGATGGAATTCGTCTACGACCCCTCGATCGCCGCGCTGTCGGCGCTGATGGCCCTGATGTCCATGGCCATCGTGCTGGTGGCCGAACGCCTGCTGGGGCTATCTCGCTATGTCTGAACCCGCCATGTCCACACCGTTTCTTTCGCTCGACAAGCTCACGCTGGCCTATGGCGGCCAGGTGGCCGTGCCCGGCCTCGATCTGGCCATGGCCGAGGGCGAACTGCTGGCGCTGCTCGGGCCCTCGGGCTGCGGCAAGACCACCACCATGCGCGCCATCGCCGGCCTGCTGGCGCCGCAGGGCGGCAGCATCCACCTGGGCGGGCAGGACATCACCCGCGTACCGGCCAACCGGCGCGAAGTGGGGCTGGTGTTCCAGTCCTACGCGCTGTTTCCGCACCTGTCGGTGTTCGAGAACGTGGCCTTCGGCCTGCGGCTGCGCCGCGTGGGGTCGGACGAGCTGCGGCGCCGCGTGCTGGAGGCCATTGCACTGGTCGGCCTGGCCGGCTTCGAGAAGCGCCTGCCGCGCGAGCTCTCGGGCGGCCAGCAGCAGCGCGTGGCGCTGGCGCGCTCGGTGGTGGTGCGGCCGCGCCTGCTGCTGCTGGACGAGCCGCTGTCCAACCTCGACGCCCGGCTGCGCCTGGAGATGCGCAGTGAGCTGCAGCGCCTGCAGCGCGAACTCGGTGTGACCATGATGTACGTCACGCACGATCAGGTCGAGGCGCTGGCGCTGGCCGACCGCGTGGTGGTGATGCGCGCGGGCCGCATCGCCCAGCAGGGCACGCCGGCCGAGATCTACGAGCGTCCGGTCTCGGCCTTCGTCGCGCAGTTCGTCGGCATCGAGAACCTGTTCCGGGTGCGCGACGGCGCGCTGGCCGGCACCGCGGGTGCCCTGGCCCCGCAGGGCGCGGCGCTGCCCGCCGTGCATGCGCTGGCCTGGCGCCCGCGCAGCGTGGTGCTGGGGCAGGGGCCTTATGAGGGCCGGGTGGTGGGCGCGTCCTACCTCGGCGAAGCCGTGGAATACCTGATCGACTGCGCAGCCGGCCCGCTCAAGGCGCAGACGCTGCCGCAGGCGCCGCGCTTCGCGCTGCAGCAGAACCTGCGCTTCGACCTGCCGCTGGCCGAGGCGGTGCACTTGCGGGAAGACTGATGCCGCGCGTCTGGATCGACACCGACATGGGCTTCGACGACCTCGCGGCCGTGCTGACCGTGGCCGCCGCGCCGGGCTGGACGGTGGAGGGCCTGTCGCTGGTGGCCGGCAATGCGCCGATCGAGGTGGTGACCGACAACGCGCTGCGCGCCGCCGCGTTCTTCGGCTGGACCATGCCGATCCACCGGGGCCTGGACAAGCCGCTGGCCGGCGACCTGGTCACGGCACAGAACATCCTGGGCGAGGACGCGATGAAATCCGCCGGGCGTGGCCTGCCGCCCGCGCGCGCAGCGCTCGCCGCACGGGACGGCGTGAGCGCGCTGGCCGACTACCTGGCGCATGCGCCGCAGCCCGCCACCGTGCTGGCGCTCGGGCCCCTGACCAATATGGCCACCGTGCTGCGGACGCGGCCCGAGCTCGCAGCGCGCATCGGCCTGCTGATGTGGATGGGCGGCAGCGCCGGCCCCGGCAACCACACGGCGGTGGCCGAGTTCAACGCCGCGGTCGATCCCGAGGCCATCCAGCAGGTGCTGGACGCCAGCGTGCCGCTGCGCATGGTCGGGCTCGATGCCTGCCGCCAGGTGCGGGTGCATGCGGCCGATGCCGAGGCCCTGCGCGGCATCGGCACCGAACGCGCCGAGGTGCTGGCCGACCTGCTGCTGGGCTATGTGCGCATCGCCAGCCCCGACGGCAGCGCGCCGATGGCGCTGTACGACCCCACGGCCGCGGCAGCGCTGGTGGCGCCCACGGGCATGCAGTTCCGGCCGGCCCACATGGTGGCCGAACTCCAGGGCCAGCACACGCGTGGCATGACGGTGCTGGAGTGGCGCGTGCCGCGCCGCGCGGCGGCCAATGTGGAGGTGGCGAGCATCGCCGACGAGCCGCTGCTGCGCCGCGTGGTGCTCGACGCGCTGGCGCTTACGGCACGCCAGGGCGCCGCATAAGACGCACCCAAGGGTGTGTGGGGGGCGCGAGGCCCTTCAGAACGCCGGGTAGCGCTTCAACGCGGCTTCGATGTCGTCGCGGCCGGGCTGCGCGAGTTGTGCGCCGCGCTGCGTGCAGGCCAGGCCGGCAGCCACCGACGCCCGTGCCAGCGCATCGCGCAGGGGCTGCTGCTCCACCAGCGCCGCCGTGAAGACGCCGGCAAAGGTGTCGCCCGCGCCCGTGGTGTCCACCACCTCGACCTTGGTCGCGGGCAGGCGCAGCGTTTGCTCTGCCGTGCAGGCCAGCACGCCCTGGCTGCCCAGCGTCAGCACCACGGTCAGCGAGAAGCGTCGGGCCAGTTCCTGAACCCGCAGGGCGGGTTCCGGGCCAGGCGCAATGCCGGCGCCCAGCGCCGTCTGCGCGAGCTCGGATTCATTGACGATCAGCACGTCCAGTGCCTGCAGCAGCTCGGGCGGCGTGCGTTGCGCGGGCGCATTGTTGAGCACGGCCAGGCAGCCATGGCGCTTGGCGCGCGCGACCAGTGCCTGGTTCTCTGCGGGATCGGTTTCCATCTGCAGCAGCACCGCGCGCGCATCGGCCAGGGTGGGGTCTGCCACATGGCTGTGGCGCAAGGCGAGGTTGACGCCTGGCGCCACCACGATCTGGTTCTCGCCGCGTGCGTCGACCATGATGGCGGCGCAGCCGGTCTGGCCTGCCAGCCGCTGGATGCCCGTGAGGTCCACGCCAGCCGCTTCCAGGCTGGCCAGCGCGGGGGCCGCGAAGGCATCGTGGCCGACCGCGCCCACCATGCGCACCGGCAGGCCGAAGCGCCGCGCCGCGTGGGCCTGGTTGGCGCCCTTGCCGCCGGGCGAGAGCAGGTAGCCGTTGCCGAGCACGGTTTCGCCGGCGAGCGGCAGATGCCCGGCCTGGAAGGCGAGGTCGAGGTTGATCGAGCCGAAGACGAGGAGCATGGGCGCGGATGAAGAAGGCTTCGGCGCGAGTATAGGTCGCGCGTGCGGCCGGCGCGCCGTGGTTGGAGATAAATCAATTTGATCGATTTATCAAATTAATCCACTTCCCTTATGAACAGGCGGTGCCTAGGATGAGGTCATGACGCCTGATGCCGCCTCCGCCTCGTTTTCCCGCGCCGAGCCCGCGCCGGCCCTGCAGCAGTTGCTGCACGCCATGCCCAAGGTGGAGCTGCACTGCCACCTGCTGGGCACGGTGCGCCGCGAGACCTTCGCCGATCTCGCGCGGCGCGCCAAGGCGCCGCTGAGCAGCGAGGAGATCGAGGCCTTCTACACCCGCGGCGAGAAGCCGGTGGGCGTGCTGCGCGTGCTGCGCGCACTGGACGCGCATCTGCTCAAGCGCCCGGACGACCTGCACCGCATCGCCTACGAATACCTGCGGGATGCCGCGGCCCACCAGGTGCGCTATGCCGAGTTCTTCTGGAACCCGACCGGCACGGTGCGCGACTCGGGCATCCCGTACCCGCTGGCGCAGGCCGCGATCCTGCGCGCCGTCGCCGATGCTCAGGCCGATGCCGGCATCGTCGGGCGCCTCGTGCCGGCGATCGACCGTGAGGCCTCGCCCGAGGAGGCGGTGCAGATGGTGCAATGGGTGGCCGAGCACCGCAGCGACGAGGTGCCGGGCATCGGCATCGACTACCGCGAGGTGGACCGGCCGCCCGAGCTGTTCGCCGAGGCCTATGCCGTGGCGCGCCGCGCCGGGCTCAAGACCACGGCGCACGCGGGCGAGTTCGGCATGCCGTGGACCAACGTGCAGACGGCGGTGGAGCTGCTCAAGGTGGATCGCATCGACCACGGCTACACGGTGGTCGATGCGCCGGACTTCGCGCGCCGCTGCGCCGACGCCGGCATCGTGTTCACCGTGGTGCCTACCAACTCCTACTACCTGCGCACCCTCGCGCCCGAGCGCTGGGCGCTGGACCATCCGATCCGCCGCATGCCGGCGCTGGGCCTGCGCATCCACCCCAACACCGACGATCCCACGCTGCACCATGTGACGCCGACCCAGGCCTGGACCATGATGCTGCGCGACTTCGGCTTCTCGCTGGACGAGCTACGCGGCTTCATGCTCAATGGCGTGGATTCAGCCTGGGTCGACGAGGGCACGCGCCGCCTGTGGCGCGCCGAATTCAGCGCGCAGTTCGACCGGCTGCGCGCGGGACTTGTCTGACGCCCGTCTCATCCCTCACTTTCCTTTCGACCGACCTCCATGTTCAAACAACTCCTGTCCCTGGGCGCTGCCCTGGCCCTGGCCGCCGCCCATGCCCAGCCGGCCGCCTGGCCCGCAGCCAAGCCCATCACCATCATCGTGCCCTTCAGCGCGGGCGGCAACGTCGACACCACGGCCCGGCTGATCGGCCAGAAGTTGAGCGAGCGCCTCAAGCAGGCAGTGGTGATCGACAACGTGGCCGGTGCCGGCGGCGTGGTCGGCGTGACCAAGGCGGTCAATGCGGCGCCCGACGGCTACACGCTGGTGATGGCGTTCGACGGCCCGATCGGCATCACGCGGCTGGTAAGCCCCGGCGCGGTGCGCTATGACGCGGCCAAGGATCTGGTGCCCGTGGGATTGACGACCACCGCGCCGCTGGTGCTGATGGCGCGCCCCGGCCTGCCGGCCAACAGCCTGCAGGACGTGATCCGGCTGGCCAAGGCCGATCCGGGCCGCATGAGCTATGCGACGACCGGCGTCGGCACGGTGTTGCACCTGGCCATGGAGATGATCAAGGAGCGCGGCAACTTCTACGCCGTGCACGTTCCCTACCGGGGCGGCACGCAGGTTGTCACCGACGTGGTGGGCAACCAGGTGGACCTGGCGATGCTCGTGAGCCTGACGGCCACGCCGCACGTGCTGTCGGGCCGGGTCAAGGGATTGGTGGTCACGGGCGACAAGCGTTTGCCCAGTTTGCCCAACGTGCCGGCGCTTGGCGAACTGCCCGGCTTCAAGGGGCTGGACCTGGTGTCGTGGACCGGCCTGTTCGCGCCCGCCAGGACGCCGCCGGCGGTGGTGGAGCGCCTGAACCATGAGCTCGACGAGGTGCTCAAAATGGAGGATGTGCGCAACAAGCTGGCCGAGGGTGGCGCCCTGGTCGGCGGTGGCAGCACCGCGGCCTTCAGTGCCTTTTTGCAGCGCGAGAATGCCAAGTACGAGCGCATCGTGAAAGCCGCCAACATCAAGGAATGAAGCCCATGGACCACGCCGTCCTGCCCGGAATCCGCGACACCGCCGACGAGATGGTGGCGCTGCGCCGCCAGTTGCACGCCTGGCCTGAGCTTGGCTTCGAGGAATTCAAGACCAGCGAGCTGATCGCGCAGCGCCTGCAGTCCTGGGGCTACGAGGTGCACCGCGGCCTGGGCGGCACCGGCGTGGTGGGCACGCTGCGTGCGGGCAGCGGCAGCCGGCGCCTGGGCCTGCGCGCCGACATGGACGCGCTGCCGCTGACCGAGGCCACGGGCCTGCCCTATGCGAGCCAGAACCCCGGGCGCATGCATGCCTGCGGCCACGACGGCCACACCGCCACGCTGCTGGCCGCCGCGCAATTGCTGGCGCTCACGCGCGGCTTCAGCGGCACGCTGAACCTGATCTTCCAGCCCGCCGAGGAAGGCCTGGGCGGCGCGCAGCGCATGCTGGCCGATGGCCTGTTCGAGCGCTTTCCCTGCGATGCGCTGTATTCCTTCCACAACGTGCCGGGCTACCCGGCCGGGCTGCTCGGCTTTCGCCCGGGCGTGATCTACAACTCTTCGGATACGGTGATCATCACCGTGCACGGCAAGGGCGGCCACGGCGCGATGCCGCACACGGCGGTGGACCCGATCGTGGTGGCGGCGCACCTGGTGCTGGCGCTGCAGACCCTGGTGGCGCGCGAGGTCGATCCCAACGAGTTCGCGGTGGTGACGGTGGGCGCGCTGCATGCCGGCGATGCGCCGAACGTGATCCCGGCCAGCGCCGAGCTGCGCCTGTCGGTGCGTGCGCGCAGCCCGGCCACGCGAGCCCTGCTGCGCGAACGCATCACCGCCATCGCCACCGCCCAGGCCACGGTGCATGGCGCCACGGCTGCGGTGGACTACCGCTGGCGCTACCCGCCCACCATCAACGACGCCGCGGCCACCGCGTTCGCGCGCGGCGTGGCGCACGAGTGGCTGGGCGACAAGGGCCTGATCCCGGACCTGCCGCCGCTGTACGCGAGCGACGATTTTTCCTTCATGCTGGAGCAGGTGCCGGGCTGCTATTTCGTGGTCGGCAACGGCGACCTCACGGGCCGCCCCGAGAACGCCTGCACCGCGCACAACCCGGGCTACGATTTCAACGACCAGATCCTGCCGCTGACGGCGAGCTTCTTCGTCAAGCTCGCGCAGAAGTTCCTAGTCGCGTAGCACCCAGCCCTCGGGCACGGCGCGCAGCAGCGGGCTGTCGAACACGCCCACCAGCCGCGCCGCGCGCTGCGGGCCCAGCCGCTCGACCCAGCGCCGGCCCTGGCGCATGGCGACGCCGCAGGCAACCACCTCCACGCCCAGGCGTTCCAGCAGTTCCCAGGCCGCCAGCAGCGTGGTGCCGGTACTGACCGCGTCGTCCACCAGCGCCACGCGCCGGCCCGCGAGCAGTGGCAGCAGGTGCGGGTCGAGGTAGACCCGCTTGCCCGGGGTGGGCGAGGTGATCGACTGCACCGGCGCCGACAGCGCCTCGTCGTACCAGAATTTGCGCGAATAGCCCATGGGCACGAAGCGGCTGTGGCCCAACTGCCGCGCCACCGTCGCCGCCAGCGACAGGCCCAGCGTGGGTAGGCCGATCACGAGCTCGGGTTCGGCGGGCCGCAGCGCATCGGCCAGCAAGGCGCCGAGCACCTCCACCACCTCGAAGGACGCCTGGTTGACCAGCAGCGAGGCCACGGCATGGCCGGGCTCGCTGGCCAGCTCGCGGATCGGCAGCACCAGCACGCGGCCGTCGGGCAGGCGCGCCGGGTAGCCCAGGCGCCAGGGCGCCTCGGGCCGTGCAATGTCCTCGGGCTGGAGCAGTTGCTGCCAGTAGCCGGTGGTGGCTTCGGTGAAATGCGCGGCCATGGGCAATGGGCCCTCAGCCCTGGGCCGCGGGCAGGCCGGGCGTATTGCTCCATTCGCTCCAGCTGCCGGCATACAGCGCGGCCTGGCCCAGGCCGGCGAGCTCCATGGCCAGCACATTGGGCACGGCACTCACACCGCTGCCGCAGTGGTGCACCACGGTGGCCGGGTCGCGGCCCGCGAGCAGGGCCTCGAACTCGGCGCGTAGCTGGGCGGCCGGCTTGAATTTGCCGTCGGCGCCGATGTTCTGGCCGAACGGCCGGTTCAGCGCGCCGGGGATGTGGCCGGCCACCGGGTCCAGCGGCTCGACCTCGCCCTTGAAACGCGGCGTGGCGCGCGCGTCGATCAGGGTCTGGCCCGGGCGGCCCAGGTTGTCTACGATAGTTTTTGTGATGACCAGCGTGCGCAGCGCCGGGCCCAGCGTGAAGTGAGCCGGGGCAGAGGCGGGTTCTTCCCGGTCCGTGACGTCGCCGCCTGCGGCCTGCCAGGCCTGCAGGCCGCCGTCGAGCAAGGCCACCGCATCATGGCCGGCCCATTTGAGCATCCACCACAGGCGGCCGCAGTAGTTGGCGCCGTTGCGGTCATACACCACGGCCTGCATGCCGTTGGCAAAGCCCACGCTGGACAGCCAGGCGGCGAACTGCTCGCGGCTGGGCAGCGGGTGGCGGCCGCCCGAGGCCGCGTCCGGCGAACCCTTGGCGCTGAGCGCGGTGTCGAGGTTTGCATAGACCGCGCCGGGAATGTGCGCCTCGCGGTACTGCTGCCCGCCAACGGCGGGGTTCATGAGGTCGAAACTGCAGTCGAACAGCATCAGCGGCGCGCCTGCGGCCTGGAGCGCTTGCAGTTGCTCGACGGAGATCAGGGTGGTGTACATGGCAAGTCCTTCGATCGTGAACATGTTCTCAGTGGTCTTCGGCCGGCGAATGCGGGACGGCCCGCTCGCGCAGCACGGTGGCAGCGATGCCGCTGGCAATGATCAGGCCGATGCCGGCCCAGCCGGCCAGCGGCAACCGGTCGCCGAACAGCACGAGGCTGTAGATGGAGGCAAACACGATGCCCGAGTATTGCAGGTTGGCCACGACCAGGGTGGCGCCGTGGCTGTAGGCGCGGGTCATGCACAGCTGGCCCAGTGCCGCCAGCACGCCGATGGGCAGCAGCCACAGCGCGGCCGGCCAGGTCCAGGCGCTGGCGCCCGCGAACAGCATGCCCAGGGCGCCGGCCATGGTGGCGCCCAGCGAGAAATAGAACACGGTGCGCTCTTCGGGCTCGCCAGCGCGGCCCAGCGCCGTGACCTGCATGTAGGCGAAGGCCGAGGCCAGCCCCGACAGCAGGCCGATCAGCCCGGCGAACAGCTGGTTCTGTTCCAGGGTGGGCTGCAGGATCAGCACCACCCCGCCAAAGCCGGCCAGCACGGTGAGCACCACGGGGCCCTGGCGCACCAGGGTGGACGTCATATTGCCCAGCATCAGCGCGCCGCCGACCAGGAAGGCCGCGATCCAGACGCTGCTCATGTAGTTGAGCGTCATCGCGGTGGCCAGCGGCAGCTGCGCGATCGAGTAGAACCAGGCCACGAGTGCGAGCACCCCCACGATGCTGCGCCAGAAATGCATCATCGGGATCGGCGTGCGCACGCTGATGCCGCGCAGCCGCGCATACCAGGCCATGAAGCCAAGGCCGATCAGGCCGCGGTAGCAGACCATCTCGAAGGCGTTGAAATGGGCCGAGGCGTACTTGATGCACACCCCCATGGTGGCAAAGAACAGCGAGGCCAGCAGCATCCAGAGAGCCTGCATCAATCGTCCTTCAGGAGGCGGTCCAGCCACGGCTGTTGCGCAAGGTGCCGTGTTTCGAAGGCGGCAATGCGTTCGTGCTGCGCCAGCGTGGCGGCGATCCAGTCGCCGTCCCGGGTGAGCAGGTGGCGTTCGCGCGCGGACAGCGTGAAGCTAAAGCCGTGCGTGCCGGCCTGCACCCGGCCCGCGTCGAGGTCGATGTCGAGGTGCAGCACCTGGCCCGCGGCCAGCGCGAACAGCGCCTGCACGTCGGCCGCGCGCAGCGCGAGGGCGGCCACGCCGTTGAGCGGGCAGTTCTGCCGGAAGATGTCGCCGAAGCTGGGCGCGATGACGGCCCGGAATCCGTAGTCGCGCAGCGCCCAGACCGCGTGCTCGCGGCTGGAGCCGCAGCCGAAGTTGTCCAGGGCCAGCAGCACGGTGGCGCCGCGCAGCTCGGGCCGGTTGAGCACGAAGCCCGGGTCAGGGCGGCGGCGCGCATGGTCGCTGCCCAGGTCGCCCGGATCGAGGTAGCGCCAGCTGTCGAACAGCACGGGGCCGTAGCCGCTTTTGGCGGTGGAGCGGCCGTATTGCTTGGGGAATATTGCATCGGTGTCGACGTTGGCGCGCGCCAGCGGCACCACCGTGCCGCTGTGCCGGCCGGCCGGAAACGCCGGCATTAAAGCGCCGCGCCGCCGCCGTGGGCCATGCGCTGGCGATACCACTCGTGGAAGTGCTGCATGCCGTCTTCCATCGGGCTCTGGTAGGGGCCGACCTCGTTGTCGCCGCGCTGCATCAGCGCCAGCCGGCCGGCGTCCATGCGCTCGGCGATCTCGTCGTCCTCGACGCAGGTTTCCATGTAGGCGGCCTGCTGGGCCTCGATGAACTCGCGCTCGAAGGCGACGATCTCCTCGGGGTAGTAGAACTCCACCATGTTCAGCGTCTTCTGCGGGCTGATCGGGTGCAGCGTCGAGACGGTCAGCACGTGCGGATACCACTCGACCATGATGTGCGGGTAGTAGGTCAGCCAGATCGCGCCGTACTTCGGCGGCTCGCCGTTGCGGTAGGTCAGCAGCGCGTTGTGCCAGCGCTCGTAGACCGGGCTGCCGGCCTTGCCCAGGCGGTTGGCCACGCCGACGGTCTGCACCGAGTACTCGGGCTTGAACTCCCAGCGCAGGTCGTCGCAGGTCACGAACTGGCCGAGGCCCGGGTGGAACGGGCCGACGTGGTAGTCCTCGAGGTAGACCTCGATGAAGGTCTTCCAGTTGTAGTTGCACTCGTGCAGCTCCACGCGGTCGAACGCGTAGCCGCTGAAATCGAGTTCGGCGCGCGGGCCCATGCCGGCCAGGTCGGCGGCGATGTCGCGGCCGTTGTCCTCGAACAGCAGGCCGTTCCACTCGCGTAGCGGGTAGTTGTGCAGGTTCAGGCAGGGGTCTTCGGCGAAATGCGGCGCGCCCAGCAGGGTGCCGGCCGGCTGCGGCCCGCGCGCGCTGTAGGTCCAGCGGTGCAGCGGGCAGACGATGTTGCCGCCCGAGCCCGCGGCCAGCGCGCCCCGGTCCTTGAGGATCAGCGCCTGGCGGTGCCGGCAGACGTTGGAGACGAGCTCCACGCCCTGGTCGGTGCGCACCAGCGCGCGGCCCTGGTGCTCCTGCGGCAGCGTGTGGAAATCGCCCGCCTGGGGCACGGCCAGCTGGTGCCCCACGTAGCGGGGTCCTTGCCGGAACAGGGTCTCCATTTCGCGCTGGTACAGCGCGGCATCGAAATAGCTCGAAACGGGAAGTTGGCTGAAAGCCTGCTGAAATTGAAGACTTAAATCAGACATGGAAGACCTGACCTAAAGACTCCCCCTATGAAGGGACAGTGCTGGTAAACGCCATAGCGCGGGAAGTTGCCGGAGTGCGGCGAGGAAGGAGGGCCATTGTACCCCGGAGCGCCTGGTTTCCCCTGATGAATGTCAATTCCCCGCGGTTTTGCGGCGGGGGTCCGGCCACGTCCTAAAATCAAGGGTTGCAACAAAGAAGCCGTTCCATGCCCAAGGCCCCCGTTTCCCCCGCCGCACCGGCCAGCTATGAAGCTGCGCTGGAAGAGCTCGAACAGCTGGTGAGTCGGCTGGAGTCGGGCCAGATGCCGCTGGAACAGCTGCTCTCGGGCTACCAGCGCGGGGCCGAACTGCTCAAGTTCTGCCGCGACCGGCTGGAGGCCGTGGAAAACCAGATCAAGGTGCTGGACGAAGGCAGCTTCAAACCGTGGACGCAAGAGTGAATTCGAGTGACGCCGTGCTGCCCCGGGGGGCGCAGGTCCCTGCGGGGCCGTGGGACCTGGAGGCGTGGAGCACCAGGCATCTGGAGCGGGTCGAGCAGGCCCTCTCGCACTGGGTGGCGCAGGAGGCGCCGGCCGGCCTCGGCGACGCCATGCGCTATGCCGTGCTCGGCGGTGGCAAGCGGCTGCGCCCGCTGCTCGCGCTGGCGGCCTGCGAGGCGGTGCACGGCAACGGCGAGGCCGCGCTGCGCGCCGCCTGCGCCGTGGAGCTGATCCATGCCTACTCGCTGGTGCACGACGACATGCCCTGCATGGACAACGACGTGCTGCGCCGTGGCAAGCCCACCGTGCACGTGAAGTTCGGCCAGGCCCAGGCCCTGCTGGCGGGCGACGCGCTGCAGGCGCTGGCGTTCGAGCTGCTGGCGCCCGAGGATGCCGGCGTGCCGCCCGCGGTGCAGGCCGCGCTGTGCCGACTGCTGGCGAGGGCCGCAGGCTATGAAGGCATGGCCGGCGGCCAGGCGATCGATCTCGCCAGTGTCGGGCGCGCCCTCACGGAGGATGAGCTGCGCGCCATGCACCGCCTCAAGACCGGCGCGCTGCTGCAGGGCAGCGTGCTGATGGGCGCCGTCTGCGGCACCGTGCCGGCGCCGGCGCTGGAAGCCCTGAAGGCCTATGGCGCCGCGCTGGGGCTGGCGTTCCAGGTGGTGGACGATATCCTGGACGTGACGGCCGACTCCGTGACGCTGGGCAAGACGGCCGGCAAGGATGCGGTCCAGGACAAGCCCACCTATGTGTCACTGCTCGGGCTGGAGCGCTCGCAGGCCTATGCGCAGGAACTGCTGGCCCAGGCCTTGGCCGCGCTGGCGGCCAGCGGCCTGCCCGACACGCGCGCTCTGCGCGCGCTGGCGGACATGGTGGTGAACCGGGCGAATTGAGGGTTTTTTAAGGGAAAATGGCCAGAGGTCCGCGTGTGGTGGACCTGGCCAGCTATCAAAAGCGTAGCAAAATCATGTCATACCCACTGCTGCAGACGATCAACGATCCCGCCGAGCTGCGCCGGCTTCCGCGCGCCGAGCTCAAGGCCCTGGCCGACGAGTTGCGCGCCTATGTGCTGGACAGCGTCTCCAAGACCGGCGGGCACCTGAGCTCCAACCTCGGCACGGTGGAGCTCACCGTGGCGCTGCACTACGTGTTCAACACCCCGCACGACCGGCTGGTGTGGGACGTGGGCCACCAGACCTATCCGCACAAGATCCTGACCGGGCGGCGCGACCGCATGGCCACGCTGCGCCAGCTCGGCGGCCTGTCGGGCTTCCCGCAGCGCGCCGAGAGCGAGTACGACACCTTCGGCACCGCGCATTCCAGCACCAGCATCTCGGCCGCGCTCGGCATGGCGCTGGCGGCCCGGCAGAAGGGCGAGGACCGCCATGCGGTCGCCATCATCGGCGACGGCGCCCTGAGCGCGGGCATGGCGTTCGAGGCGCTCAACAATGCGGGCGTGCAGCACGACTGCAAGCTGCTGGTGATCCTGAACGACAACGACATGAGCATCAGCCCGCCGGTGGGCGCGCTCAACCGCTACCTGGCCCAGCTCATGAGCGGCCAGTTCTATGCCGCGGCCAAGAACGTGGGCAAGACCGTGCTCAAGCCGGTGCCGCCGCTGTTCGAGCTGGCCAAGCGCTTCGAGCAGCAGGCCAAAGGCATGGTGGTGCCGGCCACGCTGTTCGAGAAGTTCGGCTTCAACTACATCGGCCCGATCGACGGCCACGACCTCGACTCGCTGATCCCCACGCTGGAGAACCTCAAGCACCTGCAGGGCCCGCAGTTCCTGCACGTGGTCACCAAGAAGGGCCAGGGCTACAAGCTGGCCGAGGCCGACCCGGTGGCCTACCACGGCCCGGGCAAATTCGACCCGGCTGTTGGCCTGCAAAAGCCCAGCGCACCCCCGAAGCCCACCTTCACCCAGGTGTTCGGCCAGTGGCTGTGCGACATGGCGGCGCAGGACGAGCGCCTGGTCGGCATCACGCCGGCCATGCGCGAAGGCTCGGGCCTGGTGGAGTTCGAGAAGCGCTTTCCTGGCCGCTACTACGACGTCGGCATCGCCGAGCAGCACGCGGTGACCTTCGCCGCGGGCCTCGCCTGCGAGGGCCTGAAGCCGGTGGTGGCGATCTACTCCACCTTCCTGCAGCGCGCCTACGACCAGCTGATCCACGACGTGGCGATCCAGAACCTGCCCGTGGTGTTCGCGCTCGACCGCGCCGGCCTCGTCGGCGCCGACGGCGCCACCCATGCGGGCGCCTACGACATCCCGTACCTGCGCTGCATCCCGAATGTGAGCATCGCCTGCCCGGCCGACGAGAACGAATGCCGCCGGCTGCTGACCACGGCCTTCGGGCAGAGCCACCCGGTGGCCGTGCGCTACCCGCGCGGCGCCGGCGTCGGCACCGCGATGGACACCGATCTGCAGGCCCTGCCGTTCGGCAAGGGCGAAGTGCGGCGCGAGGGCAGCACCATCGCGATCCTGGCCTTCGGCACGCTGCTGTACCCGGCCTTGCAGGTGGCCGAGCGGCTCAACGCCAGCGTGGTCAACATGCGCTGGGCCAAGCCGCTGGACACCGCGCTGCTGCTGGACGTGGCTGAGCGCCACGACGTGCTGGTAACCCTGGAAGAGGGCGCCGTCATGGGCGGCGCCGGCAGCGCCGTGAGCGAGGCGCTGCAGGCCGCGGGCGTGGCCAAGCCCCTGCTGCAGCTCGGTTTGCCCGACCAGTTCATCGAGCATGGCGACCCGGCCAAGCTGCTGTCCCTGCAGGGGCTGGACGCCGCCGGCATCGAGGCCGCGATCCGGCAGCGCTTCGCGGCCCAGGTGGATCGGGCGCGCCCCGTTCTCAAAGTGGTGGCATGACCCTTGACGCCGCCGGCGCGGGCATGCCCGCCGTGCAGGCGCGCCGCGACCTGCGCGAGCTGGCCATCCAGCGCGTCGGCCTCACTTCGCTGCGCTATCCCTTGAGCGTGGTGGTGGGCGGGCAGGTGCAGCCCTCCGTGGGGCGGTGGACGCTCGATGTGGCGCTGGCGCTCGATACCGATGCCCGCATCGGCAGCTATGGCGTGGACGTGGCCAACCACGAGTCGATCCACGCGCACGACGTGTTCGCCAACCTGAGCGTCGAACGCTAGCCCGGCGTTTCTCCCCCGATTGCGCTGCCGTGCCGGCCTGGTGCGGCCGGCTTTCCGACGCGGCCCGGCCCCGTGGCTAGGGGTATTCCGCAAGGGAAAACCCCCGAAAGCCAAAGTGTTCGTTTTTCTAGAATCGCCCCTGGCTCTTCAATACGAAAGTGTTGATAACGAGCCAAAAAGCCTCGTGCATTTCTACTAAATGATTAGGAGCGAACTGATGGACCGTCGATCTCTCATCCAACAAGCCGGGGTCGCCGGTATCCTCGCCGCCGGGGTGGCTCCCGCGGTGCACGCACAGGCCACAGTGCGCTGGCGCCTGGCCTCGAGCTTCCCCAAGTCGCTCGACACCATCTTCGGTGCGGCGGATGTGTTCTCCCAGCAGGTCAAGGCCATGTCGGGCGGCAAGTTCGAGGTGTCGGTGCATGCGGCCGGCGAACTGATGCCGGCCTTCGGCGTGGTGGACGGCGTGCAGCAGGGCTCGATCGAGGCCTGCCACACCGCGCCGTACTACTTCTTCGGCAAGGACGAGTGCTTTGCACTGGGCTGCGCCATTCCGTTCGGCCTCAACAGCCGCCAGATGAGCGCCTGGATGTACGAGGGCAACGGCCGCAAGCTCATGAACGAGTTCTATGCCAAGTACAACATGGTCAGCTTTGCCGGCGGCAACACGGGCTCGCAGATGGGCGGCTGGTATCGCAAGGAAATCAAGACGGTCAAGGACATCAAGGGCCTGAAGATGCGCATCGGCGGCTTCGCAGGCAAGGTGCTGGAGCGCCTGGGCGGCGTGCCGCAGAACCTGCCGGGCGGCGACATCTACCCGGCGCTGGAGAAGGGCACGATCGATGCGGCCGAGTGGGTGGGTCCGTACGACGACCAGAAGCTGGGCTTCAACAAGGTGGCGCCGTACTACTACTACCCCGGCTGGTGGGAAGGCGGCCCCGAGCTGGACTTCTTCATCAACCAGAAGGCCTACGATGCGCTGTCGCCCGAGAACAAGGCCATCGTCGAAGCGGCCAGTGCCAGTGCCCACGTCAGCATGCAGGCCAAGTACGACGCGCGCAACCCGGCGGCGCTCAAGCAACTGGTGGGCGCGGGCACCAAGCTGCGCCCGTTCCCGGCCGACGTGATGACGGCCGCGTTCAAGGAATCGATGGCGCTCTATGAGGAGCTGTCGGCCAAGAACGAGAGCTGGAAAAAGATCTACGCCGACTACGACAAGTTCCGCGCCGACCAGAACCTGTGGTTCCGCTTCACCGAGGCCACGTTCGACAAATTCATGCAGGCACAGAAGCTGTAAGAGGCCTTTTGACTCAGCCGCAAACCGCGCTCCGGCGCGGTTTGCGGTTTTTGGTTCTAGATAGAAGTCCTAGGCCTTGCTGCAAGGAATATGAAAGCAACAGTATTCTTTTGAAAAGGAGTGAAAGCTATCATTCTTAAGTTGTATTTTCCAACAACACTTCATAGGAGATAGCTTTCATGGATCGTCGTTCCCTTATCAAGAATGCCGGCATCGCCGGTGTCCTGGCCGCCGGAGTTGCTCCCGCGGTGCACGCACAGGCCACGGTGCGCTGGCGCCTGGCCTCGAGCTTCCCCAAGTCGCTCGACACCATCTTCGGCGCAGCGGAGGTGTTCTCCCAGCAGGTCAAGTCCATGTCGGGCGGCAAGTTCGAGGTGTCGGTGCATGCGGCCGGCGAACTGATGCCGGCCTTCGGTGTGGTGGACGGCGTGCAGCAGGGCTCGATCGAGGCCGCGCACACGGTGCCCTACTACTTCTTCGGCAAGGATGAATGCTTCGCCATCGGCGGCGCCATTCCGTTCGGCCTCAACAGCCGCCAGATGAGCGCCTGGACCTATGAAGGCAACGGCCTGAAGCTGATGCGCGAGTTCTACGCCAAGTACAACATGATCAGCTTCCCCTGCGGCAACACCGGTTCGCAGATGGGCGGCTGGTTCCGCAAGGAAATCAAGACGGTCAAGGACATCAAGGGCCTGAAGATGCGCATCGGCGGTTTCGCGGGCAAGGTGCTGGAGCGCCTGGGCGGTGTGCCGCAGAACCTGCCGGGCGGCGACATCTACCCGGCGCTGGAGAAGGGCACGATCGATGCGGCCGAGTGGGTGGGCCCGTACGACGACCAGAAGCTGGGCTTCAACAAGGTGGCGCCGTACTACTACTACCCCGGCTGGTGGGAAGGCGGCCCGCAGGTCGACCTGTTCGTGAACCAGAAGGCCTACGACGCGCTGTCGCCCGAGAACAAGGCCATCGTCGAGGCCGCCAGTGCCTACGCCCACGTCAACATGCAGGCCAAGTACGACGCGCGCAACCCGGCGGCGCTCAAGCAACTGGTGGGTGCCGGTGCCAAGCTGCGCCCGTTCCCGGCCGACGTGATGGCGGCCGCGTTCAAGGAATCGATGTCGCTGTACGACGAGCTGTCGGCCAAGAACGAGAGCTGGAAGAAGATCTACGCGGACTATTCCAAGTTCCGCGCCGACCAGAACCTGTGGTTCCGCTTCACCGAGGCCACGTTCGACAAGTTCATGCAGTCGCAGAAGCTGTAAGTACGATTTCGCGCACCGGCACAGAGGGCTTGGAGGCCCCAGCCGGTGGCCCGCCGCATGGAACCCCCGAGGTTGAGCCTCGGGGGTTTTCTTCTTTTGCGTTACCGCGAGTGCCTACCGTGCGTGGCGTACGGGGGCGGCGCGGTGTCTCCAGTCACGGGAGACTCGGACTGGAAAAGAGCGTCAAGGAGAGGGAGGACGAACGCCTCGACGCCGAGGTGATGGCCACGCGACCCGGCAACCCAGTCGTCAATTGGCCGACGTCGGTGTAAAGATCGGACGAGCCGTAGCGCAGCGCCGACACCTCGCTCAATGTGGCGGGGTCTACGACGACGAGCAGGTTGCTCAATTCGTAGTTCCCAGCGGCCTCCAGGCGAAGGCACAGGATTCGAGAGCCAGCCGCACGGCAGTGGAAGCCCGGCAACTGACCCAACAGTCTCAGATCGGCAGAGGCATAGGCCGCAGACGAAGTCACCACCTGCCCGTTTGCCACGTCCATGGTGACGGATGCGGCGTCGCGCACGACCTGGACTTCCTGGAGCCCGTTGGCGAGCACCGCAATGCGCCTCAGCCCCGACTCCGTTGTCTCTGTATTGGATCCGACGAGCTCAACGCCATTGGGAGCAAAGGTAATCACATTGCTGCCGGTATGAGTCTGAGTGCGAACCGGCTGCTCGACCATGTTGCGGTAGAGCAGCACGCCCATGTGCCTGGGCGAGCAGCACCTGTTGGCAAGGGAGACGGCCACGACTGAAGCATCGACGGGCGAGACGGCGATGGACTCGGCATCAAGGGCACCTAAAAAGCTATCTGTTGGCAGCGTCACCCGACTCACTTCAGTGAGGGCCGGCAGACGGTAGCGAACCAGGGTACCTGACCCCGCCACATACAGTGTCGAACCATCGCCGGAGATCGCAATGGACCGTGGATTCAGGTTGAGCTTTGCCGTATAGGAAACTGTGCCGGAATTCGCATTGACTGTGGCAATCGAGTCTGCGCCGGTCTCGGCAAATGCCGGAACGGTTGCGTAGTACACCCCTCGAAGTGGGTCTGCGACGATGGCATTGTGTTCGAGGGATACGACGAAGGTGGTCGTGGCTTGATCCCTGAGCGCGTTGAGGTGGTCGCTCCACAGTTTTCCGGCCACCGTTGCCGATGTCAGCTTCAGGGTGTGGCGGGCCGTGATGACCTTGCCATTGCCATCATGGGCTTCGCGAACGGCCTGCACCATGCCGAACTGGCTTGCGAAATAGGTTTCTTCCGTTGCAATGATGGGCGGCGCGACGGGCACTGCCGCATTGGACGACACGATCGCGAGGGTGAGCGTGTTGCTGAAATGGGCGGTGGAAAGGTTCTTTCCTGAAAAGGTCAGTGTTTCGAAACCTCGGAAGATTTGTGTGAAGGTCAGCCGGAATCCTTCGGGGACGCCGTCGCCGTTGAGGTCGGCTCCCCAGGAGCCCTCCCGACGGATGGTGCGCAAGGAGCCTTCCGGGTACAGCACGTCGGGGTATTCGGTGATGGTGCGGATAACGTTGCGGGCGGCAGCCGGAATGCTCGTGTCGGGGAGTCCGACGATGGTCAGGCCGGAGCTTGACTTCGAGTAATGGGTGACATTGCTGCCTTCGCCGTCGGTTTCGGTGACCGTGACATAGCTGGGGTTCGATGTCGCAGCTGGCTGAGCAAACTCTCGAACGCCGGTGGGTGCACTGGTATCGAAGGCTACGGATCGGATGACCGTATCGAAGGTATTCCCGTTCGCCGCCAACTTGGCATAGATCCATTGGTCTCCATGCGCCAGTGGAAACAAGTTCAGGGAGCGGACATCGGTGGTCGGGCCCGCGGGGTTGTTGTCTTCGTACAGCGTGGCCACCGGGCTTTGCGTGGCATTTGGAGTCGATGCGCCTCCACCGCCTCCCCCGCATGCCGCGAGGCCAATACTCAGGGCGGTCGCGAAGATGCCCGCCAGTTTTCTGATGATTCCCTTCATGGGTTCCCTCTTGTTGATATAGATGTGGATCGAGGCACGGCGTCGCGGTTCTGCGGCGAATGACCTGGCGCACCGCTCCATCGATGCGTTGGGTCCAAGGCGAGCTGTGCCGTCCGGGATTCTCGAATCACGCGTGGTGCGTGAAATCCATTGATGCATGCCCGTGGATGTTCAGGCAAAGTCTCCTTTCCTGATGGTTGACCAATTGGGGCCGGCCTACTTCAGGCCGCGGAACGCCTTCAGCTCCTGGATCAGGCGTTCGAACTCCATCAGCATGACGGGGTCGGCGGCGTAGAAGACCGCGAACTTGCCCATCAGCGTGCGCACGTAGAGGCGCGGTGCGATCAGCCAGTCGAGTCCGCGCACACGCACCATTTTTCCGTAGGCCAGCTCGCGCAGCTCCATCTTCTTGTCCCAGACCCAGGACTGGTGCAGCGCGCCGGCGTCCAGCCGCGTGGTGCTGCGCAGGATGTGCCACCACGTGTACAGCATGAGCGCCAGTCCGGCGAGGAACCAGGTCATGAGCGGCCGGCTTCCGGCCTGGCCCTGCAGCCACAGGTTGATGAACCAGCCCGCCGTGCCGAACACCACCAGCGTGGCCAGCAGCTTGAAGAAGGGCGAGAAGGCCGGTCCGTGCAGCGAGGCGCCCAGCGCGGGGGTGAAACGGAACGGCGGCGGCCCGAGGGATTCGATCGGGGAAGGATTCATGTCGCGTGGCGGCCGCAGGGGCTTCCAATCAAAAAAGCCCCGCGCAGGCGCCTTGGGCGCTGCGCAGGGGCCTGGGCCCGGCGTGGTGGACGGGGGTGGCTTATTTCTTTTCCTTGAACAGGTCGTCTATTTTCTTCTGCTCGTCATCTTCGGCCTTGGCGGCAGCCTTTTCCTGGTCGGCGGCGCTGGGCGCTGCTTCGCCGGGCTTGAGGTCTGCGTCGGGCTTGGGGGCATCGGCCGGGTCTTCGGGCATCTCGATCTTGACCTTGTCGATGTCGATCTTCTGCTCCTTGTCCAGGAACATGGTGACCGACTGGGGCACGAAGATCACGATCACCACCAGGATGAGCTGCATCAGCACCCAGGGGATCGAGCCGAGGTAGATGTCGTTGGACTTGACCGGCTTCTCGATGCGTCCTTCCTTGAACAGCGTGTCGGCGATGCCGCGCAGGTAGAACAGCGCGAAGCCGAACGGCGGGTGCATGAAGCTGGTCTGCATGTTCACGCACAGCAGCACGCCGAACCAGATCAGGTCGATGCCCATCTTGTCGGCCACCGGCCCGAGCATCGGCAGGATGATGAAGGCGATCTCGAAGAAGTCGAGGAAGAAGGCCAGGAAGAAGATGAAGATGTTGACGACGATCAGGAAGCCCGTCTGGCCGCCCGGCAGGCCCGTGAGCATGTGCTCGACCCACTTGGCGCCGTCCACGCCCTGGAACACCATCGAGAACACGCGCGAGCCGATCAGGATGAACACCACCATGGCCGTCAGGCGCATGGTGCCCACCATGGCCTCCCACAGCAGTTGGAGGCTCAGGCGGCGGTGGATGGCGGCCAGCACCAGCGCGCCCACGCAGCCCATGGCGCCGGCCTCGGTCGGCGTGGCGATGGCGGTGTCGATGCCGGGCAGGCCGCCCATGGAGCCGAGCACCGCGAAGATCAGGATGGCCGAGGGGATGATGCCGCGCAGGCACTTGACCCACAGCGCCCAGCCGCTCATGGTGCGGGCTTCCTTGGGCACGCCGGGCACGTGGTGCGGCTTGACGATGCTGAGCGCGAAGGTGTAGAGCGCGAAGATCAGCACCTGCAGGATCGACGGGCCCCAGGCGCCCTTGTACATGTCGCCCACCGAGCGGCCGAGCTGGTCGGCCAGCACCACCAGGATCAGCGAGGGCGGCACCAGCTGCGTGATGGTGCCCGAGGCCGCCAGCACGCCGGTGGCGTAGCGCATGTTGTAGCCATAGCGGATCATCACCGGCAGCGAGATCAGCGCCATCGCGATCACCTGGCCGGCCACCGTGCCGGTGATGGCGCCGAGGATGAAGCCCACGATGATCACCGAGTAGCCCAGGCCGCCGCGCACCGGACCGAACAGCTGGCCCATGGAGTCGAGCATGTCCTCGGCCAGGCCGCACTTCTCGAGGATGGCGCCCATGAAGGTGAAGAACGGGATCGCCAGCAGCAGGTCGTTGCTCAGGATGCCGAACACGTTGAGCGGCAGGTTGGCCATGAAGCTGGGCGGAAACCAGCCCATCTCGATGGCGAAGAAGCCGGAGGCCAGGCCCAGCGCGGCCAGGGAGAACGCGACCGGGAAGCCGATCAGCATGATGAACACGAGCGCGCCGAACATGAACGGCGCAAAGTTTTCCATTTGCATTTTTATTGTTCCGGAAAGCGGTGAGGGGGCAGGAGGCGGGATGCGGGGGCGGCGTCAGCGGGGGCGCGGCTCACTGCACCGGCTTTTCGTAGTGGGTGTCCATCTGGAACCTGCCCTGCAGGTAGGCGATGCGCTTGACGATCTCGCTCAGCCCCTGCAGGAACATCAGGCCGAAGCCCAGCGGCAGCAGCAGCATCGCGGGCCAGCGGAT
This sequence comes from Variovorax terrae, assembly GCF_022809125.1. Taxonomy (NCBI): domain Bacteria; kingdom Pseudomonadati; phylum Pseudomonadota; class Betaproteobacteria; order Burkholderiales; family Comamonadaceae; genus Variovorax; species Variovorax terrae. The sequence goes on along the minus strand of NZ_JALGBI010000001.1, from coordinate 2,722,172 downwards.
CAGGCCGCCGGCGTTGCTGGACATCTCGTGCGTGAGGAACATCTTCACCAGCAGCGGCCAGCTCAGCCAGGCCAGCAGCCCCATCACCGGCATCAGGAAGAAGATCAGGCCGAACAGGTCCACGTAGACCGGACCATTGCCCTTGAGCTTGCCGTAGAAGATGTCGACCCGCACGTGCTCGTTGAGCTTGAGCACCACCGGGGCGCCCAGCATCACCGTGGCGGCAAACAGGTACCACTGGATTTCGAGCCAGCCATTGGAGCTCATGTCCATGAGGTAGCGGACGAAGGCGTTGCCCGCGGAAATGAGGGCGGCCATGAGCACGGTGACGGCGGCGATCCGTCCGAACTTGTCGTTGATCCAGTCGACGCCCAACGCGAATTTGAGTAATCCTGACACGGTGTGTCTCCGAGGTGTTTTTGACTCTGCGGGAAAAGAGGACAGGCGCCTTCTGATGCGCCCGTCATCCTGTCAGGAATGTTACCTTTCGACTACTGAATTTACCCTGACAGAGCAGGTCCGGGATTACCCTTAAGCCCGCGGCGGTGCCTACCGCAGTTCCAGGCCGCGGCCTTCGGTGAGATCGCCGATCCGGGCCGCATCGGCGAAGCCGCCCTGGCGGAACAGGGCCAGCACCTCATCGGCTTTCCCGGGCGCGCAGGCCACCAGCAGGCCGCCGCTGGTCTGCGGGTCGGTCAGCAGCGCGCGGTCGGCGTCGCTCCAACGGGCGGGCAGCTCGATGTCGTGGCCGTAGCTGGTCCAGTTGCGGCCCGAGGCGCCGGTCACGAGGCCTTGCTCCGCCATCGCGCGCACCCCCGGCACCAGCGGCACGCGATCCCACTGGATGCGGGCCTTCAGGCCGGCGCCGCGCGCCATCTCCAGCGCATGGCCGGCCAGGCCGAAACCCGTCACGTCGGTCAGCGCATGCACCTCGGGCAGCGCGGCCAGCGCGATGCCGGGCTTGTTCAGGCGCGTGGTGTGCTCCATCAGCGCGGCATAGCCCGCGGCGTCGAGTTGGTTCTTCTTCAGCGCCGCCGACAGCACGCCCACGCCCAGCGGCTTGCCCAGGATCAGCGCATCGCCGGCGCGCGCGCCGCTGTTGCGCTTGATGCGCGAGGGATGCACCAGCCCCATCACCACCAGGCCGTAGATCGGCTCGACCGAATCGATGGTGTGGCCGCCCGCGATCGGAATGCCCGCGTCGCGGCACACGTCCTGGCCGCCGCGCAGGATCGCGCCGATGGTTTCCAGGGGCAGCACGTTGATGGGCATGCCGACCAGGCCCAGCGCCATGATGGGCGTGCCGCCCATGGCGTAGACGTCGCTGATGGCATTGGTGGCGGCGATGCGGCCGAAGTCGTACGGGTCGTCGACGATGGGCATGAAGAAATCGGTGGTGGCGATCAGCGCCTGCTCGTCGTTGAGCAGGTAGACCGCCGCGTCGTCCGAGGTCTCGATGCCGACCAGCAGCTCGGGCGGCACCGGGAACGCGGCCGTGGACTGGAGGATCTGGCTGAGCACGCCGGGCGCGATCTTGCAGCCGCAGCCGCCGCCATGCGACAGCGAGGTCAGGCGCGGGACAGGGGAAGGAGTGGGTTCGGACATGGGTGAATAATAAGCAATGCCCTCGGTTTCCCCTTCCGTCACGCCCGCCGACATCGATTCGCCCGACATGCGCCATGCCGGGCGCGACCTGCTGTCGCTGGCGCTGATGGACGCGCGCAACCACACGCTGCACCTGCTGGGCCAGTACGAAAGCGCCCTGGCGCAGACCCGCTTCGCCGTGCCCGTGCTGCCCGAGGTCGAGCCGCCGCTGTGGCTGGCCGGCCACGTGGGCTGGTTTGCCGAGTTCTGGATCGGCCGCAACACCCAGCGCGCGCTGGGGCCGCGCTGCGGCCCCGAGCCGACCCGGCTGGCTTCCATCGAGCCGGAGGCCGACCGCTGGTGGAACCCGGCCCTGCTGCCGCATGCGCAGCGCTGGATGCCGGCATTGCCCGGCCTCGACGCCACCCGCGCCTACATGCTGGAAACACTCGAGGGCACGCTCGAGCTGCTGGAGAAAACCCCCGACGGCGACGACGCGCTGTACTTCTACCGGCTGGCGCTGTTCCATGAAGACCTGCGCGGCGAGCAGCTGGTGGCGATGGCGCAGACGCTGGGCCTGCCGCTGCCCCTGGGCCTGCCCGGTGCCGTGGCGCCGCGCGAGCCGCTGCCGATGCCTGCCACGCGCTGGCTGCTGGGCTCGCCGGCGGGCGGCTTCGTGTTCGACAACGAAAAGTGGACGCACGAAGTGGCGGTGCCCGAGTTCGAGATCGACGCTCAGCCCGTGAGCTGGGCGCAGTTCGTCGAGTTCGTCGACGACGGCGGCTACGACCGTCCCGAACTGTGGCAGCCCGAGGGCTGGCAATGGCTGCAGGACAAGGCCGGCAGCGAGGGCCGCCGCGGCCCGCGCCACGTGGAGCAGATCGGCGTGGCCAGCGGCGCGGTGCTGCAGACCCATTTCGGCCAGGCGGTGCGCATGGCCGGCAGCCAGCCGGCCATGCACCTGAGCTGGTGGGAGGCCGAGGCCTGGGCCCGCTGGGCCGGGCGGCGGCTGGCCACCGAGGTGGAGTGGGAGATCGCGGCCCACACCGCCGTGCGGCGCGGCTTCCGCTGGGGCGACGTGCAGGAATGGATGGCCGGCACGCTGCGGCCCTGGCCCGGTTTCAGCCCCGACCCGTGGGCCGCGTACTCCCAGCCGTGGTTCGGCCAGGCCCGGGTGCTGCGCGGCGCCTCGTTCGCGGCACGGGCGCGCATGAAGCATCCGAAATTCCGCGGCTTCGCGCTGCCCGGGCGCGACGACGGCTTCGTGGGCTTTCGCACCTGCGCACTCTAGGTGCTATGAAAATAAGAGCAGCCAATGACCGTGGGACACGGACTATGGCCTCTTTTTGGGCCTGAAATCCCACCAGGGCAGCAATTTGCTCAGCGACAGCACTTCGCCGCACTGCGCCGGCGCATAGCCGGCCACGCGGGCCAGTTGCTGCTGCCAGGCCGGGCTGCGCAGCAGGCGCGTCAGGGCCTGCGTGGCGGGTTGCTCCAGCATCGACTTGAGGCACACCAGGTGGTAGCGCTCCTGCACCAGCGGCACGAAATGCAGGCCCCGCGCCACCGCCGCGGCCTCGGTGCCCAGGCCCGCATCGGCCTGGCCGCTGGCCACGGCCTGCGCCACCGCGGCGTGCGAGGGCTCGGTGCGCTGGTAGCCCGCGATGCGGTCGCCCGGCAGCCCTTGCTGCGCCAGCATCTCGTCGAGCAGCACGCGCGTGCCGGTGCCCAGGTCGCGGTTGACGAAGCGCACGCCGGGCCGGGCCAGGTCCGCCAGCGACGCGATGCCATGCGGGTTGGCCGGCGCCGTCATCAGGCCCTGGGTGCGCCGGGCGTAGCCGATGATCTTGTGCAGGCCCGGTTCGAGCAGCGGCTTGTAGGTGCGCGCGGCCAGCGTGCCGGGCCCGGGCTGCTCCAGCGTGTGAAAGCCCGCCATTTCGCAGCGGCCCTCGTTGAGCGCGCTGATCGCGTCCACGCTGCCTGTGAAGCGGATGTCCAGGTGCAGCCGGGCGTGCTGGGCCGCGTAGCCGCGCAGCGCGGCCAGGCCGTCGTCATGGCTGGCGTACAGGCCCAGCACATGGGCCCCGTCGTCGAACGCCACGGCGAAGACGCGCTCCAGGTCGGCGCGCAGCGATTCGATCTGCGGTGCCAGCCGCGCCTGCGCCTGGCGCTCGGCCCACAGCAGCTTGGCCCCGAATTCGGTGAGCCGGGCCGATTGGCCTTTTTCCCAGACGATCAGCTCGTGGCCAAGCTCCTGCTCCCAGCGCTTGAGCTCGCCCCACACATGGCGGTAGGACAGCGACAGCGCGCGCGCCGCGGCCGAGATCGAGCCCCCGGCGGCTACCGCCTGAAGCAGGTCGAGCAGCGGGTTGCGGATCAGGTTGGCATCGTTGTCGCGGGCCAGCGAATAGTTGAGCTGGACCTTATGCACTGGAATTCATATGGCGGTGATCAAGGGGCTTGCCTACGATACCCGAACTTATGAATTCCTTTGCCGAGAGCGCGGCCACCGCGCTGGCCCTCATCACCTCGCTGGACGCCGGCCTGTGGGCCATCGTGGCGCGCTCGCTGCAGGTCAGCGCGCTGGCCTGTGCGCTGGCCTGCGGCCTGGGCGTGCTGCTGGGCGGCTGGCTCGCGGTGGCGCGCTTTGCCGGGCGCGGCGCGGTGCTGGCGCTGCTCAACACGCTGTTGGCCCTGCCCTCGGTGGTGGTGGGGCTGGTGGTCTACCTGCTGCTGTCGCGCAGCGGCCCGCTCGGCTTCCTGGGCTGGCTGTTTTCCTTCAAGGCCATGGTGCTGGCGCAGGCCGTGCTGGTGCTGCCGGTGGTGACGGCGCTGGTGCGCCAGACGATCGAGGACGCCGACCGCGCCCATGGCGAGCAATTGCAATCGCTGGGCGCGGGCGCGCTGCTGCGCAGCCTGCTGCTGGCCTGGGACGAGCGCTACGCGCTGCTCACGGTGCTGATCGCCGCTTTCGGCCGCGCCGTGTCGGAGGTGGGCGCGGTGATGATCGTGGGCGGCAACATCGACGGCTTCACGCGCGTGATGACCACCGCCATCGCGCTGGAAACCAGCAAGGGCGACCTGCCGCTGGCGCTGGCGCTCGGGCTGGTGCTGCTGGGCGTGGTGCTGGGGCTCAACGTGCTGATCGCATTGATCGGCCGCTGGCGCGAAAGCGCCCTGGACGGCCGGCCCCTGATGCGGGCGGCCGCGGCATGAGGCCTGCAGGCACGCCCATCCGCCGACCGGCGGCCCGCAGGCCGGAGCCGGCGCCGTGAGCGGCCTGGTGCAGCTCAGCGCGGTGGGCGTGCGCTTCGGCCGCCTGCAGGCGCTGCAGGACATCAGCCTCAAGGTGTCGGCGGGTGAGCGGCTGGCGCTGATCGGCGCCAACGGCAGCGGCAAGAGCACGCTGCTGCGCGTGCTCCACGGCCTGGTCCGGCCCGACAGCGGCTCGGTGCTGCGCGACGTGGCGGCGCGCCAGGCCATGCTGTTCCAGCGGCCGCACATGCTGCGCGCCAGCGCGCTGGCCAATGTGGCACTGGGCCTGTGGTTGCAGCAGGGCCTGCGCTGGCGCGAGGCGCGGCGCCAGGCGCTGCGGGCGCTCGAGCGCGTGGGCCTGGCCGAGGAGGCGCAGCGCAACGCGCGCGCGCTGTCGGGCGGCCAGCAGCAGCGGCTGGCGCTGGCGCGGGCCTGGGCCGTGCGGCCCGACATGCTGCTGCTCGACGAGCCCACGGCCAGCCTGGACCCGCATGCCAAGCGCGAGGTCGAGGCGCTGATGGCCGAGTTCGCCCGGCCGGGCGAGCTTGGCGGCGCGATGACGCTGGTGTTCGCCAGCCACAACCTCGGCCAGGTCAAGCGCCTGGCCACGCGCGTGGTGTACCTGGAGCACGGGCGGGTGCTGGCCGATTTGCCCGTGCATGAGTTTTTCAACGGTCCGACGCTGGGCGCCGTCTCGCGCGAGGCCGATCTGTTCGTCAAAGGAGAGCTGGCATGAGGTTTTTGAAGCGTTTTCGGGCGGGGGTCCTTGTCGTATGGACATCGGCTGCTATGAATTTGGTAGCGTCCGCGCCGGTGGCGGCACAGTCCATCACCATGGCTTCGACCACCTCGACCGAGCAGTCGGGCCTGTTCGGGCACCTGCTGCCCGAGTTCAGGAAGGCCAGCGGCATCGACATCAAGGTGGTGGCCGTGGGCACCGGCCAGGCCATCGACATGGCGCGCCGCGGCGACGCCGACGTGCTGTTCGTGCACGACCAGGCGGCCGAGGAGAAATTCGTGGCCGAGGGCGGCGCGGTCAAACGCTATCCGGTGATGTACAACGACTTCGTGCTGGTCGGCCCCAAGGCCGATCCGGCCGGCGCGCGCGGCAGCGACATCGTGGAGGCGCTCAGGAAGCTGGCCGCCGCCAACGGTGCCTTCATTTCGCGCGGCGACAAGAGCGGCACGCACGCGGCCGAGCTGCGCTACTGGGCCCAGGCCGGCCTGGCGGACAGGAAGGGCGGCGGCTACAAGGAATGCGGTTGCGGCATGGGGCCGGCGCTGAACATCGGCTCGTCGGCCAACGCCTACGTGCTGACCGACCGCGGCACCTGGCTGAGCTTCAAGAACCGAGGTGACCTCGTGATCCTGGTGGAAGGCGACAAGCGGCTGTTCAACCAGTACGGCGTGATGGTGGTCAACCCCGCGAAGTTTCCGCACGTGAAAGCGGCCGAAGCCCAGAAGTTCGTGGACTGGGTGATTTCACCGGCCGGGCAGGGCGCGATCGCGGCCTACAAGATCGGCGGCGAGCAACTGTTCTTTCCCAACGCCGGCAGCCAGTGAGCGGTCCCGGTCGGCGCTGCTGCAAAGGCGCCCGGTGAGCGCCGCGATGACCTCCCGCGTCATGGACGCGCCGCCGGTGGGTGCCGATCATGGCCATACCCGCGATCGGCGGGTGAGCCAAGACCCAAGGAGCCGACCATGACCATCCCCGCCTTCGATGCCACCACCGTGGCCGAACACTACATCACCGCCTGGAACGAGACCGATGCCGCACGCCGCGAAGCGCTGCTGGCGGCAAGCTGGACCGATGACGCGACCTACGTGGACCCGCTGATGCAGGGCCGCGGCCGCGAGCAGATCAGCGCGCTGATCGGCGCCGTGCACGCGCGCTACCCGGGCTTTCGCTTTGTGCGCGATGGCCAGGCCGACGGCCACGGCGAGCACCTGCGTTTCTCGTGGACGCTGGGGCCGCAGGCCCAGCCCGACCTGATCAAGGGCACCAACTATGCGCGGCTGTCGGGCAGGCGCCTGCAGGCCGTCACGGGCTTTCTGGACCGGGTGCCGGCCGGCGCGTGAAGCGCAGGCGGGCCGCCCGTTTCGGCGGGCAGAGGCCCTGGCGCCGCTCAGGGGCCGATGTGCTGCGCCAGGAACGCGCGCAGCCGGTCGATCGACTGCCTGGCCGCCTCGGGCTGGTAGGCCATCAGGTAGCCGGCGACGCGCCGCGGCGGCTGCAGGTCGATCCAGTCGAAGCCATGGTGGGCGTCGGGGTAGACCACCAGTTCCAGCGGCGCGCCGCGGCCGGCGCGGCGCTCCAGCATCTGCTGGCAGCGGCTGGCCGGCGTCCAGTCGTCGCGCTCGCCGGTCATGATCAGGGTGGGCATGTCGACTTCGCTGAAATAGGCCCGGCAATCGGGGTAGTAGGCGGCAGCGGCCTTGAAGCGCAGCGGCGGAGGAAGCGCGAACGCGGGTGTCGCGCGCGACTGCGCCAGCTCCAGCGCAACCCAGGCGCCTTGCGAATAGCCCAGCAGCGCAACGCGCTTGGGGTCCACGTCGGCCCGCGTCGCCAGGTAGCGCAGGCCGCTCACGGCATCGGCGGGGCGCTGGTCGGCACGGCTGCGGGCGCGGTCGGCGCCGCAGGCGGACTTGACGTCCTGGTAGGCAAAGCTGTCGATCACCAGCACCGCGTAGCCCCAGGCCGTGAGGCGGTCGGTCATCTCCTGCAGGAAGCGCGGCGACATGCCGCCGCAGCCGTGCAGGGCCACGACGGCGCCGAACGGGCCGGGGCCCCGCGGTTTGGCGAAGTAGGCCTTGATGTCGTCGCCGGCCACCGAGGGCGTGGCGGCTGGCGAGGCCGCTCGCAGGGTCACGGTCTCGACATCGGTGGCGGCGAGGCCCGGCCGCAGGGCCAGCACCATGGCGGCAATGGCCAGCAGCGGCCGGAAGCGGGGAAGCAGCATGCGTGGTCTCCTTGGGGATCTCAGGCGATGCGGCATCGTAGGACGAAAGTATGGCGGCAAGCCTGAAGCCGCGCTGACGGCGCTGCGGCTTCAGCGCGGCGGCTGGCGGCCCAGCTTGCGGTAGACGGTGGCCCGGCTGATGCCCAGGGCGCGGGCGGCCTTCATCACGTTGCCGCGGGCATCGTCCACGGCCTTGCGGATCAACGCGATCTCCACGTCCTTGAGCGGCAGGCTGTCGGCGGTGGCGGGGGGTGGCGTGCGCGGCAGCGGAGCGGCCTGTCCCGGGCGCAGCGGCAGGGCCTGCAGCCGCAGGCCGGACCACAGCGGCAGCTCCAGCGGCGGCGGCGCGCCGCCGCCGTGGCGCCGCGCGGTATCGAACAGTAGCTCGTGCGGCGCGGCGAACAGCTCGCTGCAATGCAGCGGGGCGGTGCCGGCGACGAGCTGGGCGATCATCTGCCGCGCCATCTGGTTGGCGCCGGTGACCCAGCCGTCGGCATTGAGGCAGACCAGGCCATCGGCCTCGTCGCCCAGCAGGTGGCCGGGCCAGTTCAGGCGCACCAGCAGGCTGTGCGGCCGGCTGAGCGTGAGCGCGTTCTCGATGCTGCGCGCCGATTGCATGACCAGGTGCTGGAGCTCGGGGCGCTCCGCGGCCTCGATGCCGGTGAGGTCGAGCATGCCCACGCAGTGGCCGTCGGGGCCGAACAGCGGGGCGCCGGCGCAGCTGTAGACCGCGGTGTCGGCAAAGAAGTGCTCGCCGCGGTGCAGCCACACCGGCCGCAGCTCGGTGAGGGCGGCGCTGATGGCCGAGGTGCCGATGCTGCGCTCGGAGAGGTCGACGCCGATGCGGGCGATGGCCTGGGCGCGCCGGTCGGAGTGATCGACGGGCCCGCCCACGTCGATCACGGTGCCCTCGGCGTCGGTCAGGATGGCGAAGTAGCGCGTGCTGGCGATGGCGCGGCCCAGCCGGTCCAGCACCGGCTTGGCCGCCTGCACCAGCGAATGGCTGGCCTCGCGGGTGCGGCGCATCGCCTCGGCGGGAATCACGTCGAACGCCACATGCTGCTCGGGGCGCTGGCCCTGGGCCAGGCAGCGGCGCCAGGAGCGCTCGATCCAGGAGCGCTCGAACCAGGCGTCCACCAGGGTGTCGGTGAGCGAACGCCCTTCCTGCATCACAGTCTCGCGGGCCTGCTCGATCTGCTGCAGTCGTTGCTCCGCGAAGGCGGTCGGTACCGGTTTCATGGCTTGCCCGGATCGTGGTTCGTGGGGGTGGCGTCATGATGACAGCCACAATGTTGCATTTTGAGAATTTCAGGGGCTTGACGCAACCGAACTAGGGTTTAGCCTAGGTAAGTGGGGGAGGGCGGGGTCAACAATTTCATCACCCCCAGACACGGCCTTGCGGCTACAGGAGACCCGCCATGCAAGTTCAGTTCAAGGTCAACGGCCAGCCCGCGAGCGTTGACGTCCCCCCCAACACGCTGCTGGTGCACGCCCTGCGCGAGCACCTCCAGCTCACCGGCACCCACGTCGGCTGCGACACGGCGCAGTGCGGCGCCTGCACCATCCTGCTGAACGGCCGCGCCATCAAGTCGTGCAACACGCTGGCCGTGCAGCACCACGGCGCCGAGATCACCACCATCGAGGGCCTGGCTCAGCCCGACGGCACCATGCACCCGATGCAGGCCGCGTTCAAGGAATGCCATGGCCTGCAGTGCGGCTTCTGCACCACCGGCATGGTCATGAGCGCGGTGGATCTGTGCAACCAGCGCCCCAAGGCCGGCGAGGCCGAGATCCGCGAGCTGCTCGAAGGCAACCTGTGCCGCTGCACGGGCTACCAGAACATCGTCAAGGCCGTGCAGCAGGGCCAGGCCGCCATGGCCGCGGCCTCCTGAACGAAGCGAAGGAGACAGAACATGGGTGCTTCCGATTTTTCCAGGCTGCCGCACATCGGCGAGGCGGTCCGCCGCAAGGAGGACTACCGCTTCCTCACCGGCGCCGGCCAGTACACCGACGACGTGACGCTGGCCCACCAGGCCCATGCGGTGTTCGTGCGCTCGCCGCATGCGCATGCGGCCATCAAGGGCATCGACACGGCGCGGGCCGCCGCCATGCCCGGCGTGCTCAGGGTCTTCACCGGCAAGGACGTGGAGGGCAAGATGGGCGGCCTGCCCTGCGGCTGGCTCATCACCAGCACCGACGGCCAGCCGATGAAGGAGCCGCCGCACCCGATCCTGGCCCAGGGCAAGGCGCGCTATGTCGGCGACCACGTGGCCATGGTGGTGGCCGAGTCGCTGCAGCAGGCCAAGGATGCGGCCGAGGCGGTGGAGGTCGACTACGACGTGCTGGCGCCCGTGGTGGGCGTGAGCGATGCGAAGAACGGCCCGGCGCTGCATGATGCGGCGCCCGACAACCATTGCTACAAATGGGCCATCGGCGACAAGTCGCAGGTGGACGCGGCCTTCGCCAAGGCCGCGCACGTCACCCGGCTCGACCTCGTGAACAACCGCCTGATCCCCAACGCCATGGAGCCGCGCGCGGCCATCGGCTCGTACAACCGCGCCAGCGACGAGTACACGCTCTATGTGGCCAACCAGAACCCGCACGTCGAGCGCCTGCTGATGACAGCCTTCGTGCTCGGCCTGCCCGAGCACAAGGTGCGCGTGATCGCACCCGACGTGGGCGGCGGCTTCGGCTCCAAAATCTTTCTGTATGCCGAGGACGTGGCGTTGACCTGGGCCGCCAAGCAGCTCAACCGCAACATCAAGTGGACGGCCGAGCGCAGCGAATCCTTCCTGTCCGACGCCCATGGCCGCGACCATGTGAGCCATGCCGAGATGGCGATGGACAAGGACGGCAAGTTCCTCGCGATGCGCGTGCATACCGACGCCAACATGGGGGCCTACCTGTCCACCTTCTCGACGGCCGTGCCCACCATCCTCTATGCCACGCTGCTGGCGGGGCAGTACACCTGCCCGCAGATCTACGTGGAAGTGGACGCCTGGTTCACCAGCACCGCGCCGGTGGATGCCTACCGCGGCGCCGGCCGGCCCGAGGCCACCTACCTGCTGGAGCGCCTGGTCAGCCGCTGCGGCTGGGAGATGGGCCTGGGCCAGGACGAGATCCGCCAGCGCAACTTCATCACCAGCTTCCCCTACCAGACGCCGGTGGCGTTGCAGTACGACGTGGGCGACTACCACGCCTGCATGGACAAGGCCAGGGCGCTGGCCGACGTGGCCGGCTTCGACACACGCAGGAAGGCGAGCGAGGCCCGGGGCCTCAGGCGCGGCATCGGCTACAGCAGCTACATCGAGGCCTGCGGCATCGCGCCCTCCAACATCGCGGGCGCGCTGGGCGCGCGCGCCGGCCTGTTCGAGTGCGGCGAGGTGCGCGTGCACCCCACGGGCAGCGTGACGGTGTTCACCGGCTCGCACAGCCATGGCCAGGGCCATGAAACCACTTTCGCGCAGGTGGTGGCGGCGCGGCTGGGCATCCCGGTGGAGAACGTGGACGTGGTGCACGGCGACACCGGCCGCGTGCCGTTCGGCATGGGCACCTACGGCTCGCGCTCGATCTCGGTCGGCGGCGCGGCCATCATGAAGGCGCTCGACAAGATCGAGACCAAGGCCAAGAAGATCGCGGCGCACCTGATGGAGGCGAGCGATGCCGACGTCGAGTTCGCCAACGGCGAGTTCACCGTCAAGGGCACCGACAAGAAGATCACCTTCGGCCAGGTGGCGCTCACGGCCTACGTGCCGCACAACTACCCGCTGGACAAGCTCGAGCCGGGCCTGAACGAAACCGCGTTCTACGACCCGACCAATTTCACCTTCCCCGCAGGCACCTACATCTGCGAAGTGGAGATCGACCCCGCCACCGGCAGCACGCGGGTGGACCGCTTCACCGCGGTGGACGATTTCGGCACCATCATCAACCCGATGATCGTCGAGGGCCAGGTGCACGGCGGCCTGGTGCAGGGCATCGGCCAGGCGCTGCTGGAGAACTGCGTCTACGACAAGGAAACCGGCCAGCTGCTGACCGGCAGCTTCATGGACTACGCCATGCCGCGCGCCGACGATTTCCCGCAGTTCAAGCTCGACACCGTGTGCACGCCGTGCAGCCACAACCCGCTGGGCACCAAGGGCTGCGGCGAGGCCGGCGCCATCGGCTCGCCGCCGGCCGTCATCAACGCGGTGCTCGACGCACTCCACCCGCTGGGCGTGAAAGAGTTCGACATGCCGGCCTCTCCCAGCCGGGTCTGGGAAGCCATTCAAACCGCCAAGGCCTGACCGACCCGAGGAGATATCCACCATGTATGCATTCACCTTCGAACGTCCCGCCACCACGGCCGATGCGGCGAAGCTCGCCGCCGGGGGCGCCAAGGTCCTGGCCGGCGGCCAGACCCTGCTGGCCTCGATGAAGCTGCGCCTCTCCAACCCCGAGGCGCTGGCCGACCTGGGCGGCATCAAGGAGCTGGTCGGCATCCGCCAGGAGGGCAGCGCCCTCGTGATCGGGGCCATGACCTGCCATGCCGACGTGGCAGCCAGCGCCGTGGTCCAGGCCGCGATTCCCGCGCTGGCCGACCTTGCCGCCCACATCGGTGACAAGCAGGTACGTGCCATGGGCACGCTGGGCGGCTCGGTGGCCAACAACGATCCCGCGGCCTGCTACCCGAGCGCGGTGCTGGCGCTGGGCGCCACGGTCCAGACCACGAAGCGCAAGATCGCCGCCGACGATTTCTTCCAGGGCATGTTCGCCACCGCGCTGGAAGACGGCGAGCTGATCACCGCGATCAGCTTCCCGGTTCCGAAGCGCGCGGCCTACATGAAGTTCAAGCAGCCGGCCTCGCGCTTTGCGCTGGTCGGCGTGTTCGTGGCCCAGACCGATGGCGGCGTGCGCGTGGCGGTGACCGGCGCGGGTAACGGCGTGTTCCGCCACCCCGGGCTGGAGGTCGCACTCGGCAAGAGCTTCACGCCCGAGGCCGCGGCGGCCGTCAAGATCGACGCGACCGACCTCAACAGCGACATCCATGCCTCGGCCGCCTACCGGGCCAACCTGATCAGCGTGCAGGCCCAGCGCGCGGTGGCCAAGGCGCTGGGTTAGCCTTCGCTTCATGACGACCCTCCCTGCAGTCCCCACCTTCTCAACGATCGATGCTGTCACGCAAGCCCTGGAACAAGGCGGCTACTTTGCCGATCGCCGGCTGGCCGCCGCCGTGTTCCTGGCGCTGCGGCTGCAGCGCCCGCTGCTGCTGGAGGGCGAGCCGGGCGTAGGCAAGACAGAGCTGGCCAAGGCGCTCGCGGCGGCATTGCAGCGCCCGCTGCTGCGGCTGCAGTGCTACGACGGGCTGGAGCTGCGCGAAGCGCTCTACGAATGGAACTACGCGGCGCAGCTGCTGCACATGCGGGCCGCCGAGCTGCGCGCGCAGGGGCAGGGCCCCGATGACGCGGCAGAGGTCGAGCGCGAGGTCTACCAGGACCGCTACCTGATCCGCCGCCCGCTGCTGCAGGCGCTGCAGGCGCCCGCGCCCGGCGCCGTGCTGCTGATCGACGAGGTGGACCGCGCCGACGAGCCGTTCGAGGCCTTCCTGCTCGAATACCTGGGCGAATACCAGGTCAGCATTCCCGAGATCGGCACCGTGCGCGCCGAGGCGGCGCCCGTGACCATCCTCACCAGCAACCGCACGCGCGAGCTCAACGACGCCGTCAAGCGCCGCTGCCTCTACCACTGGCTCGACTACCCCGAGCGCGAGCGCGAGCTGGCCATCGTGCGCGCCCGCGTGCCGCAGGCCGGCGAAGCGCTGTCGGCCCAGGTGGCCGAGTTCGTCGGGCGGCTGCGCAGCCAGCCCTTTGCCAACGCCTTCCAGCGCGCGCCCGGCATCGCCGAGAGCGTGGAATGGGCCAAGGCGCTGGTGGCGCTGGACACGCTGGCGGTCGACCCCGAGGTGGTGGCCGACACGGCAGGCGTGCTGTTCAAGCAGCGCGAGGACGTGGCCGCGCTCACGCGCGACCTGGCCGAGCAGCTGCTCAAGCCCGAAGAAGCCGCGTCCTGAAGGGGCAACGATGCTGCTCGGAGATGCACGCACCGGCAAGCTGGCCGACAACATCGCGGGCTTCGGCCGCGCGCTGCGCCGCGCCGGCGTGCGCATGGACAGCTCGCGCCTTGCGCTGGCCTGCGATGCCGCGCTGGCCGTGGGTGTGCACGACCGCGCCGACCTCGGCGCCGCGCTGGAGGCCGTGATGGTCAGCCGCGAGCAGGACCGCGGGGTGTTCCGCGAACTGTTCGACGCCTATTTCCGCAACCCCGACGTGGCCCACAAGCTGCTGGCCCAGATGCTGCCGAGCGCCGAAGGCAAGGCCGAGCCGTCCCGGCGCCGCCCGCGCGTGCGCGAGGCGCTGTCGCCGCAGCAGGGCTTCGGCCGCCAGGCGCCGAAGCCGGCCGAAGACACCGTGGATTTCGACGCCGCCATGACCGCCAGCGACCTGCAGCGCCTCAGGCACGCCGACTTCAACGCCCTGGGCGCCAGCGAATACCGCCTGGTCGAGCGCCTGGCGCGCGACATTGCGCTGCCCGTGCCGCAGGTGGCGGCGCGCCGCACGCGGCCCGGCGCGGCCGGCGCCCGCATGCACTGGCCCGGCGTGATGCGCCACGCGGCGCGCACCGGTGGCGAACTGCTGCGCCTGCCCCGGCTGACGCGGCGCGAACAGCCGCTGCCGCTGCTGGTGCTGGTGGACGTGTCGGGCTCGATGGAGCGCTACGCGCGGCTGCTGCTGGCCTTCCTGCACGCGGCCACGCGCAGCCTGGGCGGGCACCGGGGCCGGCGCGACGTGTTCGCCTTCGGCACCCACCTGACCGATCTCACGCCGGCCTTCCGGCTGGCCGACACCGACGACATGCTGCGCGCCGCCGGCGCGCTGATCGAGGACTTCGCAGGCGGCACGCGGCTGGGCGAGTCGCTGGCCAGCCTGCGCACCCAGCATGCGCGCCGGCTGGTGGGGCGGCGCACGCTGGTGCTGGTCATCAGCGACGGGCTGGACACCGGCGAGCCCGCGCAATTGGAGGCCGAACTCGCCTGGCTGGGCCGGCGCAGCCGCCGCCTGCTGTGGCTCAACCCGCTGCTGCGCTTTGACGGCTACGCGCCCGTGGCGCGCGGCGCGGCCGTGCTGCACCGCCATGCGCAGGGCATGCTGGCGGTTCACAATCTGAGCCGGCTCGAGGAGCTGGCAGCCGGCCTCGCGGCCCTGATGAAACACTGAGGCGCGCGCTTCCACGCTGCGCGATCGTTCCCGACACCACCGAAACACAAGGACTCACAACATGGACATGCAAGGCAGCCGCCAGCTCGCGGTGACGCAACAACAGGCCTGGGACGCGTTGAACGACCCCGAGGTGCTCAAGGCCTGCATCCCGGGCTGCGACAAGGTCGAAGCCACGGGCGAGAACCAGTACGCGGTGGGCATGGCGCTGAAGATCGGGCCGGTGTCGGCGAAGTTCGCGGGCAAGATCACGCTGTCCGACATCCAGCCGCCGAGCAGCTACACGCTGGCCTTCGACGGGCAGGGCGGCGCGGCCGGCTTCGGCAAGGGCAGTGCCAAGGTCGCGCTCACGCCCGGCGAGGGCGGCTGCGAGCTGGCCTACAGCGTCAACGCCCAGGTCGGCGGCAAGGTGGCGCAGCTCGGCCAGCGGCTGATCGACGGCGCCGCCAAATCGATGGCCGAAGACTTCTTCAAGCGCTTCGACCAGGAAATGCAGCGCCGCCACCCGGCACCGGATGCTATTGAATCGATAGCATCCAATGACCAGCCGACAAGGACCTCCGCCGGAAATGATGCAAAAATTCCGGTCTGGATCTGGATTGTGGTGGCGATCGCGCTGGCAGCAGGGATTTTGCTGCTGCGCTAAGGTCGGTCCGGGCTGCAAGGAGCGTTCATGGAAAACCTCGACGTCATGGTGCTGCGCACGCTGCGCGACTGGCGGCTGGCGGGCCGGCGCGCGCTGCTGGCCACGGTGGTGCGCACCTGGGGCTCGTCGCCGCGCCCGATCGGCTCCATCATGGCGCTGTGCGAGGACGGCGCGGTGGTCGGCTCGGTCTCGGGCGGCTGCATCGAGGACGACCTGATCTACCGCTTCACCCAGGCCTATGCCGGCAAGGACGGGGAGCACCGCATTCCCTCGGGCGCGCCGGGCTTCGTCAAGTACGGCATCACGGCCGACGAGGCGCACCGCTTCGGCCTGCCCTGCGGCGGCACGCTGGAGCTGCTGCTCGAATACGACCCGGACGGCGCCGGCCTGGCCGAGCTGGTGGGCCAGCTGGAGGCCGGGCGGCTGGTGCAGCGCACGGTGCGGCTGGCCGACGGCGCCGCGCAGCTGGCCGAGGCGCTGCTGCCGGCGGAACTCGCGCTGAGCGACGACGAGCTGGTCAACACCTTCGGCCCGGAGTACCGCATGCTGCTGATCGGCGCCGGCCAGCTCACCGAGTACCTGGCCACCATGGCGCTGTTCAGCGGCTTCGCGGTCACGGTGTGCGACCCGCGCGAGGAATACCGCGGCGTCTGGAGCGTGCCGGGCGCCACCGTGGTGAGCGACATGCCCGACGACGTGGTGATCGCCTTCAACCCCGACCGCCGCAGCTGCGTGGTGGCGCTCACGCACGACCCCAAGCTCGACGACCTGGCCCTGCTGGAGGCGCTCAAGACCGAGGCCTTCTATGTCGGCGCCATCGGTTCGCGCCGCAACAACGAGGCGCGCCACGCGCGCATGATCGAGCACTTCGAGCAGACCACGGAGAGCCTGGCGCGCCTGCGCGGGCCGATCGGCATCTACATCGGCAGCAAGACGCCGTCCGAGATCGCGGTGAGCGTGATGGCCGAGATCCTGGCCGTGAAGAACGGCGTGGCCCTGCCGCACGACGTGGACGTGGCCCAGGCCAAGAACGAGCGCGACCTGCCGGCCAACGACCCGGGCGTGCTGGTGTGCGGCGTGCCGCGCACGGCGGCCTGAGAGCCTGTGAGCAGGCTCTGAGACGTGCCGCGCGGGCTCAGGCCGCGACGGCTTCGGGCGCCTCGTCCTCGCCGAGGTCGGTGGCCAGGAAGCCGCCGGACTGGCGGCGCCACAGCTTCGCGTAGTGGCCGCCAAGCTGCAGCAGTTCCTGGTGCGTTCCCTGCTCGACGATGCGCCCCGCGTCCATGACCACCAGGCGCTCCATGCGCGCAATGGTGCTCAGGCGATGGGCGATGGCGATCACGGTCTTGCCCTGCATCAGCGACGTCAGCTGCTCCTGGATCGCGGCCTCGACCTCGCTGTCCAGCGCCGAGGTGGCCTCGTCCAGGATCAGGATGGGCGCGTCCTTGAGCACGACGCGCGCCAGTGCCACCCGCTGGCGCTGGCCGCCCGAGAGCTTCACCCCGCGTTCGCCCGCATGGGCCTCGTAGCCGGTGCGGCCTTTCCAGTCGTTCAGCTCCTCGATGAACTCGTGCGCATGGGCGCGCGCGGCCGCGGCCTGCACCTGGGCCAGCGTGGCCTCGGGGCGGCCATAGCGGATGTTGGCGGCGATGGAGCGGTGCAACAGCGAGGTGTCCTGCGTCACCGTGCCGATGGCCGCGCGCAGGCTCTCCTGCGTCACCTCGCGCAGGTCCTGGCCGTCGATGCGGATGTGCCCGCCCTCGACGTCATGAAACCGCAGCAGCAGGTTCATCAGCGTGGACTTGCCCGCGCCCGAGCGGCCCACCAGCCCGACGCGCTCGCCTGCGCGGATGTGCAGGTTCAGGCCGTCGATCACCGGCCGCCCGCTGCCGGCCTGGCGGCCGTAGCTGAAGCGCACGTTCTCGAAGCGGATGTCGCCATGCGGCACGCGCAGCGCGCCGGCCTGCGGCGCGTCCACCAGGCTGTGCGGCACGGCGATGGATTCGATGCCCTCCTGCACCACGCCGACGTTCTCGAAGATGCCCGAGACTTCCCAACTGACCCAGCCGGCCATGTTGGCGATCTGCCAGACCAGCGGCAGCGCCGTGGCCACCACCGCGGGGCTGATCAGGTGGCTGGCCCACAGCCACAGGCCGATGCCGGCGGTCGACACCAGCAGCAGTGCATTGAGCAGCGTGAGCGTGAACATGAAGCCCGTGGTCATGCGCATGTGGGCGGCGATCTTGCCGCGGTGGTCGTCGATGGCTTCGCGCACGTAGGCATCCTCGGCCTGCGCGCGCGAGAACAGCTTGACCGTCAGGATGTTGGTGTAGCTGTCCACCACGCGGCCCATGACCAGCGAGCGGGCCTCGCTGCTGACGCGCGACAGGTCGCGCATGCGCGGCACGAAATGGCGCAGGAATAGCAGGTAGCCGAGGATCCAGGCCAGGGTGGGCAGGGCCAGCCGCCAGTCGAAGGCCAACATCAGCGACATCGCGCCGAGGCCGTACACCATGATGTACCAGACGGCGCGCACCGCCGCCACCACGCTCTCGCGCAGCGAGTTGGCGGTGTTCATCACGCGGTTGGCGATGCGCCCGGCGAAGTCGTTCTGGAAGAACGGCGCCCCCTGGCGCACCACGTGCCAGTGGCTCTGCCAGCGGATCAGCGTCGTCACGCCGGGGATGACGGCGTTGTTGCGCACCAGGCTGTCCAGCAGGATCACCAGCGGCCGCCCCAGCAGCAGGACCAGCGCGATGCCCGCCAGCACGTGGGCCTGGGCCTGCAGTGCCTGCGCCGGATCGGCCGCGGTCATCAGGCCCACCAGCTTGCCGATGAACACCGGGATCAGGGTGTCGATCAGCGCCACGCACAGGCCGGTGGCCAGCATCGCGAGGTACAGGCCCCGGGTCTGGCGGATGAAGTGCCAGTAGAAGGCCAGCAGATCCCGGGGCGGTCCGCTGTCGGCGACGCCAGGCGGTGCGGTGACGTCGGCGACGCGGGTTTCGAAAAACTTGAACATGGCGGGCGAATCCGGAGGAAGGCGGCCCCCGATGCTAGCAAGCGCAGGCCGCTGCCGTGCGGCGGCGGCCGCCCTATGCCGATCCGAAACCCGGCCCGTCTGGTCAGTGGATCACCAGCATCGTGGACCGCATGCCCACGATGGTCAGCAGCAGCGAGCCGCCGACATGCAGCAGGGCTGTGCCCAGCGCCAGGCCGTAGCGCTGCTGCTGCAGCATGGCCACGACCTCGGCCGAGAAGCTCGAGAAGGTGGTCAGGCCACCGAGAAAGCCCGTGATGATGGCCAGCCGCCAGGCCGGGTCGAGCTGGGGCAGGGCCTGGAACACGGCCACCGACACGCCGACGAGGTAGCCCCCGATCAGGTTGGCCGCGAGCGTGCCCCAGGGCAGGACGCCGCCGGGGCTGAGCCACAGGCCGAGCCCCCAGCGGGCGAGGGCGCCCACGCTGGCACCGATGCAGATGGCGAGAACGGCAAGCATGGCGTGATCCTGGCGGCTATTTGTCCTTGCCCATCACCAGATCGGGCAGGATGGTCACGATCTGCGGAAAGACCGTGATCAGCACGATGCACACCACCAGGCAGGCGAAGAACGGAATCGCGGCGCGCGCGATGGTGTTGCTGTCCTTGCCCGTCATGTTCTGCAGCACGAACAGGTTGAAGCCCACCGGCGGCGTGACCTCGGCGATCTCGACCAGCAGCACGATGAAGATGCCGAACCACACCAGGTCGAAGCCGGCCTTCTGGATCATGGGCAACACCACCGCGCTGGTCAGCACGATCATCGAGATGCCGTCCAGCGCCGTGCCGAGCACCAGGTAGACCAGGGTCAGCACCGTGATCAGCGCGAACGGCGACAGGTGCATGTGGTCCACCCATTCGGCCAGCTCGCGCGGGATGCCGGTGAAGGCCATGGTCTTGGTCAGGAAGGCCGCGCCGGCCAGGATGAACATGATCATGCAACTGGTGCGCGTGGTGCCCATCAGGCCCTCGCAGAAGTTCTTCCAGGTCAGCGTGCGGCTCCACAGCGCCAGGCCGAGCGAGCCGACCACGCCGTAGGCCGCGCACTCGGTGGCGGTGGCGTAGCCGGCCACCAGCACCCAGACGATGAAGACGATCAGCGCCGCGCAGGGGATCAGGTTGCCCGACTGGCGCACCTTCTGCACGAAGCTGCTCGGCGGATCGGCCGCGGGCACCTGCTCGGGGTGGCGCAGGCTCCACCAGATGATGTAGCCGCTGAAGAGCGCCATCAGCAGGAAGCCCGGCAGGAAGCCCGCGAGGAAGATGCGGATGATGGAGGCGTCGGCCGCCACCGCATACACCACCATGGTGATCGAGGGCGGGATCAGGATGCCCAGCGTGCCGGCCGTGGCCAGCGAGCCGAGCGCGATCTTCTCGCTGTAGCCGCGCTTGAGCAGCTCGGGTAGCGCCACCTTGCTGATGGTGGCGCAGGTGGCCGCCGACGAGCCCGAGACCGAGCCGAAGATGCCGCAGCCCAGGATGGTGGTGTGCATGAGCCGGCCCGGCACGCGGTTGAGCCAGGGGCGCAGGCCCTCGAACATCTCCTCGCTGAGCTTGGTGCGGAACAGGATCTCACCCATCCAGATGAACAGCGGCAGCGCCGCCAGCTCCCAGCTCGCGTTGCTTTCCCAGAACGCCGAGAACAGGTTGTTGCCCGGCGAGGTGGTGGTGAAGAAGGCCTGGCCGACCCAGCCGCAGATCGCCAGCGTCATCGCGATCCAGACGCCGCCCGAGAGCAGCACCATCATGATCAGCAGCAGCAGGCCGCCGACAAGCAGGATATCCATGTTGTTATATGTTGAGTTGTTGGGGGAAAGGGGTCAGTCGCCTAGCCGAACGCATTGCAGCCAGCCCCGCACCCAGGCGAGGCCCGTTCCAGGGCCACCGCGGAGCCGGCTTTGCCGGGCCGCTGGTGGCACCCCCTGGAGGGGGAGGCGCCGCAGGCGCTTCGGAGGTGGGCCCATCTCATACGTCAGAGGAGAAGTCGCCCTTGGCGTGCCGTTCCTCGACGGCGACGACATAGCTCGGCTTGCCGCCGCGCAGCACGATGATGAGTTCGTCGGCCACGGCCACCAGCAGCAGCAGCGAGCCGAGCGCGAAGCTGGCCTGCGGAATCCAGATCGGGATCGGCAGCAGGCCCTGGGCCATTTCGTGGAACATGTAGCTCTCGTAGGTGAACTTGTTGGCCCACCAGGCCAGGTAGCCCACGCAGACGGTGCCGATGGCCAGGCAGGCGATCTCGAGCGTGCGGCGCCAGCGCGCGGGCACCGCCTCCAGCAGCAGCGTGACGCGCACGAAGTCGCCATGCTTGAAGGCATGCGCCATCGCGAAGAACGAGGCGGCGGCGCAGCTCCAGGCCACCAGGTCGTTGACCGCGCCGGTGCGCACGCCGAACTCGCGCAGCACGCTCTGCGCGATCATCAGCACGCAGATCAGCGCAACAAAAAGGGCGCCGACGGCGCCCGAAGCCAGGTAGAGACGGTCCAGGAACCGGCGCATGGGGCTTCCTTACTTCCTGAAGGCGTTGATCACCGCCGCGCCGTCGGCGCCGGCCTTCTTCTGCCAGTCGGCCAGCATCACGCTGCCGACCTGCTTCAGGTCGGCCACCAGCTTGGGCGGGGGCACCATGATCTTCATGCCCTTGTCGGCCAGCGCCTTCTTGTACCACTCGTTCTTCTCTTCGCTGAGCTTCCAGCCGCGTGTCTCGGCCTCGGCCGCGGCCTTGAGCAGGGCGTCCTGCGTGGGCTTGTCGAGCGCCTCGAAGGACTTCTGGTTCACCAGCACGGCGTTCTTGGGCAGCCAGGCCTGGGTGTCGTACCAGTACTTGATGCTTTCATAGGTCTTGGAGTCGTAGCCGGTGGAGCCCGAGCTCATGTAGCTGTTGACCACGCCGGTGGCCAGCGCCTGCGACAGCTCGGCGGCCTGGATGGTGACCGGCTGGGCGTCCACCAGCTCGGCGATCTTGGCGGTGGCCGGGCTGTAGGCGCGCCACTTGAGGCCGCGCATGTCGGCCACGGCCGTGAGCTCCTTGTTCACATAGATGCCCTGCGGCGGCCAGGCCACCGTGAACAGCAGCTTCATGCCCTGGGCGCCCAGCAGCTTGTCGAGCGCGGGCTTCTGGGCGGCGGCGAGCTTCTTCGACTCGGCGTAGCTGGTGGCGAGAAAGGGGATGCCGTCGACGCCGTAGAGCGGGCTCTCGTTCTCGAAGTTGACCAGCAGTACTTCGCCGATCTGGGCCTGGCCGCTCTGCACCGCGCGCTTGATCTCGTTGGCCTTGAACAGCGAGGCATTGGCGTGCACCGTGATCTTGAGCTTGCCGCCGGTGGCCTTGTCCACGTCGCTGGCGAACTGAGCCAGGTTCTCGGTGTGGAAGTTGGTGGCGGGGTAGGCGGCCGGAAGGTCCCATTTGGTCTGGGCGAAAGCCGTGCTACCGA